>CALDPP010000065.1 GCA_937911345.1 uncultured euryarchaeote | reverse complement strand
CTCCGACTAGAATAGCATCGCATTCTTTGCGTAATTGATGAACAGCATCCAAGCAACCCTCAGAGGTGAAGCGACCGGCAGACTGGCTACGGTCGTCGACTGAGCCATGTTTGTCAACTGCTAGTTTTACCGTAACAATCGGTCTTCTGTGTTCACACCAATGCAGGAATTCACGCATCTGTATTGCTGAATCAGACTCCATTAGACCAGTTTCAACCTCAATTCCAGCCTCCTCCAAGACTTGGATTCCTTTGCCACGAACCGTTGGATTTGGGTCATGATGCGAAACTATGACTCGGTTGATGCCTGCCCAAAGAAGCGACTCAGTACATGGCGGAGTGCGGCCAAAATGGTTGCACGGCTCAAGTGTAACATAGGCAGTTGCGCCATTTGGTGAATGACCTTTCTTTTCTGCATCATGGATTGCCATCTGCTCTGCGTGCAAGCCTCCTAAGTGGTCGTGCCATCCTTCGGCGATTATTTCGCCATCTTTAACCAGTACACAACCAACCATTGGGTTTGGGGATACTCGGCCGCGACCAATTTCCGCAACTTCAAGAGCACGAGTCATGAATCGAACGTCTGCTTCGCTCCATTCCACAGTCTGCACCGGTGAGAGCGTGTGGCTTTGCATAATTGAGTGCTTGCTTTGCGCCAAAGAGAAGGATTCATGCGTCAAACCCGTATCGGGTAATATGGCCTCAAGTGGCAATGGACCGGAAATAATCGAGTTTTTGCCCGACATGACAACCAAGAAAAAGAAGGGAGTGCGTCGCCCAATTTACGCCAAGGTTTTCACCAAGGAAATCGCAAAAGGAAATGATGTCAAAGTCGTTCACTTGATGATAAACCCTTTTTCAGGAAAAAAGCAGGGTGAGAAAGTCGCTCAACGGGCTAAAGAAGCCTTTGAACAGCAAGGACTTGAAGTCAATATGCACTTGTCCACTTTTTCTGGTGAGTTAATTGAACTCGCTGCTGGCCTTGCCACTGAAGAGAGTGATGTAGTTGCAGTTGTTGGTGGAGATGGTAGCCTGTCCGAAGTTGTAACCGGATTGATGCAAGCAAAATCTACCTGCAGAGTTGGTTTGATTCCCGCAGGAACTGGAAACTCGATGGCTAATGACTTGAAAATCAAGAACACTGATGAAGCAATCTCACGGATTGTTGCCGGAAATTATCAGTTGCTAGACCTTGCAAAGGTCGATATGGTTGCGGGGCTTCCAGGCAATGAAAACGGTGAACTAACTCGCTACAGTGCAAATCTTGTTACATGGGGACTTGGTGTTGATTCAACCATAAAGGCCGAAGGAATGCGTTGGATGGGTCCAATGCGGTATGATGTTGGAATCTTAATGGCAATTATGGCGAACAATCGACGTCACGCAACTCTAACACTTGACGGTCATGAAATCGAAGATGATTTCACCTTATTCTTAATTCAAAATAGTCAAACTGGAGGTTCTCTTTTGCCTTTAGCACCAGGTGCTTCTCTCGATGATGGTATGATGGATATTGGAATATTGAAGAAAATGAAGCGCGGTCAAATTCTCAAAGCATTTGGTCAATTGAAGAAGGAAGGACGACATGTATTCCATCCAATGGTAGATTATTACCGATTCAAGACATTAGAAATCTCAACTCCGAAGCCAACAGCTATCAATGTCGATGGTGAGAACATTGGTTCGACTCCGCTAAAGATGGAAGTTATGCCTAGTGCACTGAAAATCATTCGTTAATCAAAACGAGAAATCAGAGAAGTCATCTTCTTCGTCAAAGGTTTGCGGCTCTGGTTTTGCCTCATATTCTGGCTCTGGATCTCTTGGTGCAGGTGATGCCGCTTTACGCTTCTTAGCTGCTCGACGCTTAACCGGTGCCTTGGCGGATTTTGGTTTAGGTTTAGGTGAGGAATCTTGACGGACACTTGAGAAATGTTCGGTACGCTTTGGGGCTCGCTCACTTGAGACAACATTGCTAACTGGTGCACTGTCGCGCTTAGGTGGTGGTGTCCATATGTCTTGTTGACCAAATGCGGGCCCTGCGGCGACTTCTGAATCAGACATTTCCTTTTCCAGTTTCTTCGATTCCTCGGTTATCACAACAGAGGATGAACTGCCACCAAACTCTGAAGGGCCATCAGATGAACTTCCGGATAGAGCACTGTCTAAGTCAAAACCTGAAATTCCTGCATCATCTTTCTTAGATGATTTCTTAGGTTTCTGGCTGTCAATTTTCTTATCTTCTCTATCATGTTGCCGTTTACGTTCAGTTGGAGACATGGTGCCTGATTTTTTGTCTCGCTTAAGGTCTGCAGCAACTTTCTTAATTTTTGCAATGCCTTCATCGCCTAACAAAGTCTTCATAGTCTCTTTAGCACCTTGCCTTACAATCATTTGAGAAAGCAAAAACATACCAACTGAACCTCCAATACCGACAATGATGAAGAAAGTAATGAAGCCTCCTCGACCAATAAATGGTACATGTCCGAGTTTCCACTCATCAGCATCGTTACCATTCGAACTCACAACTCTTCCATCAATCTCGATTTCTTCTACTAGAACATATACGGATTGAAGATTGTTGATTCCAACATTAAGATTACAATTATCATCTACTGTGTGAGCAAAACTTCCTGTGCTGCGATGGTAACCGTTAGATTGTGACTTGCCGTCAATAGTGAATGCTGAACCATTGACGGTTGTTGGACTAATTAAGTAGCCATGGATAGTAATTGGTTTATGCCATTCTGACAAGGAGCGGAATCCATCATTGATATTTTCAGTGGTTGGAATTAATCCAAGGACATACCAGTCTGATTCTGTTTCACTGTCGATTTCATCTAAGTCAACTGTACCAGCTCTGGTTTCTGGCATTAGTGGAATATTCCATTCTTTGACGTCTATACGTGCACCTTCGCCATCTTTTACGTTCTCTGCTTCACTATTTGACATGGCCTGAATCGCAACGGCTGCTGTCACAGCAGTATCCATGTTTTTAGCACCATTGATTGGATCGTGCGAATCATACAAAACGCTGGCAGACAAATATCCGGTAAATTTGATTCTGTCACTGGCATTCTTGGCAGTGACGATTTCCTCTCCAACTTCGCAACCTACTGGCGAGAGACTCTCATAGGTCGCTTTTGTTGCACCAAGATTGGTTGTAATACTTGCTTCTGTTGCGGGGTTGCGGTCGATTTCAACCTCGATTCCGCTACTGCCCCATTCAGCAGTATCAGGCCCCAAACAGCCTGCAAGAAACATCGTGCAGACCAGAAGCAGTGCGAGTCGAGCCCTCCGCATATTGAGCCTAAAGGGGATTTAGTTTGAGAACTCTTCCATCAAAATGGGTCAATACACATTTGTCTGAAATTGGCGCAGAGAGAGGGATTCGAACCCCCGTGTCTTACGACAGTGGATTTCAAGTCCACCGCAATACCGGGCTATGCGATCTCTGCAACGAGTTACCGCAAAGACTCCTCTTTCTAGTCTTTTGCCCTTGTCAAGACGGGAAACTTTGTCCAAATTATTGATCGTTATGGTTTCTATTCCTGCCAATTCTAATGGCTGCAAGCGATATAGCGGCAATACCAATGGCGGCAGTGAAACCTGGGATTCCTGATGATTCTACCTCGACTAAACCTTCATCCTGAACTAAGGCTTCAATATCTTCTATGAATTCTTCAGGCTGCCAGCTATCTCCAGTCCAAGCGATAACTGGCTTTCTTTGAGTATCAAGAATAAGCGTTGTTGTAGAGTGCCCGACATAATACTCTTCTTCAACATCAGCAAGAACACAAGACAGCATGGTGTCTTCCGGCCATTCATAGCCTTCATCACACATGCAGTGTTTACCAGCACCACTGCCCATCTCCCAGCCGTGGCCATCGCAAACTACGTCATCATCCTCAACAAATACTCCAGGCATTGGTATTGTAGAGTCGTCAGTCGAATTAGGTGCCCAAGCAAGATAAGATGGATTTTCTATTGAATCCATGCCGACACTACTTGCTTCCCAATTCATAGCAGTTTCATTCCATTCGTGTAGTTCCCACCACCAACTGTAATTGTCATCTGCGGGATCCTCATCAGCAACGGATTCAAGGTAATGCCCCCACTGAGAATCAGGTGCTGAAAAACTGATTCCGGCACCGTCAAACGCTGAACTAGTTAGATGCCATCCGTTATTATTGGTGATTTGCTGATGAGCGGTTGTGTTGTTCGGGAATATTACTGATACTGATGAATTATCTAAATCTGGGGCATTAAGTAGCGAATCGTCAGCATTGGATGCCACCCATGCGACATTCTTACTCAATGGGTATTCTACTGAATCTACTCCAACCATGGAATCCTCCCAGTTCTCAGAACTCTTGTTGTAAGTCATTAGTTTCCACCACCATGAATAATCATCAGGTGCCTCAACGCCCTCAATACCGCTTAGCATAGTTCCGAACTCTGGATGAGTTGAATAATTCAATTCCCAGTCTGCTTCAGCTGCGGCAAATTTGGTCGTAGACCATGCAGTTGGCGTATTCATTAATTCGGTTGCCACACCAGACTTGTTGACAAACATTAGAGTTGAATCTTCGGCTTGGTGACCATTTATTTCACCCAAATGAGCATCAATAACATTCTTTTGAACAACTAGGCCAAAAGAACTCCAAATTGGCTCCATTTCAACTGGGTCGCCAGTAAGATGGGGCCAATTTACTCCATGCAACTCTGTGTAATCTTTGAGCATTTCAGGAGTATCATACTCCGGGTCAACGCTGATTGAGATTATTGATACATGCTCTTGATACTCTGAAGTCAATCCTTCATCAACCGAACGCAATAATTGGGTGATAATTGGGCATACGTCTGGACATTTAGTGAAAATGAATGCAACAACAACGACATCTCCACGAAAATCTGTTAGATTCATCAATTCGTTATCTTGATTGGTTAGAGTAAAATCATCAACCGGTCCCCGAGATAGTTGGTATCCTTTGTAGGCATTTGCGGTCGGTATAACCGAAACCAAAAACATCGAAATTACCAATGCGGTAATGATACTCTTTCTTGACATTGGATAGTGCTGAAGAGTGAGTTATATCAATGCTTCATCTCTTTGTTGCGTAATCCCAATCTGGTGTACACCATGATGGTAGTTCCGTGACTGCTTCTGGGTTGGAAAGACCAATTCCCCAAAGCATTAGCAAAACGAATAACACTGGGAATAGTGCTGTTCGTGTGTAGATTCTTGGATCGCCCTTCAAGTGCATGAAGTATGCGGCAATTCCGTAACCTTTGATTATTCCAACGACGATGAGGATTCCCCAAACCATGAATCGAGTGATTGCGATGTCGGTTCCTGGAATCACTTCGAAGAATACTGCTCCTACTTCGAACAAAGTAAAGAACATCAATACTTGGAAGTTCCAAAAATAGATGTCTTTTCCTGTTTTGTCAAGTAGCCACTTTTCTAATCCTGTTGCTGCATGTTCTCCCACTTAATCACCTCAATACAAATAGAATGCTGGGAAGATTACTACCCAAGCCAAATCAACAAAGTGCCAATAAAGACCGAAATATTCGATTCCTTGACCGTTGTCCTCATCATAACCAATCGTGTCAGCCTTGAATACCAGATATAGCATTATCAGCAAACCCACGAATACGTGCAAACCGTGTGCTCCAGTAGCAACGTAGAAAATTGAACCTTGAACTGTTCCAACGGTGAATCCTTCAGCAACAAGGTGACTCCATTCAACAAGTTTCAGAACGATAAACATCGACCCAAGTAGCAGTGTTGCAATCAAGTAATTGCGTACTGCGGTTTTCTTGTCCGGCAACAAAAATCGCATTACACCTTTTGGTGCTTCCCAATCCTTTGACTTGGCTGTCTTCAGTGCAAGAACAATGGTGTAAGATGAAATAATCAAAGCAAAGGTGTTGACTGCACCAGGTAACATAGTCCAAAAATCACCAGTACCCGCTGCACCACCTGGTCGGAGATAATCTGAAGCGGTTAGAACGATATCGCCTTCTGTTGCTCCTACTGAACACTTCCCTTCATCGAAAGCCCATTTTGTACACCACTCTGTTCTAACTCTCAGGTAAGATGAAAAGAATGTAGCGAAGACCATTACTTCAGACATTATGAATACCCAAAGACCGGCTTTTCTGATATGCTCTCCTTCAAACGGTGCTGAAGTGGCAATTTGCTCGCCATAGCCGATGAATGGTAGGTCTTCACGCCACCAATTTGCCACACCAATCATAATGACGGTTAGACCGAGTGTGCTCAACACTAAATCGCCAGCAGCAAAGGTACCGCCTTGGGACATCAAGGCACGGAGTGCTTCAACAAAGTCGGGGAAGCCCATCAAGAACAATAGTACACCAAAACAGAAGATAATTGGTGATGCTGATCCATGATGCTCGTCGTGGTGATCGTCATCATGATGATCGTCGTGATGGTCGTCCTGAGGTTGTATTAGGTTGATGAAACCACCAATTCCCAAGAATATTGCATATATTGCACTGATTATTAGGATGGTAATTCCAGCGACCCAATAAGTAAGGTAAGATAGATGAGCATCTATCTCCTCATGGTGTAGGTGTTCTAATTCTGATTCGCTAACTGTAGGGTCATCCATGGCCTCATAATAAGCAGCTTTGGCATCATCATAGGTATCATGCTTAACGCTACCAACACCTAGACCGAGTGCAGCAAAAGCAACTATTCCAATGGTCAATATTGCTCCAGCCATTAGAATGGCTCGACTCCATACGGAGTTGTCTACATGATTGTTATGACCGCTCATTCTTCTGCCCCCTTTGGTTTGGCTTTCCATAATTTTTCGGCGACTGATTTCTTGTCGCCACTATCATGGTGATGGCCGTATAACTCATTCATGTCACCCTGTGTTGGGATATCATGGAATGACGGTGTTGGAGGTGGCGATGTAGTAGACCACTCAAGAGACCAACCGCCCCATGGGTCCTTGCCAACTGGTTCGCCATTGCGGCCAGATGAGAAGATGTTCCATACCAACAATAGTTGGCTCAATCCAAATATGAAGGCGAAGATACTCACAGCCATATTGTATTCAGCGAAACCGGTTTCCTCCAAGTAAGAGTGGGTTCTTCGTGGCATGCCCATGATCCCAAGTTTGTGCATTGGCCAAAAGGCTGCATTGTATGAAGAGAATCCGATAAGGAAGTGCCAAAGTCCGAGCGTTTCGTTGAGTTTTCGCCCGGTAACCTTAGGGTACCAATAATACACACCAGACAGCAAGCCAAAGACGGTACCGCCAATGAATACGTAGTGGAAGTGAGCTACAACGAAGTATGAATCATGGAAGTGTACGTCCAAACCTGCGACTGGGAAGAACATTCCAGAGATACCTCCGAGGGTGAAAGTTACTAGGAAACCTAGTGACCACAGGGTGTGTGTTTTCATTACTAGGCTGCCACCCCAAATAGTTGCCAACCAATTGAAAATTTTCGCTCCAGTTGGAATCGCTACCGCCATGGTTGTTATCATGAAAGCAGCACGCCAAAAGGCATCCATACCTGAAGTCAGCATGTGGTGGCCCCAAACAATGAAACCAACTACTCCGATTCCTGCCATTGCGAAGACCATTGACTTGTAACCGAAGATAGATCTTCTTGCACTTGTAGCAAGTACCTCTGAAACGATACCAAAGGCCGGAATAATAACCACGTAAACCTCAGGATGCCCAAAGAACCAGAACAAGTGCTGGAATAGCAAACTGTCGCCACCACTGGTGAAGAATACCGTGCCTATTGTATGGTCGAATAATAGGAATACTAGACCAATGATTAGCGCTGGTAAGGACATGTACAGCATGAATACACTGACGAAAACTGACCAAGTGAATAGCGGCATCTTCATCCAAGTTACTCCTGGAGCGCGCATGGTGAATACTGTAGTAATGAAATTCACACCACCAAGGGTTGATGATGCACCAAGCATGAACATACCAGACAAGAACGCAGTAGTACCTATGTTTGAACCATATTGAGACAAACCTTCACCAAGATTGGCCTCTGTCAATGATGAGTAAGGTGGGTACATAACCCAAGTAATGTCGGCAGCCTCACCGGTGAAAATACCAGTATAGATTAGTGGGCTGGAGAATACCAACAACCACAATCCCATTGCATTGATTCTAGGGAATGCTAAGTCTTTAGCTCCAATTTGTAGTGGCAGAACGTAGTTCATGAAACCAGCAATCATTGGCATGGCTGCAAGGAAAATCATGGTAGTTCCGTGTAGGGTAAAGAATGAGTTGTATTCAGTCTCAGTAAGGAAAGTGTTCTCTGGCACTGCGAGTTGAATTCTGAATAACAGCGCTAAGAAGCCACCAACTAGGAAGAAAAAGAAACCATACAAGAAGTACATGATACCTACTTCTTTGTGGTCGGTGGTGGTAAGCCACGGCTTTAGATAACTCCAGAAGTTGTAAATGCTGAATGTTTCAGGAGATCTGGAGTAGTAAACCCACATAACACCAAGTAAAATCAAACCTAGAGCAAGCGCTATAGCGGTAAGTAAGAGAACCAATGCTCTAACGCTTGGTGCCATTTCACCTGCTGCGATTCCTGCAATAGTAGTCTCATAGCTGTTCCACATGTCTCCATTGAAACCGTTACCGCCATTTACGGCATTTCCGTAAATTGTGAAATCTACGAACTTGGAATCGTCTGCAGGAGCAGTCCATTCAAAGTCCCATGTTCTTACTGCATTACCTGCTGCAGTGTGAGTTAATCCGCCGTTCATCTCTTGAGCCATACTCGGGTCAACCGCCGTAACGGTTCCTTTTGATGCTAAAATTCTGAAACCACCTGCTCGACCATTCCATGGGTCTGCACCTTCAGTACTGCCATCGTTGTGAAGTGTCATCACATCATTAGTGACTGTTACTGTGAATGTATAGGTCTCGCTAGAGTTGTAGGTTTCGGGCAATCCTGTTACTGAGACGACAGTATCTGATGATGGCCCTCCGTGACATGAACATCCATTGTCACCAGCAGACCCAATACCACCTGGTGCAGCATCAAACTGTGGCACCATTACTAATGAAATTAGCACTATTGATAGCAAGGCCAAGGTTCTAGTGCGCATTAATTCGCACCTCCTTCTTTCTTCACTCCAGTATCAGCATCGCAATACTCTATACCGTTCTCAATCGGGGATACAACATCAACATAGCCAATCATCTTTGAATGATCAAGTCCACAATATTCAGCACATCGAATGTTGAATGTTCCGGGGTCATCAGGCAAAAACCACATCACTGTGCCACCCTCAAGTCCAGGAACAAGGTCTTCTTTTACGCCCCACTCAGGCAACCAGAATGAGTGCTGAACTCCCCAATAGGTACTGTTCAACTGACTGTAGTCTGATGTGTAAGAAAATAGGTTCAATACTACTTCATCGTCACAAGGCACAATCAAGTGATCTCCTGCAGCTGTTGATAATTTGTGATTAATTGGTATGTGTCCCCAACGATGAAGTTCATTTCCTTCGGCATCTTCAACTGATACCGACGCTGAGACAAATCTGTTGAATGATGTATCTATCATCGTCGAACCGACTAATGTGTCTAAACCGTACGTTGTAGAGTCTCCATTTACAGTGACCGTCATATTTGTCGCATCAGCGTTACTAGTGTGTTGTACAGTTAGATTACTGCCCCATACTACATCAATACCGGAAACTCTTGAGTCGTCTTGATAGGTCAATTCATCTTTGTATTCAAACTCCCAAAACCATTGTTGGCCGATGACCTCGATATCGAATGCTTCCTCTTCGTCAGGAATTACCCAAACTGCAGTGTTTGATGCTAGAGCAAGAACAACTAGCCAAACTACGATGATGGTTGGAAGTACGTAGAACAATACCTCTACCTTTGTGTTGTGTCGGTCTACAGGGAACGAACCAACTACGATATGATCGACGTCAGTTGTATCCGGAATAATACTTGCACGGTATCTAATCATTGCATAGAACATCCATGCAAATGTGATTATTCCAACGAGAATTCCCCAAAAAAGAAATTTGTCGTAAAGTACTGAAAAAACGGTATCCTCTGCCACCATGGACTTGACCTGATTGAGCGCCCATATTGTACCCCTTAAGCATTTGTCGAAAAATGCCGTTGGCTCAATGTTTTACAACACCCAGAGGTGCTTAGCAGTACACCATTTACACTAATGGTATATGAACCTTAGTTTTTCCTTAACACATTCCGCCGAGCCAAAAAATTGACACAGTTTATCAGCCGCCTAATTTTGAGATAAAATACTCGTGAATGAGGTGATTAGATGGCGAGTCAAAATCGTAACGACGGTAGTGGCCTTGGAAACTATGAGCTGCGGTTTAGCAATGCTGGACAAGCGATTGGCGAGGCTAGAAGAAAAAACCGGTTGTTTAACTGGCCAATTATTATCGAAGGCCCCAGAGACAAAAGAGCATTACTAGCGCTTGGCTTCACTGGTCCTGTAGAGGTGTTAAATCGAGGTTGGACTATTGAGAGAGTTGTCGCACACCTGTACGAAACATACGGGACTAGAAACGAATCTGCTGGAGGGGCATCGGTTTGTTTGCTGATGGATTGGGACAGAACCGGTGGCAGATTACAAAGAAAACTTGCCAACCTTATGCAAAGTTTTGATATGATGGTCGACCAAGAGACTAGAACAATTCTGCAAAAAAACCTCAAACCAGAGACTAGGGTTGTAGAGTCCTTGTATGGCATGGCAGATCGCCTGAGGTTCTACATCACACAAGAAGACAGATTGTGAGATTTACAGTGGTTTATAAGAGCGCCAAATTGGCTTTTTGTCATGAACAGATTGTTGACAATTACAATAGCCGCATTATTCCTTGCTCAAACACTTGCATTAGTACAAGCACAGGACGAGAATGAACAAACCATAGTAGATGTTGCTGATGGCACTGGAAGTCACGATACTTTAGTGGCAGCATTGAGCCATGTTGGCCTTGTTGAAACACTCAACTCCGAAGGGCCATTTACAGTCTTCGCACCAACAGACCAAGCTTTCAGCGATGCTGGAGTCAATCTAGATGATTACGATACAGACGCTGAAAATGAAACTCTCAAAGACATTCTACTTTATCACGTAATCTCAGGAGTTGCAGTAGATGCCGCTAATGTCACAGACGGAATGACCGCTGAAGCCGCCAACACAGATACCCTTACATTCACAGTTACTGATGGTACTGTAACCATCGGTGAAGCAACCGTGACAACTGCAGATGTTGAAGCGAGCAACGGAATTATTCACGTCATCGACAAAATACTACTGCCACCTGCAGATGAACCTGTGGTGGAAGAGCCAGTGGACAATTGTGACGTAACAATTGGCGTCGGCGAGTCTGGATACGTTTACGATCAAGTATCAGTAACTATCAACGTTGGAGAAACTGTTTGCTGGAAGTGGACCGATTCTGACATGCCACACAATGTTGCAGAAATTGCCGAGATTGGAAGTAATGAAAGACTAGCAGGCGGTGTATACTCCGGTGCAGCAGCAGCAACCGTTGACTTCTCATACACATTCACTGAGAATACCACATTCTACTATGCTTGTGAACCACACATCACTATGGGAATGAAGGGTGAAATTATCGTTGGTACTGGTATAGACGCATCAAAAGCCTCCGAGGACGACAAAGAGTCAGAATCAACCCCTGGTTTTGCCGCAGTCGCTTCAATCGTTGCACTAGCAGGTGCTGCAGCATTCCTTTCCCGAAGAGAGTGATTAGCCAGCAGTATAAGCAAGGATTGCGACTACGTAAGCCAAGATTATCAGTGCTGAAATACAAATATTCACAATTGCCGTGATATATGCAGCAGTTGCTATTCCTCTATCCGGATGAGTTGGGTTATGATCGGTTATTTTCTTCGCAGAAATGGCAACAATTAGTGCCGGTATCGAAAGTAGCAAACCACCACATGCAAACGATGCTATAGCCAATACCAATGCCAAAACAGCATTGGTTTGAGGAAACATAGCAAAATGGGTTGCCCCAAGTGGTATTTGCTGAGTAGCTTGGACTTCTCCGGCTATTGTATATTGAGCCTGAGGCATCACTCCCTGCATCTCAGGTTGTTCCCAAAAGCCGTCGCTTTGTTCTGGTTTTGCTTCAGATTCAGGTTCTGGTTGCATCTCAATCACCCTACGCTAAATATGAATTCCACATAAACTTGATTCAAAGTTCATAGAAAGCATATATTCTGTAAAGTAGCGCTCCAAATGAACCTATAGCAATGAAGAGCATTAATCCAATTGTGAATTTATACGCACCCGGCGCCTCTTCCTTCGTCCTCCAACCTTTGCTTCTAATGAATACTCGTTGGTTAGCAACGCAATATATCAAATAGCTCAGACACGCTACTAGTCCAATTAAATTACCACTGATTGAGGCTAATAATTTGGTACTCATAATTTCACATCTACTGGTAATTTGTCTATTAACCGCTGAAATCTAATTTTCTGGCTGACTATAAGACCACAATTTGGTAGTAACTAAAGCCATTACGACAATCTTGCCTAAATCCCAAACCAAGAATGGTTCAACGCCCCATTCATACGCCTGAGCGAAATCAACTGAGTATGATTCCGCTAGCCAAAGGGTTCCAATAACATAAACTGGAATCATTGCCAATGTCCAGCAAATAAGTTGTGCTTTGATATCTGCAACACCAGCAGACCTCGACCTGTCAAGCCCTTCTGCAACAAGTGCCGAGGCAAACGGGAATGCCATTAGATAGCCACCGCTAGCAATCAATTTGCCACTATCAAATAATTGGGCACCTCCTTCAGCAAAAACCGGGGCTCCTAAGGCTCCAACTACCAAATAGAGACAACCAGAAATGAAGGCATCATTTCTGCGCAGGTATACTCCGGTAGCAAGTACAGCAAATGTTTGGAATGTGTAGGGCACTGGTGTCCAAGGTACTGAAAAGGCAATTTGGGCACACAATGCTGTTAAACCAGCGAAAAACGATATTGAAATCGCCCTCTCTAGAATCGTTGATTCCTCTGAAGAGACTGCTTGATGCCATGTTTGTGGTTTGCCCCAGTTAAACTGACTGAACATGAACATTGGTTAAATGGGCGGTTTTTAGTGATTCAGTATAGATTGAGGAATGGGGGGTTGCCACTTTCCTTGATTTCTTGAATGGTCTAAAATATGCCAATATACCGTGTTTATTGTTTGATTTTTATCTTCGATAGCATTTTGTACATTCTCACAATTTATCACGCTGGGTAGACTTTTCCAAGCATATCTAGCAATTACCGAAAGTGGGAACTTTGTCAAGGCAGGTCCATTAACAGGCAACTTCCATTTTGTCAACCATTCTCGTTCGATAACTCCTACATCATTACAAGCCTCACGAACTTGTTGCCAAGTATTTCCCCTACCAGATTTAGATTGGGTCAAAATTGAATCATTAATCGAGGTATCAACTGTTATTCCACACTCAAACAAGGGCCCTATCATCCACGGAGCCATGTAACCTGCTGGGGCTCTAAACCATGGACGATAATTCGCTTTCGCAAAATCTGAAATAATCTTAATTGCTTCATTCATTGATTGTTTAAACAAATCAGGATTCTCAGGCCATGCTGACCAGGATTTGTGATCTAATCCGTGGCATCCTATGGTTACTCGATGGGTAAATCTTTCAATTATTGTTGTTAACCAGTTACTAAATTCTTCATCCTCGAGAGAATCTGCAATAACAAATAATGTTACAGGTTTGTCATGGCTTTCCAACCATTCTTCAAAGCCTTTCATACCCGATTTGAAGGCTGGCGATAATTCACTTGATGCAATTGGAGATTTGGTGCGTGTTGGATGGCCGTGATGTTTCGGTATGTGTCTAATATCGTCGCAGTCAATAGTCAACCAAGTTAGACTCAACTATCGCCACCTCGATTAATATCAATTATGTGTATTCTGTGAGGTACTGTGCGATTGGCAATTTCAATACCAATGAATTCCTCAACTAATTCACCGTCCCAGCCGTTGCATACCGACGCTGCAGTAGCAAGACCTGCAGCATTGTGTGGGTGGACTGTGATTTCAATTCGGAAAAATTCATTGCGCGAATTTAACCATTGAAGAATTGTATTTACCGACCCTATCGTTATTCCTTGGCGGCGGAATTTTGACCTGACCCAATATCCTAAATTATAATTTGAATGAAGTAATTGCAATTCATCACCAAGACCTATCAGCCCAACAAACTCCTTGCTCTCATCATGAACTATTGACCAAAAGTGGATTTCATCTGACTCGTCTTGGGATTCAACGTCGAACAGCATGTCTCTAATCTGTTGCCGGATTTCTTTGTTTTTATCCAACCAAGGTAGAGCGGAGTAAGCGGATTCAGGATCCTCATTGAAGGCGTTTAAGATAGGCGTCAGAGCAACCTTACTCAATGGGTTTAGAGAAAAACCGCCATCGACAGAAAGTTGTGGAGTTTTAGTCATGGTTAAACCTCATGATAAGTGAGTAATTGCTCTTGCAACATTAGGGTCGTTCGGGAATGTCATTTTGGCCATTTTTAACATCCATTGCAAGTGTTCCTCTCGGCCAAGATAGCGCATAATAGTGCCAATGTGAGCCAGCATATCCAGATTACCATCTAAATGGGGACCTAAGTTATCCAACTGCTGAGCCGTTTGAGCAAGTTTACCGGTCTTAATCAGTTCCAGCATGGAAACTACCTCTCGATAAACTTGCCTTTCATCCCACGCATCCTTAGCCGGCCAAGGCCAAATTCTTCCATCAAATTGTGGGGTTGGTGCAGGAACTATTTCATTCGGATTGCTATCAATATCTACCGTTGAATCATCAGTATCAAGTGGAATATCTGGCACCTCGGGAGTTTCATTTTGCGATTCAATATCAGCATCCTGCGGAATGTCGGGAACCACGGGAGTTTCGTCTTGAACTTCAACTGGCAGGTCTACCGGAATATCGGGGATTTCTGGGGTAGAATCCACCATCATTTCGGTAGATTCGTCGGGGATATCAGGCAGCTCTGGTGTTTCACTTGATTCTTCTTGAGACACTGCACTGGCAAGGGAAATTGTGACCTCTTCTGTATCCTCTGAAATCACTTGAGGTTCCATATTCCGTAATTGATTTGGCCCCACAGCATCACTAAAATCGTCATTTGAATCTTCTGAATCCAAGAATAGCGACCCTTGGCCTGTGTGCACAGGTTCTGCAACTTCATCGAGTGGGTTAGCCTCTGGGACAATAAATTCTGATTTTTTGTCCGGGGCATCGTCTGGAGATAGTTCAACTTCTTCTGGCTTTGAATAATCCTGAACTTCAGACAAAGTTGGACCTGAACTGGCAATGAACTCAAATTGGCCTTCCTCCTCAGAGCCCCCTGTCTCAAATTGGTCGATATCAATCGTCACTTCATCCAGAGATAACACTGCTTCGACGGCATAATCTTCCTCTTCATCAGTAGTGTCATCCTCACCAAGTAGGGTTGTCATGATGTCAGACTCTGAACTTGTGGGGTTAGCCATTGGTTGATCTCTTGCTGAAACAGTCAAATCATAGTAGCATAACTTGCACTCTTTACTACCAATTTCGTTAGGTGTACTACAATATGGGCAAATGTTCTGCAAGTCAGAAGAGTCTTTCTTCCGCCATCCAAACATCACACCCACCAATTTATTGGCGACTGATTGAGTGTTTAAGTGATAGGGTTTCACGGTTAGGTTATCATTCATTTCAATCAACACTATCATTTGGTGGAAAATGTTGGGATTACCATGGCAAAGAAGGGCTCTGTTCGCAGGATGGATAGTTCAATGCCAAAATCCGGCAATGAAAAATTAGATTTGTCGGAGGAAATGCCGATATCATGGAAAAAAGGCCAAGAACACTTCAAGAGATTTACCGAATTAATCAAAATCGAGCTTGAGGATGAAACCGCAATGGTAGAAGAGCGTTGGAAAAAATGGAATAAACAGAAACTGGTTAGTGCTGGATTAACTCTGTTTGACTTGACATGTCGAGGACAGGGTAGATTCTATGGCGACCCAATAATCGTCTTCGAACAGGTGGATAGAAATCGATTGCCTCCACATCGGTTTAGTCACGGCGACATAGTGCTAATTTCTAGAACAAAACCTTGGGGAGAGAAAGTTTACGAAGGGATTGTATTGGATAGAGGACCAACTAGAATTAGAGTAGTAGTAAATGAAAAACCCAAAGATTTGAAAAAAGGTCGATGGCGAATTGATAAAGGCGCAAACCGAATCGCTCATGACCGGATGCATGAAGCCTTGATTGCGTTTCATTCGACCGAATCTACCGGGGGAACTCCGCTACGAGACTTGATTCTTGCATCGCTACATGACCCGGCTACATCTGCAGCTAGGCCACCTGAAATAAAAGGCAAAACACGATTAAATCAAGCATCAATAGATAATTCCTTGAATGAGTCTCAGAAAAATGCTGTAAATGAATCAATAAACTCTAGACTAAGTCTTATCCAAGGCCCTCCGGGTACGGGGAAGACGTTTACTGCAGTTCACTTATTGAAGCAACTCTCGCAGATGGGTAAGGGCCCCATACTTGCTTGTGCAGAATCAAATGTGGCGGTAGACAATTTATTGGAGGGTTTGGTCAATATCGGAGTTAATGCCGTTAGAATCGGTAAACCTGTTAAAGTCAGAGAATCACTCAGGAACAGTACCTTAGATGCACTGATAGAACAACATCCACTCCAGGATGAAATCGAATATATCAAACAACAAAATGAAGACCTCAGGAAAGATTTGAATTCATTGAAAGGCAAAGAAAAAGGGCTTGCGCACCGCGATATCAAAAATAATTTCAAAGACATACGAACTCTTGAGAATAATGTCATCGCTTCACTTTTAGATAGCGCAGAAGTAGTTTGTGCTACAACCATAGGAGCAGGACATCATATTCTTGGCGATAGAAAGTTCCCCATTGTACTGATTGATGAAGCTACTCAAGCAAGTGAACCAAGCGCCTTAGTGCCAATAATTCGCGGGTGTAGGCAATTGATTTTAGTCGGCGATCATAAACAATTGCCACCGACTGTGATAAGTGAAAGAGCCGAACTAGGAGGGCTCAATCAATCGCTATTTGAAAGATTGAACAAATGCGGAATTCCTGCTCATATGTTAACAACGCAATACCGTATGCATCCCGTGATAAGAGAATTCCCGAGTGCTAGATTTTACGATAACAAGCTAGAGGATGGTTGTAGTGCAAATGAGCGACTCGCCCCTGGTGGATTACTCTGGCCAGACTGGGATAATCCACTAGCATTTATTCCCGTTGATGGTATTGAATTACAAGATGAGGAGGGGAGTAGTCGGTCAAATTTTGCTGAAGCGGCAAAGGTACTCAACGTTGTCAAGGGATTGTTGGAGATTGGAGATTTGACTACTAGAGATATTGGAGTTATCACACCGTATAATGGTCAAGTCAGAATCCTCTCCGACTTATTTCAGCAAGCCGGTGGTCGCGATTTAGGTGAACCATTTCATGGGCTTGAGATAAAGAGTGTTGATGGTTATCAAGGAAGAGAGAAGGAGGTTATTGTCTTCTCGACTGTGCGTGCTAATGAAACTGGAGAAGTTGGTTTCCTTAGCGATAGACGAAGATTAAATGTCGCGCTTACAAGAGCAAAACGGGGATTAGTCATCGTTGGAAATCCAAATACACTACGCCATGATGGAACTTGGAACTCTTGGCTTGACTGGGTTGGTGAAAGGAATTTGTTCGCCTGGCATCTATCACAAGACTAATGCGTAGATTGACAAACTAGGCCATTGAGCAACCAACATGGCGGAAAGCCCGGTTAGTCTACATCAAGGCGGCGGCACACTGGCGCAAGCAGTACTAGCAAGCGCACCTGAGGGCATGTTAATAGCGCCGATTTGGAAAAGAATAGCGGCCTTTATGTTGGATGTTATGCTGATTTCAATAGTCTTAACATTCCTGACCAACGGGCAGTTAACCTTGAATCTGCTTAATTTTGAGTTGTTGACCGGTGGAGCAGAGTATATTCTATTCTTTTCTTCAAATTGGGCGATTTTGTTAACATCACACTGGTTATATTGGAAATATACAGGTAGAGTCTACGGTCGCTCCTTGGGTCAAAGAGCATTCAGGATTGCTATCGTTCATGATAATGGAACTGCACTTGAACAGCATCATTGGGGATCGAGGGCAGTTGGAAAACTAATCTATCTACTACCAATTGTTGGACCTTTATGGTTCGGTTTAAGAGACGCATTTGATGCCCGCTCAAAGGATGCTGAGTACCGAACATCTATCGACAAAAAGAACCATACTGTAGCAGCAGTCGATTGGTCTCTACCGGTAGAAACTAGAACGAAGTTACGATGAAGAACGATTAGACATCTATTTCAAGTATTACCGATTGTGCCTATTGCTAGGAAGGGTCTCAATGAGCGATGAACATTTCACACGGGCATCCCCAATCGAATGCCGACTAATATCTGCATCGATGGAAATTGATGACGATGATGAAGATGTTATACAAGTCACAGTAGAGATTTCTAATGAAGCTGCAATGCCAATGGGAGGATTAGATATCTTCATCCAAACCAGTGACAACAAGAAAGTAGAATCGAGTGAAGGCATTAGTTCTCTAGGCCCTGGACTAACTCGAAAATTTAACTTCGAGTTTCCGCTTCAAAGCGGCAACTGGACATTTATGCTTAGATCTCCCACTGTAGAGGCTGACTTAGGCCCTTATGACGATGATTTCACCTACCAAGCAGAAAAAGGTAGAGTGTACAACAATGCGATTGGCAGTGGAATGTTCACGGATGCTTTCACCAGCGACCTAGATGACTTCGGTAATGTTGAGGAGCGTGGCCTAATTGATGCTTCGAGTATCAAGATGACCTCTTATTTTGGTGAAAATTCAGCCGGTGGCTCAACTGCAATCACCGCTGGTAGTGTGCCAAAAGAAGCAGAAAATTCAGAAGATGCCCCTCGAGTACCGCCATGGGAGAGAGCAAACGATCCTTTGCTTAGCACCCCCGTGCCTAGTACCCCTGAACCTGCAAAAACTACTGAAGTTGAGGCCCCTGCATCAGATTTACTCGCATTTTCTAAACAGGTAAGTGGTTCTTCAGATGTGTCAACAGAGGCCCCCGCTACCGCAGAAAATCCTCCTCCATTGCCTGTTCAAACAGAAAATGCAGTTGTCGAAGAGCCGGTTGTTGCAAGCACTCCACCTAGCCTACCACCAAGTGGACCGCCGAGTAAACCTCCTACTGGACCTCCAAGCGGACCACCATCCAGTCCACCAACTGGACCGCCGAGTAAACCTCCTACTGGACCTC
>CALDPP010000064.1 GCA_937911345.1 uncultured euryarchaeote | reverse complement strand
TGGCAAACCAATCCCATGGATGCCGGATGAAAGCGCTTGGCAAATGCCGTTTGCCAGAGGCAAGGCACCCGATGATTATGCCAAAAGAATGATGACTATTCTTCATGATAGTGGCAGAATCACTCGACAAGAAGCAGCGAGTATGTTGCCTGTTGAACTTCTTGGAATAACTGAAGAAACCGTCGTCTTGGACATGTGTGCTGCACCGGGTTCAAAGACAACTCAAATTGCAGAGAAGCTCTCAACTCATGGATTTGTTATTGCTAATGAACCCGTATCCTCGAGAGCGAATATGCTGATTTCTAACCGCGCTAGGTTGGCTCTAACCAATGTGCTAATCAATCAGCAAGATGGGCGTCATATCGGTAGAATTCCAGAGCCGGGTTATGATGCAATTATTGCCGATGTGCCATGTTCCGGCTCAGCAACAACTCGTAAAAACGTCAAGGTATGGGAAAAGTGGCGACCATTGGACGGTCGTAGTTTATTCAGCCTTCAAGTGAACATTGCCGAGAGTGGTGCCCGTGGTTTACGACCTGGTGGCAAAATGATTTACTCTACATGTAGCATCGATCCGGTTGAAAATGAAGCCGTAGTTGCTGAACTACTACGTAATTGCCCGTGGATGGAACTAGTAGAAATCAATGAGGAAATCCTGCCTGGCTTGATTATGCATGACGGTTTATCGGCTTGGGATGTAATCGATGATGAAGGTAAGCCAGTGGAAATTAACGAAACTTTGCCTAAACTTCCTGGGCTAAAATTAACCCATATCGATCCGCAAAAGCGCCAGATGATTGACGAAAATGTGGATGAAGGCAATGAGAATTACATCGCTGAACAGCTAAAACTTACCAAGCGGTTATACCACATGGATAACGACACTGGTGGCTTTTTTGTGGCACTGCTTAGGCATAAACCGGAAGCGACACCAGAAGGTAAAGCCAAGGTCTACATTCCGAAAAGAAAATTGGTACAAGACTCTGGTTGGGAGCCACGTATTATCGATGTTAAAGCGGGAGGTCGTCACGCAGTAATTCCTGCCCATGACGAAGAAATTTCTCAGGTTATAGAACAGTACAAACTGAATACTAACGGTCTAAGCTGGTGGAAGCGAGGCAGACGCCTCAACATAACTCCCGAATCGGTTTATGACCGATTATACCACCCGATGTGCCCTAACAAGGATGGCAACTTGTGGCAAAATGATACTTTTCATCCGTTGAAGATAATCCACGCCGGCATGCCTTGCTTTGTCAACAACAAAGGTACTTGGCGGACAAGACAAGAGGCGATTCCGGCTATTGAGAAGATTCTTGGAGATGTCATTATCGAAATTGATGCCGCGACCGTAATCGCATTACTTAACGATGAAGCGATACTGAAAGAGGATTTACTGCCTAGCGACATTAAGGAATATTCGGGGCCGTTGATTCTGGGATGTGATATTTCTAATCACCAGGTTTTGATTTCAGCATGGAGTGGAAACTGGATTAGTTTGATGATTGGGACGACTGAAAAGGATATTGTAAGGGCCAAATTACAGTTGCCATTTGAGCATGAATTAGAGGAGGAATGACATGCAGAAAATGCTCGTTGCAGTCTTATTATTGCTTATTTGTCCAGCAATTATCACAGCGTCTGCAGCAGAGGATGATGCCATTGCTAGTTCAAAAATCGGTGAAGTTGCCACTTTTGACGACGTGCTAATCGAATGCTTTGTGGCCATAACCACCGATGACTGCAATGCTGCTTCAGAGAATACTGTAGTCTTGAACTGGTGGGCTTACAGCGATGAAACCAATTCCAATTGGCCAGATGATGATGCTAAAGCGAGAGCAGGTGAATTATTTGTCAACCTTACAACTGATGATGCTCAAATGATTACCAATGAAGAGATCAGTGCAGAGGTGGCAAATGATAATCGCAACGAAATTCAGGAGTTATTACCAGTAGTCAGCCTAGTTGGGGAGTTAAATGTCTATCAAGAGTTAGGCGGACATAGAATTGATATCCCAATAGAAATGACTCCGCTAGTCAATCTTTCAGATTCAACAATTATGTACATCTATCTAAGCAAGGAGTATTCTATTGATGACCACAATCGAAGATTAACCAATTTAGTGTACGAAATGAAACCGGAATTCGGCTTCAGCAATCAGGCCAACAACTCAACTCAAACAACTTGGTCGCTGAGTGAATCTCATTTAACCGCAGCTGGGGTTGATTTTGCTGATTCGCCTTATGGCTGGTCGGTTACCTTTGCATTATTTGGTGAATTAGAAGGCAGTGATACCAATCAACTGCTGTATCTCAATCAAGTCGAATTAGCTACTCAGTCCGAAAATGTCGAATTGAACGAATTCCTAATGCCAATTTTCGCTATCGTTTTTGGAGTAATTGTAATTTCAACTATCCTTGGTAACATGTATCGAGAAGAACACGGTATGCCGATAATTACTGGATATTGGCATCGTGACAAGGCAAACTGTTTGGTGGTAGAATTGACCACTAAGAATCGCCGAATGGAGATTAAATCGTTGGAAGTAGACGGGCCATGGAAATTATCTTCTCGGTTCAAGAGTCGCTTTATTGAAGCCAAAAAATCAACTAAAATTGAGTTGAAATTCAAACAAGCAGAAAGCGCAGAGTGTCGTATACACATCAGATTAGAGGTTGATGAACTTGGAGTTTGGACTCAGTTCTTGGCAATCGCCTCCAATGTCACCGAGTAGGGTTTAGCGAAGTTTGAAGAAGTGTAAGTATAGCCTATGTTGGTGCCTGATATGGATTTGGATGAGGTGGACAGAGCAATTCTCAATTCACTGTTGAATGATGCAAGAGCCAGCCAGAGGCAACTGTCTAGAGATGTTGGTGTCGCTCAAGGCACCATTACTAACCGAATTCGTCGGATGGAAGAATTAGGCATTATCAAAGGCTACAGCGTGGTAATTGACCCAGAAAGTGTTGGTTGGAACATGACCATTATGGCCGGACTTAGAATTGCCAAGGGCATGATGATTGATGTACAACAGAAAATCGCCGCAGATCCAAGGGTATTCTCGGTCTACGACGTAACTGGCGATTATGATTCAATGGTCCTTGCCCGAGTAAAAAACCGGGCTGATCTAGACGATTTAACCAAGACAGTATTCACTCTAGAGGGCGTTACAAGGTCATTCACTCACGTTGTGTTAAACACCGTCAAAGAAGACGGACTGCCAAGGCCTGCACCATCAAACAATGATGAATAAGACATTTGAAGGGCGGCCATTAGGCCTAGCCATGCAAAGCAACAGGAATGTCGTGATTTTTGTCTCTCTTCTGTTACAGTTACTGATGGTTGGTGCAACTGCTGCACCCTTAGCGGACCAAGTTAATCCGATGGGTAATTACGACAAAATGAACTATGATTTGCAACAAGAATTGTATGACTCCTCAGTTGATACAGTGCTTCCTGTCATCTTTCAACTGAACTCACCAGTAACCGATGCTGACCTTGCCCAATTCGAAGAATTTGGTGCGACTGTACTCGGTGACGCTCCGCTAGTTGACGGCGGTTTAATCGAAGCCAAAGCCGAGGACGTTCGTCGTATTTCCAACTGGGATAGAATCGAATACCTCGAACTAGACAAGGAACTCGATTTCTTTTACTTGCCACCTGAATGGGGTGGTGACCCAACTGACCCAAGTGCCATGATGCATGAAACAACTCATGTCGTCAAAGCTACCGATACTTGGGACAGAGTAATTGTCTCTCCTGAAGGTGTTGTTCAGTATGATGTCGATTTGGCGTTTACTGAGTGGGATGGCGACGGTACAGCAATCGTCGACCTTGATACAGGTGTCGATGCCGGTCATCCTGACTTCGATTATCTTGAACCATGGACTGGTGACAAAGTCATCTACTCGGCAAAGTGGGATGGTGTATGGACTGAAACTCGCAACTCAGACACCTCATCTGGCCACGGCACACACGTTGGTGGCACCATTGCCGGTAATGGTGATGCTAGTGCCGGCCGCCGTGCAGGTGTTGCCAAAGGCGGACAAATGGTGGCTCTAGGGACCGGTGACGGTGCCTCAATTTTCGCTGCAGAACAAGGTCTAGAATGGACGTTTATTCATTCGGTACCAGGTCAAAATCCATACCATATCAGAGTGGTTTCTAACTCATGGGGCACCGATGGTGACTACGATCCAAACGGTGTGATTGCCCAAATAACCGACCGGCTAACCTTTGAAAATGGCGTGGCAGTAATCTTTGCCGCATCTAACTCGGGCGGGAATGGTGGAGAATGTTCGGGTGGACTGAAAACCAACGTCTACGCTAACACTCCTTCAGCCATTTCAGTTGCTGCCCTTACTCACGATGGTACCGCAATTACCTCATTCTCTTCGAGAGGCTGTATGAATCAACAACACACCTGGCCAGATGTTGGTGCACCAGGTAGAGACATTTGGGCTACTGCACCAAGAGGTACGGCAATCGATGCTTCAACAAGAACTCAAGGTGATTTGTACTACATGTCAATCTCGGGAACTTCAATGGCTACTCCACACGTTGGCGGTATGGCTGGGCTGATTCTTGATGTTGCACCATCGCTTGGTGTCGCTGATTATCACCGTGAAGACCACGACTTCGGTGACAGTTTAGTTGGCGGTGAAGGCACTGCAGCTTACGGCCAGTTTGAGAACTGGGCGACTGAAAACTTCAGCAGAATCCATGAATTAGAATTGATTCTAGAACTTACTGCGGTGTATGAAGGCATGGCAAACTCATGTGAAGATGGTAACAGTGATGATTCCTGTAACGACATACCTGAAGAGTGCTACTTGAGTGCAACCGGACAATGTCACGATTGGCGTGTCGGTCACGGCCTTACC
>CALDPP010000063.1 GCA_937911345.1 uncultured euryarchaeote | reverse complement strand
TTGCTGTATATGCAAGGTATATGCTTGACCACATATCGAAGAAATCTATGATTCACCGATAATCAGTTTTGGAACAAAAGCCAGGACTGAGTTGCATTATCGTAGTAAGATAGTGTTCCATCAGGTGCCATTGACCAATGCACTCCATTCTCTTCCCAGGTTTGGTTTTCTTGTTGTGGCTGTTGTTGCTGTTCAATTTCTGGGACTGCCTTAGATTCATACATCTGTCCCATATTTGCTTCAGTTGCTTGGTCTTCGTAATTTACTGCGGCAAATGGTGAGTTACTTTCCGGTGGTCGCTTGTTCTTGACAACTAGTAAAGCACCAATGATACCAATAGCAAATATTGCGGCAAGGATGAACATGAATCCGTTACCTCCATCTTCTTTTTCAGCCTCAGAGCGAGTAGCATCTTGTGGATAAGCATCCAATCTGTCTGTTATACCATCGCCATCACTGTCTTCCCATTCGGTAGGATCGTTAGGGAACTTATCCTCTAGGTCATTTTTACCGTCACCGTCTGTATCAAGTTGGCTTAAACTGCAACCATTGTTATCAACAATTTCGCCAGTTGGAGTATTTGGACAAGCATCATCAGCATTCACCAAGTTATCTTGGTCGTCGTCTTTTTGCGTTTCTGAGCAGCCATTTTGGTCAACGCCTTGGCCTTGAGGGGTATCAAAACACAGATCATCAGAGTTCCATATGTCATCATTGTCTTCGTCTAGTTGTGACTCTGAACATCCTACTGAGTCCACTTGTTCACCGCTTGGTGTAGCTGGACATGAATCAAGGGTATTGTCAATCATATCGTTATCATCATCATATTGTACTGGAGAACAGCCAACAGAATCGACATCAAACTCTCCATCACCATTCAGATCTAGTAATGTGGTGTTTGGACATTGGTCGACATTATTGAACACACCATCGAGGTCTGAATCGATTTGTGATTCAGAACAACCATTGTTGTTGGCTGTTTCTGACAAAGGAGTATTTGGACAGACATCCAAGTTGTCATTTACTGTGTCACCATCGATATCTCGTTGGTTTGCTGCGCAACCAAAGCCATCAACAGGTGCATCAGGATTGGTAGCAGGACAAGAATCTAGTGCGTTGTTAATTCCATCATTATCTGAATCTAGTTGGCTATCAGCACAACCAGCAGAATCAACCATGGCATTTTGCGGAGTTGCTGGACAGAGGTCGTATTGATTTACTACGCCATCATTATCATCATCAAGTTGGGTTGCTGAACAACCATTGCCATTGACAAATTCGCCTGCGGGTGTGTTTGCACATGCATCTTGATTATCAGGGACACCATCCATGTCTTCATCGGTTTGTGATGTTGAACAACCATTAGCATCTACAGTCTCGCCAAATGGTGTTCCAGGGCATAGGTCAGGGTTGTTACCATTGGCGTTATCTCCGAAGCCATCAAAGTCACCATCTTGCCATTGAGTACTATCTTGTGGGAATTTATCTGGGTTGTTGCCGTTTTGATTATCGCCGTAACCATCACCATCAGCGTCTGACCACTGTGTTCCATCTGCTGGGAAGGCATCAGGATCGTTACCATTTTGATTGTCTCCGTAGCCATCATTATCTGAGTCATACCACTGAGTGTTATCATTAGGGAATCGGTCAGCATTGTTGCCGTTTTGATTATCACCATAACCATCACCGTCTACGTCAGCCCATTGGGTGCCATCATTCGGGAATGCATCTGCATTGTTGCCATTGATATTGTCACCAAAGCCATCACCGTCTGCGTCAGCCCATTGGGTACCATCATTCGGGAATGCATCTCCATTGGTACCGGTTGGATTGTCGCCGTAT
>CALDPP010000062.1 GCA_937911345.1 uncultured euryarchaeote | reverse complement strand
CGCATGAATTCCTCGTTTCAAAAAATCACAGCCCAACCATTTAACTTATTTTACGCCTGTTCTTGGGATTGTTAGAAGGGTGTATGAAATGTCACATTCAAGGAAAAAAATTGCTGTAATTGGGGCGGGAAATGTTGGTGCAACTTGTGCTTTTGTTTTGGCACAAAAAAAATTAGGAGATATTGTACTATTGGACATATACGAAGGATTTGCAAAAGGGAAAGCACTAGATATGTCACAAAATGGTCAGGTATTGAATTATGATGGGAATCTAACAGGAACCTCAAATTATGAAGATATTGCTGGTGCAGATGTTGTGGTTGTTACATCGGGATTTCCTCGGCAACCTGGTATGACTCGTGAAGACCTCATTGCCAAGAATGCAAGTATCGTAAAACAAGTCGGCGAGGGTATAAGAGACCATGCGCCAGATTCAGTAATCATCATGGTAACTAATCCACTTGATTTGATGACATATCACATGCAGAAGGTTACTGGTTTCCCTTCTCACAGAGTGTGTGGTCAAGCAGGTGTGCTAGACAGTGCGCGAATGACGCATTTCGTCGCAGATGCAGTCGGATGTTCAGAAGAGGATGTTCAAGCAATGGTTCTCGGTGGACATGGAGATACAATGGTGCCATTGCCACGTTTCACAACGGTCGGTGGAATTGCAATCACGCATCTTTTGGATGAGGATACAATTGATGCAATATGTCAAAGAACAGCCTCTGGTGGTGGCGAAATTGTCAAACTGCTTGAACGTGGTTCTGCATTTTACGCCCCAGGTTCTGCGGCAGCAATTATGGCTGAAGCAGTGCTTAACGATCGTAAGAGACTTATCCCGGCTTCAGCCCACTTAACTGGACAATATGGATTGGATGATGTCTATATCGGCGTTCCAGTAATATTGGGGGCGAATGGTATTGAAAGGATTATTGAACTCGACTTAAGCAGTGATGAATTATCAAGTTTACAAAAGTCAGGTAACTTTTACAAATCACAACTAACAGATATTTTGGGTTACTAGGATTTTTCTAGGTATAGAGATCTTTCACTACCTTGTGTGGTTGGTTTACTTTCCTCATCGGCCCTATTTTCTCTAGAAATAAGTTGGAAAATCCCTTTATTCCTCGTTCGCATTCGGGTCAAAATTTCTTGACCTGTATAACATCCTTTGTTCTCATGGACCTGGTAACCAAGTCCACACTGGTATGGATTTACTGAGTTAGATATTTCGTAGTCATACCACGGAATTAAGTTGTCAACTCTCCAGTTAGTAAATGATTCATTATCTCCATCACAATGTTTGCGGCTTTGTTTAACGGAATATAATTCAATACTATACATGCCATTGATGCCAATTATTGTTGTATCTTTGTCTATGGTTACTTGTTTATTGATACTACCTTCATCGTATACTATATCTATAAAATTCAAACTAGTTACATCGTTTATTGCCACTTCCTGTGCCAATATCTTTGATTCGAGATATTTGACTAATTCCTCAAAGTTATCTGCTACTGTAACAGATACAACCATGTGATTTAATTGAAAAAGATGCAGTTGGCCCAAAATTTTAGCCTTATTGTTCAATACTAAGGTGTCAATTACTTGACTTTTTGAAAATTCAACTTTATTTGTTGAAAGACCATCAATGAATTTCTCAACATCTTTACCGGTGAATATGAGCGCCTTTGCTTCATCAAAAGCCAAACGGGGCACTTAATCACCTAAGCAAAGGATTCTCCACAACCGCAAGAGGATTGAGCATTTGGATTATTAATCTTGAATCCACCGCCCATCAATCGGTCCTCATAATCGATTTCTATTCCATTTAGTAAGTGGCTTGAAGAATTTGGTACGAGGATTCTAAAGCCGGAAATTGAGAGTTCCTGACAATCTATTTCTGTATCTTCTACAATTTGTAAGTCGTACATATATCCTGAGCAGCCCCCAGACAATACCCCAACTAAGAGTGCCATACTCCTATCTTCTCCAAAAGCTTGGTCTAACATCGAATGAGCGTTTTCTGTAATAGTTAAATCGACATTTACGACTTCTGGAGTCTGTACAACAACCGGACTAGCGCTTTCGCAGGTTCCACAATCCATGATAAGCCCACAAGGTTCATCTCTATGAATATGTGCATTGAATGATGAATCATCAGTCGACTATTGATATTTCATAGCAACATGAATTATCGTCATTAACACAAGTTCTTTTGCATGATTCAATACTTTTATTGTATCTCTCATTAACTAATCCTGCAATGACACTTTCATCCATATTACAAAGGAACAATGATTTTTCTGGTTGACCGTCACAGGCATTACCTTCGCTGACGGTAATGGTCTTTGGAGGTAGTTGATCAAAGTCTATTTCCCCCATACCTAAATCCAACCATTCTGATTTGATGTTATTCCAAAATACCTCATCATCTGTTATGTGTTGAAGCTTAACGGCTAATTCTTGACCAATTCTGAATCCGACATCATGAAACAACTGATTAGTATTGATTCCAAGAGCCGTCAATGTGTTTGACTGTGGAATATTTTGGTTATCTACTATCTGCCCATCCCTTGTGAGTACTGCATTAGCGTTATTGCCCATACCCATCTTCATTGACTGTTTGAATTTCTCATAAAACGAGCCATCACCTAGGGATAACTGAAGTGGTTCAGTCATCAAGCCATCAACCATCTTGGCTTTTGCAGTTTGATATGATGATGCTGAATTCCATTGAATGTTCAGTAGTTCAGACTGTGCACTAAGCAACATTTCTGATTCCATTAGGATTGCTGTGTCATCCTTGCCGCGTCCGGTGGGTGATTCCTCAGTTTGAACGAATTGAATTCCAACCTCATTGTCAACAAAAACGCCGCACAAGTTGAAATCGGGGTGGTGTCTAATTTCTAATCTTGAGTCTAGTTGGTCATAAAATCTAATGGTTCTTTCATCTATGCAGACAACTAATTTTATGTCTATTCCACGATTCAATGCATCATTTATCGAATCTATGCATCCTGACCTAAGAATGTGTAGGATTCCCCACTTTCCTAGTAACAACCAAATACGTTTTTCCGCTTCAGATACTATTGATTCAATAGTCGCATGTATGGTGTGGCGATCTTTCAAAACAGAAAATGAATCTTCGTCATGGTTTACGGAATTAGAGATTATTGCTTGATTTGATGATGTATTTAGTGACTCTAGATTCTCATTTATTCTTCGCAAATCCATTTCTTTAGTCCGAATAATCTGTTTGAAGACTTCATTGATAGTCATGCCAAAAAATCTAATTGGTTTATCCAGTGTTGCTTTTACAAGCCCTTTCTCTTGAAGTTTCTTCAGGGAGTTGTATGCATCCATTCGTGATAGACCTAACCTTTTGCCTATTTCACTTGCTTTCGCAGGCGGTTGTGAAGCTAAGTCGATAATCAGCAATGCATGTTTTTCATCTAAACCAGATTCTACCAATTTATCGATTAAATCACTATTACTAGCCAATTAATCACCTGTTTTTCTTCTTTTGCTCTTTGATTAGAATATTACATCTTCTAATTTGATCTTTTGTTCGCTTTATTTCATCTTTTGAAAGGCCTCTTGGTATTGCCTGCTCAAAACACTTTACTGCATCTTGATATCTTTCCATTTCAGCATAAGCCGTACCCATGTTATACAGTGTTTTACCCCTTACCTCTTCCGGTTTGATCAACATAGCTTGATGGTAGGATTCTACACATGCAGGATAATTTTCAAGGTAATAAAACGCGTTACCTCTTCCATTTAGAATGCGAATTACCATTTCATCATCATTAGAGAACGAAGGTAATGCTCGGTCAAAACAAGATAACGCTTCTGCATATTTACCGGCTTCAATCAATGCGACACCTTGGTTATACCAAGAAATATCCTGATTTGCGACTGAATTAGAGGATGGATTGCGAAACTCTTCCTGTACGAGTGAATTATTTTGAACTTCTAATGCTGCTTTTGCTAAGTCAACTTGTGGATTGGGGGTTGGTTCAGGTGTGGGCACTTCAGGTTGCGGTCTAGCTAGTAATTGATTTGCAGACATCATTTCCTCTTGACTCACAGGGTCAGTATCTACCTCTGGCTGTGCGGCGAAATCTTGCGGAATTGTCTCATTAGAAGTCAATTCAGTTGCCGTTGTTGGTGGTTTTGAAACGCTCTCTTCAATCTCTTTTGCCTTAATACTACATTTTTCTGCAGTGGTTGAATCACCTGCAGCATACAATGCTTTGGCAAGTCCACGCCATATTTCAGGCTCGTTTCGATTGATTTGAATCAAACCTTTCCAGATTTTAACAGACTCCATGTGATTATTTGCCATAGAATGTGCTCTAGCGTGTAATTCTGTTTCTCCTTCGCCTATCAAGTCTAATGCTGTTTTGGCCATTTCAGGACCCTCTGGCAATGTTGGTGGTAGGCCTGATTGTGATTCTAGAACTCGAGATTCTCCTTCAGCCAATTCAATTAGTGTGGTCGCTAATTCCATTCTTAGAGGACTTTCTGGGTTTGATGCGACGATGATTGTAGCAGCCGACAAATATGCTTGAGGATCTTTGAGTTCCATTGCAATAGGTGCCCACTTCTCTGCTGCTTTAACATAGGATGGGTCTTCTCGCAAAGCATTTGAATAACATGTAGATGCCTCGCTTAACAAGCCTTTTCTTTGTTTAAGAGAACCAAGATTATACCAACCCTTTGGATTCGAAGGGTCTAATTTTTGTGCGTGCTCGATTGCTGAAATAGCATGGTCTTCCAAATCTAATCTTGCCATTGCTCCACCGGCGATTAACCAAGATTGCGGATGCTTGGAGGCTTCTGTTTTTAGATGGGGTTTCAAAAGAGCCAATGCACCTTTCGGGTCACCAGATTGAATCATATTTTTTGCTTCTTCTGCCATTGCATCTAAATCAAGTATGTTCTCTATTTCAGGCTCAATCGGTACCACTGGAAGGTCTGGTATAGCTTGCACAACAGGTTGTGAGACCTCGATTCTTTCCTGGATTTCTTCAGTTGCCATTACAACTTCTGCTGCAGACCGTAATTCATCAATATCCAACTGCTGATTATCATCGACATCATGATGCACTGCTTCGTCTAGTATGGCTTTTACATCAGTAAAACCAGTCTCTTCAACTACTTTTTCTACATCTCCTTGGTCATATTGTTCAATTTGCTCTACTTGTTGCATAGACTCAATCGGTTTGGATGAGATGCTCCCCTGACATCTATTTTTAACATCCATTATAGAAGGATGTCCGGGGTAAAATTCGAGTGCTTTTAGAGCCATATTGTATGCCCCAGTTTCGTCACCGATGCGTTCTAGCAATATGCACAAGTTAGCAGTGGCAGGGGCATGATTGGGGTTTACATCCAAGCATATTTGAAATGCTTGTCTTGCTCCTCTTGCATCTTGTTGTGCCTCAAGAAGTACGCCACGATTAAACCAAGCCATATCAGATGATGGATCTAGGGAAATCGCTTTGTTGAATGATGCTAGAGCCGATTTAGAGTCACCTGCTCTAGATGATTCTTCTCCACTAATTAGCAAGGATTCAACTTGTGCACTAACGTCATCATTGTCGTGTTCAGATTCGTTGAAGGTATGTTGTTCCATAAGCCTCATCCTCTTGCCAGTATATTCTAATCATAAGGGTTACTTATCTATGTATGTACAGACACTTACATTCAATAACCTTGAACCCCTCGCAGATTTATGAGTAATTATCCGTTCAAAGTTTTAGGCCTCAGTGGCGAATACAGGCCGACGTCGAAGTGTGGCATGCTAGTAAATCATGCGTTAAACATTGCAGAATCCCTTGGTGCCGAAGTTCATTTTTGGGACTTAGATGTAAAACCGCTACCATTGGTCGGGGAGGACGGCTGCTGGGAAAATGAAAATGTCAAGGAATTCCAAGAATTAGCCACACAGTGTGATGCTTTTTTGTTATCTTCTCCTGAGTATCATGGCACTATGTCTGGTGCAATGAAGAATACATTGGACTGGCTATATAGCAAACATGTGAAAGGCAAAGTATTCGGCCTAATGTCTACACTAGGTGGTGCTCAAAATTCTAACACTCTCAACCATATGAGAATTTCATTAAGATGGTTACATGCTTGGCCAGTTCCTGAACAACTCGCTATTGGTAAAGTCAAAGAAGCATTCGATGATGACGGAAACTTGATTCATGACGACATAAAAGAACGGTTAGAAAATTTGGTTAAATCAGTTCTAAATACAACAAAGAAGTTTTCTGAGTAGGTGTGATAGTTGTCAAGACCGCGATTCGAAGATGAGTTCGGCGGCTCCTATATTTTAATCGAGCCTGGCAACTTCACTATGGGTGATGTCGTTGGCGATGGTCTTGCAAGGGAACTACCAACTCATCAAGTAGACATCGATACGCCATTTTTCATTGGACAAAGACCTGTGACTCAGATTCACTGGGAATCAGTTATGGGATATAACCCCTCTAAATTTCAAGACGGATGGAGTTCTGGTTTACGACCCGTAGACTCTGTTTCTCGCGCTGAATGTATGGAATTCATTCTTCGACTCAATGAATCGTTTAACTCTCCTCGCCTTTCAGTCGATGGGTTATGGAGATTGCCTACTGAAGCAGAATGGGAATACTGTGCCAGGTCTGATACTGAGACTAAGTGGTGTTTTGGTAATTTTGATGGTGATTTAGATGAATATGGTTGGCATGCCGGAAATTCAGGAGCATCTACGCGAGAGGTCGGTTTAAAAAAACCAAATAACTGGGAAATTTACGATATTTATGGCTTGATTTCTGAATGGTGTCAAGATAATTATCGAACTGATTATTCTATTCCTTCTCGACAAGCTGCTTATGTAGATAGTTCCGAAGTATACGCTGTACGAGGTGGAAGTTGGTTCACAGAAAGTGATTCAACACGAAGTTCTTCAAGATCATTCGCAAATTTCGATAAATCAAGTGATGGAATCGGGCTAAGATTGGTATGGGAACCAATTTGATTTACTCTTCTTCAACAATTATCCCTAGGCTCTGGTCTAATTCTTTCAAGGTTTGATTTTTTGGAGTTATACCTTGGCCAATCGCCCACTTTCCAGAAAACTTATCATTCAATATCGTCATTAAATTCTTTTCTTTTAGAAGATTTATTCCTGCTGCAGTTCGATGAATTACCGGCGAGATATCTTCATGGAATAATGAGTCAAGTATTTTGCATATCTCTTCAAATTTTCTGGTACCGTCACACAATTGCCACAACATACTGTTTTTGGCGTCAAGTGGGCGTCTAATTTCTTTAGGCGCTCGGAATAATTTGGCTAGCATTTTTTCAAAGCGATTGAATTTCTTTTCAATTCTTAGTATCACTTTCCTTCCGGCAATATTTCTAATTCCAGGATCTAGACCAATTTCACCAAATAAGCCCCACCATACAGGCAATCTACACGGGTATTTACCGTACATTACATGATTTTCAATACCAGATAAATCCACAAATATCCCTCAAAAATCAATTAATGTCCATAATAACATAGTCGTCATTGCTATTACTCCGGTAAAGGCTACAAATTTCGTTAATTCAACCCGCTGAGTAAAATTCCGCAAATACCATGTCATTACTCCACAAACAGAAATAATCACCCATAAGGCATACCACAAGGTAGGATAATCTGCCACGCTATTGCCTCTTGTTCATATCTAAATATTGTTGCCCATAATACTGCCATTGTTCCAAGGTCCACCCTTGTGGCAAACCTTCCTGCGGCACTGGTGGAATCACAGCACTGGATTCGATAATTTGTTGTGTACCCCCAGTTGAATGAGGCGTTTGTTCTACTTTCACAGTAGGATTTGTTATCGGGGGACCGGAAATAGGTGGCCCAGATATTGGTTTGTTAGTCAAATTATCGTCGATATCATCATCTCTTCGATTTTTCAATACTAGCAAACTTATGATGATGCCAATGACTAGTGCTGAAATTATAGCTCCTGACACCAATGGTGTGGCAAAACTAGAATCATCCTTAACTGGCCTTGAGAATACAAATGATTTGCTATTGGTGTCAATCAGCACATTATCTCCATCATATACAGAAACGGAAATATCTCCTTCATACATATCGCCTTCATTTATTACCTCACAGAAAATTGAAGACTTTCTCTCAATTGAATTTATGATTCGCTGATCTAATGTTAGTCCATCAATGCCAACAACTGTCGAATCACAAATGAGTCTCCAATCATCAGGTGTGGTGAACTTTGCAACATATTGTTCGTCTAAGGTTGAAATGGTTGAAATATTCAACCACATTGAACCGAAGTCTTGAGAAGTATCCGGATTATAAGTCGATAAACTTGTTGAGATATCTCGTACATAATCTACTAAAATAGTTCCCTCGTGCTGTAAATTTTCAAACTGATTGTCGGCACTTGATAGAGTGAAATCAAATTCTATGACTGTATTGATATCAATATCGCTAGGTATTATAATGTCAACTCTGATGTTGCGAGAACTATTTTTATTTAGTGTAATTAAGTGAAATTGATTGAATTCATATGGAATTCCAATATTTCCGATTGTCATAAAACCAATTATTTCCCCATTATATCCATCGCTCGATAAACTGGCAGAAAATTGTAAATTTTGCTCGTCTAAATTCCCAAGATTGTTGATTTTGAAATTTATTGTGGTACTGTTGCCAATACCTGCATTAATTGTTGATTGTGTCTGAGATAAGGACAATTTACGAACCACATCGGTAACTAGAGTAAGTTCAAGCTCGTTATCATACATGTCGATATCATCTCCATTGCTAATCGGGATTACCGATATTTTAATGTCAAATATGAGGCTATGATCGACTCCATTTGGGACCTCAATTGACAATACAATCAGTTTTTTAGAATTAATATCTGATATCTCACCCAATTGAATTATTTCTGCAGTTTCAATATTTTCCTCCTTGAATTTATATTCCCAATTGCTTGGTAGACCCTCAAGATCGATTGCTGCTGATACAGGCCCATTACCAAGATTAGACAATTCCAGACTAATTTCATTCGTCTCACCTGGGGTGAGTGAATCTGGTACATTCACGAACTTTAATGCGACATTATTTATCTGTGATATTTGTAAATTATCAATACTTGTAGACATGAATATGTCGCCACTTCTTTGTGATATTATTGAACCAAAATATTGCGGACAATTATCACCAACTTGGGCCGTTGCTGGAGCAGAAATTTTAGCACTAAACGTTCCTGTGTCACCAGAATTTAGGAATAGTTGTTGCGGATAAATGTTGTTTACTATCCAATCATTACTACCCTCAATGATGACGTTGGTCTCAAATATATCTTGTACAGATGCATTATTAGTTACGGTAAATGTTACAGTTAAACTGTCCCCAGGAGCAATCTGTACACCATTTTGTGAGGGCTGCGATAATTGAATTGACGCATCACTAACCATACTCGCTATGACCTCAACAGTTAACCTATCACTACGAGAACTGTCGTTTTGGGATGTTGCAATTAAGTCAAAAGAGCCTACAGAATCAGGCACTGCATCACTTCCAACACTGTATGTCAGCATAACTGGGACGGTAAAGCCAGGTTGTACCAAAACCTCAGATGCCTGATTCCAGGAAAAAGAAACTGACCACCCAATAGGTAGTGAGGCATAATCAAGCGACAAACTGAAAACATCAGCAGCACCTCCAACATTAGTCAATGATAGCGATGTAAAACATGAAGATCCTGGTGAACATGAAATAAGTTCGGAAATCGGCAAAAATTCAGGTATTCTATCTGGTACCACCTCAAGTTGTAGCGATAATTCTGAAATAACACTTTGATGGGTTTTTGATGAAGCGGAAAATGTGACAGGATAGAATCCAACATTTTCACTTACCTTCGGTTGGTAATTCAATTCTATCACTCTAGTTTGACCTTTTTCCAAGTATACTCCATTAGATTCTGTAATACTTACTCCACTGGTAGTGGAGAAGTAATATTGCCAATCCATTGGAATTCCAGAAATCAATGGTGTGAAAGATTCAGAAACATTGCCTGTATTGGTCAGTTCAATTGTGGCTTTTCCCCATCCATTTGGCACAGTTCCGGTTGTGGAAAGACCAGTTGACGATATTCCAAACTCACCAGATCTAAGCTTCTGGTCATAAACAATCACTATGTCATCCATCCAAAGTCCAATGTCGTTAACATTAGCGTCGCTGGTGAAACCAAACCTGAATTGAGAGTTAATGTGAAAGTTTTGTTGCGGAGACGGCACCAGTGGAGAAAATGCACCCGCATTATTTACAGACCAAGTTTGCCAATTTGCAGAATCCGAAAAATCATTGTCTACTGTCCCAGTTATACTTGCTAATTCGGTCCAACTATTACTGGGATTCATGCTGTAAATTCTAACAAAGTCTCCATTACCCAAACTGCCTGTATAATAAAATGAGATTCCATTTGTTCTGGTTGGATTTGGGATAGCATCTGACATGTCCATGACAGGTGTTATCAAATCAGTTGCTAGATTTGAATTATAGTTCGATGACTGACCGTTACCTATGTGACAAGCACTACCTTCGGACAATGATGTATCAGAATTCATACCCCAACTTTGCCCTACAGTCCATAAATTTAGATCATCACAGTTGAAATAATGGCTGGCAACTGTAAAAGTTCCCATCATTACATCGTTTGCGGGATTATCATCGACAGCCGATGTAGTGGGTGTGGCGATTACAGAATGATTTCCGGCGTATGTAGGTGTAAACTTGAATGATGTTGTAGCACTACTCTGCGCTCTAATCGAATTTACTTGACTGGTTCCATTGTAGATTTCAAATCCTTGGTATTCATTGTGTAATACGATGAAATTTACATCCACAATAGCAGAATTTGTCGTGCCAAGGTTTTCTATTTCAACTGTAACTTCAATCTCTACATCAATCACCGCATCTACTACAAACAATAGTTCCGGACGATTGAAACTAAAGATTGGATAGTTAGAAGAAAACATTTGATATTTTTGCTGATCTGCAAAATTTGGATAACCATATGAAATATCACTGACTGATAAATCAACACCTGTAGCCCTGCTAGATGTAAACTGTTTTTGTGAGTCATCATCTGATAGGGTTAAGTGTTGCACAGTATTTATTGACAGTAAAAAAACAATCAAAACTGTAAGTTGTGCTCGCATGACCGGTTCAATTGAGACAAACCATGTAATCTATATGAGTTAATTGGCTTCATCAGTGGGAAGCATTGATTGGTCAACCTTTTGTTCTGCTTCTTCTAATTTCAACTCATTTTTTCGCTCTTTAGCCCGAGCGGCGAAATATACTGTAAATGATGGTATCAATATCATGGAAAAACAACCAACAACTGCTGCTACTGCCCACAAAAATTCAGTGCCTGCATCCACAGAAAACACTTCGATTTCTTTAAAGTCCTCATTAACAGTTACTAATACTACATCGGGGGATGTACTTTTATTGCCTTTTTCGGTGATTTCAACGATTATGACAGAAGGTGTATGTAAGTGCTCTATAATTTCCCGAGCCTTATCTTCAGCCGACTCTAATGATTTAGCATAAACAGTGCCGTTGTTTCGTCTGCCTGGGTCTGTTGTTGTCATTGAATAGATTGCCTCATCCCCTCCTTCGTCGCTGATCAGTTCATGGGTATTGTTGTAGTAGCACTTATCTTCACAACTGAAGTCATCTGCTTCTGGGTCGCCCAATTTAGTGTGGCTGTACAATCCGGCGGAATTAATCAGTTTCATGATCGAATCTCTTGAAAGGTCACCAGCACTGACATTAACCCATGTTAGATTGTCACCATCAGCACTAAACGTCCACCTCCAATTTGTTACATTACTCTCATCGTCATACAGCTTGGTTGGTTCATTTGAGTCATGTATGGTTGTTTCAGTTTCAGTTGTGTAGAGGTAATAAGACGGAGAAATGGTTGCTCCGTACACTGCGTAACCAAGCAAGAATATGAGAGTAAATGAAAGTCCAAGTAAAGTCCGAAGGAGGTTCGGATTTTGGGCTAGCGCCTTCTGCATGATTACGCCTACTACCCCCCCTTCAATAACACTTGCATTTTATCCGATTTTCAAGTAATGGCTCCACATCTGTACCCGTTTCATTGATATAGGGGAGTTTAGTCGGCAAAGTGCTTGGTGTTGTTACATGACCACATATTATGATATTCCAGCTGACTTGCTTATCCCGGCATTAGCAGAAAAACTCTCCACTGTCAAGGATATTGAACAACCAGATTGGTCTGATTATGTAAAAACAGGTGCTGACCGCGAAAGACCACCTACACAATCGAACTGGTGGACAATAAGGGCTGCATCAATACTAAGAAAAGTCGCAAGGCAGGGGCCAGTTGGAGTAACATCCTTGGCACAGGATTATGGTGGCAGCGTTAACAATGGTGCTGGACCAAATACGCCTGGTGTTGCATCTAGACACATTATTAGAACTGCTCTGCAGCAATTAGAATCCGCTGGACTAGTAGAATTAGTCTCAACTAAAGAAATCGAATCAGTTGATGGAAAACAGCAATTGTATTCTGGTCGAAAAGTAACCTCAGCGGGTCAAAAATTACTCGACGAAGTGGCACATTCTTGCAGAGATGCAGCGAACGAGATGTATCCTGGTCTTGCTAAATATTGAGGAAGTGGGAGTTTGTCTATTATGTCTGCTAGTGGAGATGACCAACTAGCGGCACTTCGTGAACAGCGAAGAATGGAATTACAAAGACAGTTAGAATCCCAAGCCCAAGCCCAAGCCGAGGCAGAAATGGAATCTCATCGTAAGAACGCTGAATCACAGGCAGTTTCTAACGCCATGAAGCAACTGCTAACTAGCGAAGCAAGGGCAAGGCTAGCAAGAATCTCGCTTGCCACACCTGAACGTGCCGAAGCAATTAGAAGAATTGTTATCGATCTTAACAACAACAATAAATTCGTTCCACCTATGAACGATGAAAAGCTAAAATCAATTTTAGCGTCACAATCCAAGAGCCGCAATAATGCGTCAATTAGAAGAATCTGAGAGGGTGCTCGAAATGTCAAGAAATAAGCCAGCAGCAAAAAAAATACGCCTAATGAAGGCAACCAAGCAAAACCGCCGTGTCCCTGTATGGGTCATGTTAAAGACCGACCGAAATACAGTGTCTCATCCAAAGAGACACCATTGGAGAAGAAGTAAACTTCAGAGGTGATTAAATTGGCAAGACCGAATGAATCTGAACTTATTGTACCACTAAGGAAGGCTTGGAATATTACACGATTCAAGCGCGCTCCTAGAGCAATCCAAATTATCAAAGATCACGTAATCCAACACTTGAAGGTCAAAGAGGATGAGGAAGTATGGATTGACCCATCTGTAAATGAACACATATGGTCAAGAGGTATTGAAAACCCACCAAGAAAAGTGCGTCTGCAAGTGATTAGACACGATGAACCAGATATCCCAATCGAAGTTAAACTATTCCAGGAGTGATAATTATGGGAAATATTAGACCAAGTTTCATAAAAATAAGAGCTATTGCGCTAGTAGAGCAACACGGTGATAAATTTACAGATGATTTTGACCATAATAAAATAATGGTATCACAACTAACTGATGTTGGTTCCAAAAAACTACGTAACTGGATTGCTGGTTACGTGACAAGATACAGGCAAAGAAGAGTCGATTGAGGTCTCTAGATGCCCGTGCGCATTGACTGGGATAGGCAACCAGTAAGCATCCATAGCGATGACAGGGCTGAGTTGGAGTCATTAATTGATTATCTCAAAACTAAACACTCTATTCGCAAGCGCTCGATAATAATGAAAGACAGGGAATCTGGTGGTTTTCTATTTTTTATCTATCAACCATGTGATCCGAGATGGATTGCTGAATTCTATCGCAGGTGATGATATGGGAGACAGAAAAAACATTCCGTTACCAAATTCACCATATGAACTAATCATAATTTGCGTGAATACCTCGCACCCCGGTAATCTAGGAGCTATATGCCGTACAATGTTGAATTATGGCTTTGATCGGTTAAGACTGGTGAACCCGGAGTGTAGTCCAAATGATGTTGAAGCAAGAAATAGGGCTAAGCATGCTGGTAGCATTCTAGATAGTGTTGAAATCTTCGATAACTTTGACGAATCAATAGAAGACTGTTCATTGGTAGTTGGTACATCTGGAAAACGAGAAGTTGGTAGTAAAACCTCATTTAGACACTTTTGTTTTCCTTGGGAATTATCCGAACGATTTAATCAACATAATAACCGTGTAGCACTCGTATTTGGTGGCGAAGGCACTGGTCTATCGACGGAAAATCTAACAAAATGTGATTTCCTTGCTACACTGCCAACATGGGAAGGATATCCTATAGCTAACTTATCTCATTCAATTAATGGATTCCTGTATCAACTTCACTCCGACAGAGTAAAATCACAACAAGGTAATGATTCGGGATTGCCGGCTATTGTACCGTTGGAAAGATCATTATCTCCAAATCTAAGAGATAAATTTCTTGAAGCGGTTGAACAGTTTAGCTCTTCCGTGCCTGGAAATCAAGAACGAAAAGACAGCATTAAGAATTCACTAACTAGAATGGTTATGATGTCTTCACCTACCAAGGATGAAGTCACTCGTCTAATTGGCGGTTTAATCGACGCAACAACATCTCTACAATATCTCGCAGATGATGAGAATTGGAAAAAGAACCGACGCAGAAGAGTCGAATAAATCACTTGTACCAACTTGCAAGTGATTTCGGAGTCTCCCACACATGCATAGCGATTAGTTGCAGTTTGTTACCATATGCAGATACTATGTGCGGTTCTACTTGTTCAAATGCCCACTTGGCCAAATTCTCTGCAGTTGGGATAAAATCCACAATTACCGTCCTATGGTTGTCGCCCATTACCTCTAATGCCTTAATTGCGTCATTATCACCAGAATATACTACAAATGCGTGATCTACTACGTCATGCACTTCTCGAGTCAATATCGCACTAATATCTGAAAAATCCATCAACATCCCTTCTTCCGATACACCAGAAACATCAACAACGTCTCCTTCAATTTCGGCTTCGAACCTATATCTATGACCATGTAAATGACGACATTTACTTTTGTGATTAGGTACACGGTGTCCCGTATCTGTCTCAACATATCTTCTAATTCTTGTTACCATAACTATCACCTAATTTTTCTTTACTCCCTAAATTCTAGTGCTGCAGAGTTTATGCAATATCTTTCTCCACCGTATTGCAATGGACCATCTTCGAATACATGACCTAAATGAGCATCGCATTTAGAACACTTTACTTCTATTCTCGACATTCCGTGGGTATAGTCTTCAATCCTCGATATCTTGGCATTAACATCTTCCGTATGAAAAGCAGGCCATCCACAACCAGAGTTATACTTTCCAGTTGATTCAAAAAGTAGATGGCCACAACAAATACAGTGGTAATTACCTGGTTCAAAATGCTTGTCATATAGGCCCGTAAAAGCCCTTTCAGTGGCACTGTTACGAGTAACTTGATACTGTATTTCAGTGAGTTTTTCTCGATATATTTTGTCCATATAGTCGGCCTGAACAGACAGTGCATGCGATAGTACTTCTGACCAATCTTGTTGGTAAATCACAGGATCTTTTCTACCGATGGCATTGAATGCAAGAATTCTCTCAATATCTGAACCAGTTTTACCTGAACTTCTCCCATCTTTGTCGGGATCATATGAGGTATTTGTATTGGCAAAAATAATATCAAAATCAAGGTTTAATTTTGCGCATGATTCTATAGCGTCTAATAAGATTGATTCCTTATCTCCGTCAATGTATGGGAGTAGTAAATCAACATTCTCGGAGTCCCAATTACCAAGTTCAAATGCCAAATTCAAACTCTTGTAAAACTGTGGTCGGCAGTCAGGATAGATGGCATGATCACCAGAATGAACTCCTAAAGAAATGGTAATTTTTTTACTCAGCTCCTTACTAAGACTCAAGGCATAGCCGTAGATAATTGATGAAAATATTGCATTTCTATTAGGCACAACTGTGGATTTCATCTGTTCCTCCTCATAATGTCCTGTAGGTACGTCATCTGAAGAGGTAAGGGAACCAGTAAACATTGACATTAATGAGGACAAATCAACAACTTTATGATTTACCTGAAAGCCATTTGACGATAAATAATCAATGTTCATCTGCGCCCTTTCTAATTCGACTATATGCTTCTGACCGTAATTAAATCCGATAGTATATACTTTGTTACCTTCTCTAAGTAGCCTAAGTAACAAGGAGGTGGAATCCATACCACCACTGAATGCCATCACTGCGGTTTTCATCAATCAATCCCCATCCATTTGTGCGTTTGTAGTGATAGTCTCCATTTCGGATTATCCTTTACTATTGATTCTGTGTGAGCAAAGTTTCTTCCATTCCATTCAACCGATTCGTTTTCCATGTAACATGGTTGCAAAAATAAATGGTCAAATCCAGAAATAATTTCATCGTAAAGGGAAAGACTCTGTCCAACATAAACACACTTCAATTCATCCCCAGTCCGTTGTTTAATCTTTGTATTTGGATACAACTGATCCTTGGGTGAAACACAAATCCAATCAATTAATCCATCATCAATACTAATCGTTCCGTTTGTTTCTATCGATATGTGATGTTGGTTTTGGTTCAACAACCTACGTAACGGCCATAAGTCATTTAGCATCGGTTCACCGCCTGTAAAAATGATATTTTTACATTCATATTTTCCAATTTCTTCAATTATTTGCCCAGCAGTCATCTCAGTGTATGTAAGAAAATCAGTATCGCACCATTCACATCGTAAATTGCAGTTGCCAAATCTTACGAAAACGTGAGGAATTCCAGCTCTTGCTCCTTCACCTTGAACAGAATGGAAAATTTCTACAATGTTGTAAATCTGTTGTAGGTCACTAGAATTTTCTGTAGAATAATCTCTATTTTCTACTTGAGTCGGCATAAAAACACCTTAATTGTTGATTAGTTGAAACAATTCCTGCCTAGGTTCTGCCTTATCAAAGAAGACACCTCTCAGTGTAGATGTAGTCATAGTAGCGTTAGCCTGCTTCACTCCTCTACACCTCATGCATCCATGTGCTGCTTCCATAATTACTGCGCATCCCAGCGGCGCTAGGTGTGTTTCTAAGTCATCTGCAATATCTTTGGTTATTCGTTCTTGATTCTGTAATCTACGAGCATGGCATTCAACAATTCTAGATAGTTTAGAAATACCCACAATCCTATCAACTGGAATGTACGCAACATGTGCCTTGCCGTTGAATGGTTGCAAATGATGCTCACATGTTGAATAAAATTCAATATTTTTCAGTAACACAATCCCATCATAGCCTTCGCCATTAAAAGTTGAGCTTAGAATTTCTTTGGCATCCATATGATAGCCACTGAAAATTTCATCCCAAGAATCTACAACTCTATCAGGCGTGTCGAGGAGCCCTTCTCTTTCTACATCTTTTTCCAAATATCCTAGCAGTGTCTTTACAGCTTCTTTTGCTTCGTCTCTCGTTGGCATAATTTCATCTCCCGTTCCTAATGTCAATCTCATCTAATTGATCGAGCAATTTGCGACATGCAGTTCTTATAGCATCGGCGACACTAACAAATTTCTTATCATCTCCAACATGCTTTCTGATGTCGAACAATATCTCGGCCGGCATGTCCAATGAAACCTTTGGCATATTTTCGCCTGTTTGGTGCATGATATAAGTATTCCTAGAGTATTACTATAGTAATATTAGTGCTGTAATATATGCCAAGATTAACCATTGTTTGGCGAATGTTGAAGAAGCGCCAAGATTGCAGTTGCAATGATGAAGTCTGTAAGTAGGGCGGAAGATGCGCTTCAAGCGTTGGCAGAAATTAGAAAATTTTCTGGTGATATGGATACAATTGGACTTAGCGATGATGTTATTGCGGGTTTTTGTGAGTATGACAAAAGTATTTCAGATGCCATTGCAGAAGGCCTATCTAATCATCGCGAATTAAGACAGAGATTAGGCAATGATGTTATGATGACTAGTGAGCCAGAATTAGTCTCATTGTTACAAGAAGATTACGTCAATTTCTACGCTCCTGCCACTGTTAATCCCTACATTGCTTTGGCAGCAAGAGGTCCTTGGATAATTACCTCCCATGGAGCAGTAGTCCATGATAATGGCGGGTATGGCATGTTGGGGGCAGGTCATGGCCCATCGTCCGTCATAGACGCCATGTCACAAAATTGGGTCATGGCGAATGTTATGACACCGTCATTTAGCCATAGCCGACTAGCAGAAGCACTGAAGAAAGAATTAGGTCATAGTAGAGGACATTGTCCATTTACCAAATTTATCTGCATGAATAGCGGTTCAGAATCAATGACTGTTGCCCTAAGAATAGCAGACATCAATGCAAATACCCAAACAGGGCCAGGCGGAAAGTATGAAAATTATCCAATAAAGATGGTCGCCGTTGAGCGAAGTTTTCACGGAAGGACAGATCGTCCGGCACAGATTTCTCATTCATGTAAATCTGGATATGACAAAAACCTCGCCACATTCCAGAATCGAGATAACTTAATTCTAGTTCCAGCAAACGACCCTAAGGCACTAGAAGCGGTATTTCAACAAGCCGTTGATGAGAAATTTTTCATTGAACTTATTGCCATAGAACCCATTCAAGGTGAAGGAAATCCCGGCATGTGCGTGACTAGAGAATTTTATGACACGGCGAGAAGACTAACCAAAGAATACGATTCTATGTTACTGGTAGATTCAATACAAGCTGGAATTAGAGGACAGGGTTGTCTATCTGTCATAGACTATGAAGGGTTTCAAGATGCTGAAGTACCTGACATGGAGACTTGGTCTAAAGCAATCAATGCAGGACAGTATCCACTGTCAGTCCTCGGAATGAACGATCGTGCAGCATCAATGTATGTTGTCGGGATATATGGTAACACTATGACTACAAACCCACGAGCATTAGAAACAGCAGTAGCTGTACTAGAACAGATAACACCAGAACTCAGAAAGAATATCAAAGATAGAGGGGAAGAATTTGTCATGAAGCTTAAACTTCTAGCAGATGAACTCCCTGGAACCATTACCAAAGTCCAAGGCACAGGGCTATTATTGAGTGCAGAACTGGAACCTAGTAAGTTCCCTGTTGTAGGCTTCGATGCTGTTGAGCCATGGTGCAGAAGGAGAGGGTTAGGGGTCATCCATGGTGGCCATAATGCATTACGATTTACACCACACTTCCGCATAACGTCAAAGGAAATTGATTTGATAATCGACATTGTCAGAGAAGCACTTATCGAATTTTCAAGATAGTGTTGTTACTATATCCTCTCGCTTGAATTGTTTAGCTGCATAATATGCCGCCAAGCTTGCGTACAGGACTGAAGAGGCAAACCAAATAGCAACATGTTCGATTATTACTCTGTCAAGCAACAATTCTCTCAATGCTAATAGGATATTTATGACTGGTATGCCAAACCAAAAACTCTCAATTCCATCTAAATTAATCACCTGAGTAAATAATGCTGGAAAAATAATCAAAATTATTGCAGGCCCGAGTATTGAGCCGGCTTCTTTTACACTGTGTGACCTCATTGCTAGAGCCAACTCTAGTGCAACCACCATGACTGCAAAAAGCATAATTGATATTATAATCAGAATAATTGCACCAATCGATAAAGCGGGAATACCAATAAAATCAGAAGATGCTAGATATCCTATAGCAAATAACAATCCAACTATTTGTAATAGCACGCCGACTCCAGTAATTGTTGCTACTCCAAGCCACTTGCCTAGCAATAATTCATTTCTAGTGCAGGGTAATCCTAACAATGCCTCTAGTGTACCCCTTTCACGCTCGCCAGCCGTCATGTCTATCGAGGGTTGAATGGCGCTTGAGAACGTCCAAATTGCCAACACTAGTGGGATGAATAACGATAGAATCAATCCTGCTTGTTCACCTTCTGTAGCGACATCTGCCTTGCTCATATCTCCGTCCCAGCGAAGTGGATCTAATGTTGAATCAACTTCTAGACCGCCTTCGGAAATCCGCAATTCTGTAATGTTATTTTCAAATGTTATGAGTGAAGAAATAATTCTATTTTTTGCTTCGGTAGAACTTTCCGATGTAGACAGATGAATAACTGAATAATACCAAATATCATCCGTGTAATTTAATCTGAGTATAGCATCAATTTCCATATTCCTTACCCTATCAAGATCGCTTAATGGAAGCGATAATGAATCATTAAATGTGGCATTAACATAGGTCAATTTAGTATAACTTTCGTTGAAACTTTCAATTAAATACATCGGATACTGATTAGATTGAATTTCTATATTTACTACTTTATTATCTAGTTCTGCAGCCTCTGATTCAAGCAATACGGGGAATACGATAAACAGTACAGGAAACATAAGAATTGGAATAATAATTATGGCAACAATAGTCCGCCAATCTCTCACAAACTCGACAACTTCCTTTTTTGCAATAGTCTTAATTCTCTGTGTGGATTTACTCATCTTCCATCACATCCTGATTAAGTTGTAGATTAGGTGTTTTAGGACGGAATAATTTATTCCAAATTTTTGTTAATCCTTTGTCACTTATGCTATCTTCGAATCTAACTCTAGCCTTTGCTTGGGTTAACATGACATATGCTTCTTCTAATGTTTCACAACCATTGTCGTTAATCAACTGTTCTGGCGAGCCATCAGCCATAACATTTCCATTGTGGATTATAATGATTCTATCACACACTTGTTGAGCCTCAAACAATTGGTGTGTTGAGTAGACTACTGTTCCACCTTCTAGCTTTATTTGTTCTACTAAAGACCTCACGGTTCTTGCACTAGTTATGTCCAATCCTGCAGTTGGCTCGTCCAATAATAGGACTTTTGGGCCATGTGCTAAGGCGCGCAACAACGCAGTTTTCTGCCTCATACCTCGAGAAAATCCCTTGGTATATCGCGATAGGTTTTCCTCCATATCTAGGCTTTGAGCGAATTTTAAAGTTCTCTTCCATGATACAGAATCATCTATGCCATACAATCTGCTATGATATCTGATGTTTTCCCAGGCTGTTAGCCTAGAGTATAAGCCAGTAGACTCTGGTACAACACCCAAATGATCTCTCATCAAATGCACAGGTGTATCGTCACCTAAAGTTACAGAACCTGATGACGGGCGATAAACGCCAGACATCAACCTTAGCAACGTGGTTTTTCCTGCACCATTACTGCCGACTAAACCTACGACTTCCCCTGACTTGATGTCAAATGAGACATTATCCAATGCTATTACTTCGTTAAAATTCTTACGAACACTGGAAATTTTTAGGAGAATATTATCTACAGCCATAGTTAACTAGCCCTACCTGATTCAATTGCGTGGTTTAGTCCAGGATATTTAATTTCGAGTTTTCTTGCCCTTTCAAGTTGCTGTTTAAGTTGTGAAAAAATTTCTTTTTGCGGGACTCCCATGTCAATAAGATTGGCAAACATCTCAAAGGCACCGAAAATTGACCCTGCGTCTAAATAGGCATCATTCGAAATTTTCCCGCTGTATCTCAACGAGTCCAAACGTGTTGCGATAAAATGGGCCTCCGCTTTCAATCTTGGTCCATCGATGTGTGATAACGCCATAAGTTGGTCTACACAGGTTCGCATGATTCAAAATTAATTAGATGGATTATGATTGTTTCCTCTTAGCTTTTGTGACAGTTCAACTAAAACACCGCCTGTAGACTTCGGATGAACAAATGCAATTAAGCAGTTTTTAGAACCAGTTCGAGGTTTTGAATCAATCATTCTTATTCCAGAATTGGTCAAATGTTCAATCATAACAACAATATCCTCTACCTCAAAACAAATTTGCTGTATACCTATCCCCCTTTTAGCAATAAACTTTCCAATAGGTGTGTCATCCCCGGTCGGTTCTAATAATTCAATTAATGCAGGCTTTTGTTCAGTTTCGGCAATTGGGATAAATCTAGTAATAACACCTTGGTCGATTACCTCTTCATCATCGCCTTCGGGAATCAAACCTAACAAACGCCAAAATTTCTCACCTTCATCCAAGTTATTTACCGCAATTCCGATGTGGTCTAATCTAATGTTCATATTATCACCTAAAATCCACTCGGGGCCATCCACGTTCCAAATTCATCTTTCATGGCTTGCATTATTTCCCCTAATGTGCAATCAGAACGAATTGCATCAAGGACCAAAGGAAATAGATTGTGGTTAGTTTTTGCAGCATCTCTAATACTCTGAAGTGCCTCATCAACAGATTCTGCATTTCTATTCATGCGCAGCATCTCTAATTTCTTCCTTTGCGCCTCACCTAATTGATCATCTAATTTCATGGCCTTAATCGGGTTATTCTCATCCATTGTTCCATGATTAACACCGACAATTTTTCTTTCTCCAGACTCAACATCTTTTAGATGCTTATATGCTGAATTGTGGATTTGTCTCTGCTGCCATCCCTCTTTAATTGCAGCCATTGCTCCCCCCATCGAATCTATTTCATTTATCATTGACAGAGATTCATCATATATTTTGTTGGTAAGGTATTCAACATAATGTGAACCACCTAATGGGTCAACAACATCGGCCGCACCACTTTCTTCAGCAATAATTTGTTGAGTCCTAAGTGCGATAGTTGCACTATCTTCTGTCGGGAGACCTATTGCTTCATCGTATGAATTAGTGTGCAAACTTTGAGTTCCACCGCATACTGCGGCTAAAGCTTGTATAGTCACCCTAGCGATGTTGTTTAATGGCTGTTGAGCAGTTAAACTAACTCCGGCAACCTGAGTGTGAAACCTAAGTTTTTTCGACTTTGGATTCTTTGAATCATACCTGGTATCAATTAAATCATGCCACAATTTTCTTGCCGCTCTAAATTTAGCAACCTCTTCGAAAAAATCATTATGACAATTAAAGAAAAATGACAATCTAGGTGCAAATTTATCGATGTCTAAACCAGATGAAATGGCTGCATCAACATAATTAATCGCGCTTGCTAAGGTAAATGCTACCTCCTGCGTTGCAGTACAACCCGCTTCTCTAATATGGTATCCACTAATTGAGATAGTATTCCATAATGGCACCTCAGAAGAGCAGTATGAGAAAATATCAGTAATTAGTCTCATACTTTCATCTGGAGGAAAAACATAGGTTCCTCTTGCCATGTATTCTTTTAGAATATCATTTTGGATTGTCCCTCTAATCTTGTGTGATGGCACACCCTGTTCTTCTGCAACCACAATATACATTGCTAGAAGAATCATAGCGGGGGCATTAATTGTCATTGAAGTCGATACGGTGTCCAATGGGATGCCAGAGAATAATTGCCGCATATCATCTAATGAGGAGATTGAGACTCCGACTTTACCAACCTCGCCTAGTGATAATTCATCATCAGCATCTAATCCTAATTGGGTCGGCAAATCAAAAGCAACAGACAAACCCTTTTGGCCTCGGTCGAGTAATAATTTAAATCTCTCATTGGTTTCTTTAGCACTTGAAAAACCGGCGTACTGCCTCATAGTCCACAATCTTGAACGGTACATCGTTTCATGTATTCCGCTAGTATATGGCGGTACACCAGCAGTGTTTGAATCAGCAAAAGATTCGGGAATTTCAATCCCCGAGAGAGTCTTCCATTCACCCTTTCGGTCATCTGCCATATTAGTTCCAATAGTTGACGATTCATCAAAACTACTGTTGAATCATATTAAGTGAGTGCGGCCATTCCTTACTTAACAGCAAGTTGGATCTCCACAACCACTTTGACTCTCTGATATTTCGATTACTTCGACTTCAAAGGTCAACTCTTTACCAGCAAGAGCGTGGTTAAAATCTGCAGTTACCATATCATCTGATAGTTCTGTAACTGTAAATGGTGCAGGGCCGTGAGGCATTTGAGCCACAAGTTGAAAACCAACTTCTAAACTAGTTTGCTCTTCTAGTTGCGCAAATTGCGCCCTAGGAATCTGCAATATTGCTTCATCATCTCTTTGACCATACGCTCTTTCAGGAGATAAAGTGAATGTTCTCTTGTCTCCCACGTTTGCACCCATTAGTTCTTCTTCGAATCCTGGTATCATTTGTCCTTTGCCAACAGAGAATTGCAAAGGATCTCTGCCCTCGCTAGAGTCAAATATTTCTCCATTTTCTGGCAGTGTGCCTTTGTAGTGTACTTTTACATCCATTCCTTTTTCTACTGTGTTATCACTCATATTGTCATCTCCTTGTCGATATACTCTTTATTTCGCTTTTTAATTTGTCAGATATTTCATCTGTTAGAATCAATTCAAGATTTTTCTGTTCAATAAATTCAATCGCAGCATCTATGCTTATCCTTTCACCTTTCGCAATTATTTGGCCAAGGACATTGGATCGGTGCTCTTCTGGAACATCAGGATGGGATAAAATCTCTCGAGCGACATACTTGAACTCAAGAATTTTGTTACTCTTAAGTTTCTTTTCTAGTCTTTGGCGGCCACCACCTTTCTTGTCCATTCTTCGAGATTTGCGCTTTTTCTTAGAGATCCCTGCAGAGGCGGGGTCTACTGATTGAATGGTTTTGAAGACATTTAAATTTCTTGAAGTAACATTTTCGGTAGCTTCTGAAACAATTTCATTTATCTCGTCTGCTACTAAATCTAAATTGTCATCGTCGTCTACACTAGTAGTTTCATCATGAATTTTTTCAACTATTTTACTTGGGGTCTTGTTTAATTTAGCGTTGTCTTTGGATTGTTGTGACTTCCTTTTTAATTCAGCAAGCCTCTCATCCCTGCTCTGTTTGTTAACAGTTGCAGGTTTGGCGGCAGTTGTTTGTGTTATCTTTGGTGTAATTTCTTTAGTTTCTGGTTTCACTGGCACAGATTCATTTTTACTTATGGCAGTTACCTCTTGTTTTGGGGTGTTTACTGCATCCGCAGTACTCCCTTCAGCAGCAAGTTTTTCTCGAGCCTCCCTTTGTAAATCTTGAAGTGTTTTTCCGGCTGCCTTTTGATTTGTGTTATTAGATACTGCAGCATTCTGATTTTGTGAGTCAATGCGACGTTTTTCTTTCGCTTTCTCTGCATGTCTGCGATTTCTCTCAGCCGCTGCATTTTGAGCAAATGGGTTGAATGGAACATCTTTCCTACGTCTGTTCCGTCCATTCATAGGTAATCCCCGAATAATAGCCTCTACATAGGCCTCTTAAAACCGTTGGCTAACCTCATGCCCATATTATTGGTGTCTGGTCAGTACGCAGGTATTGATCAATAGCACTATTATCGAATTTGGTTACTCTGCCAGCACCTAATTCCAACCACCCCAGTCTAGCAATCATTGTACCGTTATCGATACAGTACATTCGTGGTGGAACATATGATTTTGAATCTCTTTCTTCACACATCAGTTCACACATTGTTCGTAGTCTTGAGTTACATGCTACTCCTCCACCCAATAGGAGTTCAGTTTTACCAGTATGAGCGAGTGCACGTTCTGCAACTTCTACACATGCCGAGAACACATGCTCTTGTAAACTCCAACAAACTGCTTCAAGCGGTTTCCCGTTTTCAACTAGCCTCAAGGCGGCGGTTAAGACTCCGGAGAATGCTAGATCCATTCCACGAACCGCGTATGGCAACTCCAAACCGTCCATTGTTGGATTAGGGTTGTCATTTAACCACTGTGCTGCCAATTTTTCTATTACCGGCCCACCCGGAAATGGGATTCCTTGTGCCCTAGCAAATTTGTCTAGCATATTTCCAATACCAATATCTAACGTCTCACCAAGCACCCTATATTTGCCTTCAAGTCTAGCGATAACCTGTGTATTGCCGCCAGACACGTATAACAACACCGGGTCATCACAACCGCATTGCTGTCTGCCAATTTCAATGTGTGCTACACAGTGATTAACTCCAATTAGTGGGACATCAAATTTTGCTGATAACCCTCTAGCTATCGATGCACCGATCCTTAGGCATGGACCTAAACCTGGGCCCTGTGAATAAGCGATTGCAGAAATATCTGAAGCGGTAATCGACTGGCTACTGAGAGCAGACTGCAATAATCTCGCAGCTGACTCTTTGTGATGATCAGCGGCTTCCCTAGGATGGATGCCCCCCTTTTCGGGTTTTATAGTTGAAGTTGAAGCGGGGTAAGGTATACCGTTTTTATCAACTAATCCAAATGATAAAGTGTGTGCAGTAGACTCAATTCCCAATGTCCACATGATATCTCGCCGGTTTGGCTAGTAAGCCATTATTCTTGAACCCTCACCCCCTAGCCTACATTATGCGGACCGTTCTCTATAATTGCGGACCGATTGTGACATTTGATTCTGATAAGCCACTAATTGGTCAAGAAATGTCTAATGATAAATGGATATTATCCTTTGGAAAAGCAATTGTTGTAAATGATGGTACAATAGAAGATATACAAGATTCAAAAGACGCATTGAATGATTATGAATCGCACAATATTAATTCCAAAGAAGTACAATTAATTGATGTCAATGGAAAGGCAGTGATACCAGGTTTGATAGATTCACATACTCACTTAGTATGGGCTGGCGATCGTTCTCGTGAAGTTAGACTAAAATTGCAGGGGAAATCATATTCAGATATTGCTAAAATGGGCGGAGGGATTAATTCCACTGTTTCTGACACTAGGCAAATGTCGGAATTGGAATTATTTAACTTAGCAAAACAGAGAGCTGTTACTGCGTTAAATAACGGAACAACTTTCATGGAAACAAAATCTGGTTATGGATTGAATAACGAAAACGAATTGAAATTACTATCTGTTGCTAAACGATTAAATCTCGATGAAATGACTCCAGGAATTGACTCGACATGGCTAGGAGCCCATGCGATACCGGTAGGACATGATTTAGAATCCTATACTTATGAGATTATCAATTCCCAGTTACCTGCCATCGCAGAATCTGGTTTAGCACGTTCAGCAGATGTTTTCTGCGAACCCGGATGGTTTGGTGTTGATGAGTCTAAATCAATACTCAAAGAAGCAGAGAAATTAGGACTAGACCTAAGAATGCATATAGATGAATTTTGTGATGGCGGAGGTGGACAACTCGCTGCTGAAATGAAAGTAACAACTGCAGATCATGCCCACCATACCAACGAAGACGCAAGAGAGCAAATGAACAAATCGTTAGTAAATACGGGTTTTTTACCAGGCACTCCTTATTCTATGGGTTCAGAATGGCCGGACTTTAACCATATGATTGATAGAGGATATCAATGGACGATTGCCACTGACTACAATCCTAATAATCAGGTACTTTCATTGCCATTCATTGGTTCATGTCTAGTGCAAAGATGTGGGGTTGATCCATTAGCAACTTTGGCCGCATGTACAATAAATCCATCCTTTACAACGCCTCACAATACTGGAATTTCACACGGTAAGATTGCACCGAATGCAGTGGCAAATCTAAATATTCTAAATTCTAAAAATTGGGAATCTTGGTGTCTAACGCCAGGGCATTCGCCATTCGCAAAAACAATGTTAGAAGGGAAACTCACTTCTATTGAATAATAATTAATTACTATTTGAAAAAAAAATAAATTATATATTTATGATAACGAAAAAAGGTGTAATTCATGCCGATACTTGAAACTATAGTTTGTCAAACAATGAAGGGTAAAGAAGCTAGATTTGAAAGAATGGTTAAAGCGCGTGTTGAACTTTCCAAACGGCAGACTGGTTGTCTCAACTCTTGGCATGGAATATCTAATTCGGATCAATATCTTTACTTAATACAAACAGCATACCAGAATTTAGAGGAATTTCATGTCATCAAGAAATTGATTGAAGATACACTAGATGTAAAAGATGGTGGTCTAGAATCATGTTTAAGCGGACCTCCCCTACTTGGATTATTTGAAATTGATGAAAGTGCACTCGAATTGAAGAAATAGTGTATGCCGTTGTGTCGTATAACACACATTATGCGTCATCGACTCGATTGTGGTATTTTTCACCGATTGTATATTTGAGTAAATATGCGACTCAGTACAGCGTTTGTTAATCCAATAATGTTCATCTAACGCCATATTTCCTTGATTTATCGCATTAAACCCCCCCTAATCATAAGAAAAGTTACAAAAAATGAAAAAAAACCTCCTAATTACAGAAGAATTGAAATCAAAGTTTGGATTAGGAACATTTGATACACTATGTCTGATGTTTCTGGTTATTGTTTGAAGTGCAAAAATTATGGCCCAATAATGAATGGTAACTTGATAAAAATGTCAAATGGTAGGACAAGAATGGCAGGCACATGTTCCAAAAATGGGTGCGATGGGAAAATCTCGAAGATTGTTAGCTAAGAGAATACCGATGCGATTTAATATACGCGGCCATTCGGTATCTTCGTAGGGCTCGTGGTCTAGGGGTTATGACGTCGCCTTGACATGGCGAAGATCGAGAGTTCAATTCTCTCCGAGCCCACCAATGATTTACTGAAAACAGGAGCTCAGAAAGAGTTTGTTTTTTTTATCTCCTGAA
>CALDPP010000061.1 GCA_937911345.1 uncultured euryarchaeote | reverse complement strand
GTCTACCTCTTCTAGAATCGTATCATACAAGTTGACTTGCTTCATAGCATTAGGGGTGACAAGGCCAGCACACTGAAACGGCCTGCCTATTTCGTTGTGTTCCTCTAGCAATAATACTCTTTGACCACGCTTTGAAAGCAAGTTAGCAGTATGTCCACCAACTGGACCTGCGCCAACAATGACAACATCCCAGTCATGAGATGTTAATGGCTCGTCCATGACATCCTCTCTGTACCGAGTCGTTTTATTGTTATGATGGCAAAGCGGTCAATTAGTCATTTTTTAGCAAATTTATATCCAACCGCTTGATTCTTTTTTAGATAGAGTATTGAGGTAAAATTTTTCCCAGTTTTCTTTGAAACAAAATCATCAAACGGTCCAATTTCGCCCTTTTCAATCAATTGCTTTGCTTCATCTCGAGTGATTGCTCTTGAAGACATTTCACGGGCGATCTGAATTTTACAATCACTTCCGTCATTTGCAGGTTGATAAAAAGTTGGAGTTTCGACTATTTCCTCTTTGGTTTTTGGACAGATGGCTACTACCCCCTCTACAACAGGGAATTCTCTGGCACCAGCGGCTGCTTTCCTCGGAGGGAACTCAAATTTGACTCTATTTCCATCTAGTTTCAAGTATGCACTAAATGGCCTACCTTTTTTGGATATGAAATCATCCAATAATTGTGACTTACCTTTGACAAAAATAAATTTAGCTTCATCCACCGATATTTTTCTTTTACACATCTCTTGTGATAATCCTCTAAATTTGCATTCTTGGTTATCACAGGCATACATAGTTGAATTTATTCTAATCGTGCCTCTGTCACACGCTGGGCACTCACATAGTTCGTCATCGTCGCTTGATGACGTAGATTCTCCACCTCCAACGAATTCTACTGTACCGGTTTCATTTATTTTTACACTCGCAACGTATGGTTCGCCATTTCTATTGAAAAATCCATGCAGGTCAATCAATTCTTTATCAACAAGTAATCTAGCAGCAGTTGTTCTATCAAACCATCTTCCGCTGGTATTTTTCCAAAATACGAAATCACAACCATTTCCTCTTCCTTCATTTTTTGGACAAATATATGAAAGAACTGTTTCTGTTAATTGTTCATTACATTTTGGGCAATTGCCAATTGACTTAGTCTCTTTAAATAATTCTGAACGGTCATGATTCTTAATTCGAGTGACCATTTCTTCAGCTTTATCAAAAATTATTTTCATATATTGCTGACGGGAAAACTCACCATTTTGAACAGATGACAGTTTTGCTTCCATATCCCCGGTGAGTTCAGGTGATGTAATCCATTCAACCGGTATTGCTCTAAGTAATTCAATTAGTTTGATTCCTCCGGCAGTTGCACGTAAACTACCTGATCTTGCTCTTTGAATAAAATTCCTTGAAATCAATTTTTCAATAGTATCTGCACGGGTGGCAGGAGTTCCTAATCCTTTACCTTTCATTGCTTCAGCCATTGCCTCATCATCTATACTCCTACCAGCATGCTCCATTAATGAGAGCAATTTTGCTTCCTTTAATCGATTAGTTGGTTTGGTTAGTTCCTCTTTGAATCTGTGACCCATTGCTTCTGTTGCGGCAGGGTTTGTAGCTAATGTGTTCCATTTTTCCGGTATAGCATTGCTTTTGGGCTTGACTTCTCTCCAGCCAGCTTCTTTCAAAATTCTTACTTCTTTTTTGAAGTCATGATTACCCTTGGTTGTGACTCTTGTTTGTACATCCCAAATAGCTGGTGGGTGAAATGATGATAAAAATTGGCGGCAAATCAAATCATAAAGCTTCTCAGCGTCTCCAGTAAGATTTCCTTGGGGAATTTTGCCAGTCGGAATAATCGCGTAGTGGTCTGAGACTTTGCTATCATTGAAGTTCCTGCTAACATTTTTTAGGCCATTCTGCTTCAATCTCTCGCTGTGAGGCTGAAGATGATTTTGTGCTCCTAATTGAGCTATGGTTTTACCAATTGTTTCTATCATGTCTTCAGGAAGGTATCTAGAATCGGTACGAGGATAGGTAGTCAATTTATGCGTGTCGTAAAGTTGCTGAGCAACAGATAACGTTCGTTTCGATGTCCAAGACCACATGCTATTTGCTTCTCTTTGCAATGATGTTAGATCATAATTTAGTGGTGGATTTTCTTTTGAATCACGATGTTCTTGCTTAGTTGAAAATTCTCCTTCAGAACTAAGTAATTTTTCTAGTTCCTGTTTTTCTGATTCTTCAGTTATTCTATGGGCTTTTGTAAGTGGGTTGTCTTTGTCCTCAACGTTGTTACGACGCTCCCAACGTGCACTCCACTCACTATTCCCTGACTTGAAATCAACTTCAAGTTCCCAAAACGGTTCTGCCTTGTGTCCCAAAATTTCTAGTTCTTTATCGACAATAAGTGCCAAGGTAGCGGTTTGTACCCTGCCTAGTGACATTGAGGTGCCATCATTTTTACCAGTCCTAAGGAATGTTGATGCTATTCTTGAACCGTTCATCCCAATAATCCAATCAGCCTCTGCCCGACTTACTGCTGCATCCCTTAATTTCGAATAACTGCTTGAATCCAACCTGCCATCATATGCTTTCATAATTGAATCAGGCGTCATCGATTGCAGCCACATTCTACTCATTGGGACTTTAGATTTGGAAAATTCCACAATTCTTCTAAAAATTAATTCCCCTTCTCTTGCAGCATCACAAGCGTTGACAATTTCTGAACAGTTTTTGCTTGAAATCAGTTTCTTTATTGCCGTTAATTGCTTTCTGTTTGTTCCTCTGCCGCTATTAGGCTTTAATTCGAATTTCTCAGGAATGAAAGGCAATAGTTCAACGCTTTTACGCCAATCTTTCAATCTGTCATCATATTCTTCGGGGGTTTTTAATTCAAGTAAATGGCCAACTGCCCAGGTGATTATTAGGTCATCCGATTCCCAGTGGGTGTCATTTTTTTTAGTAACACCAAGGACCTTGGCAATGTCTTCTGCTACACTTGGTTTCTCAGCGATGACGACAACTGCCATGATTTACCTCCCACCGGCGACGATACTTGAACCCTCTCTATGGCCAAAATTTTGCTAGATACTATAGTATCTAGGGAAAAATCACCACGAATTATTTCAGCAGTTTTTTTCTTTCGGCTCGGAATATTTCTTCATCCCATCGCCCTTCTTGAATTGATTCGTCACACCCCACACAACCGGGATAACCAGCATTTAACAGTTGTTCACACGACTCCATTATGGCATTAAAACCGTCATTAATTGGCAGTTCAATCCAGCAAACGTCAATTTGAGGCTCTGTTTTTCCAATGTAGATTATTGGAGGTGATTGCACCCTTGTATCATCATATATCCAAATTTCTTCATTTTCACTTTTTCTATGTACTGGAAAAGTGCTTCTTTGTGGTATATGGTCTCCAATTAAACCTGATAGATGAATAATGTCAGACGTATATTCATCAGGTGCAGTAATGGATATTTTTTCAATACGGACAACTCTTCTAGCAGATTCTCGGACCACTGGCCATAGTGGGTGATTCATCTGCATGTTTAGGCCAACCAAGGGTAAGTCTTGAATGATACCGTCTATGAGGGTTAATCATGGGGCTTGGGTATAGGCTGTTCATTCGGCCGATGATTGCCATACAGGACTCTGAAAATGCGCATACAAGAACCGTAAGGTCACTA
>CALDPP010000060.1 GCA_937911345.1 uncultured euryarchaeote | reverse complement strand
CCTCATTACCCCAGCACCTCACTTCAACTTCCCCGGGCTAAAACCCGGTGACCGGTGGTGTGTGTGTGCACGCACATGGCTGGATGCAGTGAATAATGGAATTGCTTGTCCAGTAAATTTGGAAGCAACTCATGAAGAAGCATTACAAATAATTCCGTTAGAAATTCTTGAAATGCACGCTGAGTAGTTGATTGTATGTCTGAATCTCAAGTCTATTTAGTCACGGGTGCATCAAAAGGACTTGGTCGCTCGATATGTGAGGTACTTGCAACTAACGGATTTACCGTGATTGGTATTGCGCGTAATTCCATAGAATTGTCATCACTGGAAAATTATTTGAAAAATATCAATCCTAAATCTGGCATCTTTGCTTGCGATCTATCGAGTGAAAATCAGATTGCATTAACAGCCGATAAGATAACCAATGATTTTCCCTTAATCCATGGTTTGATTCACAATGCTGGCATTATTGGTCCAGTTGGCTCCATGTTCAATGTCGAAACAAATTTGTGGAATGAAACTATTCAAGTTAATCTACTTGCAGTACAGCAATTAACCAAATTATTGTACACTTCAATGGTCAAAGCACAACGTTGTAGGGTTACGACTATATCTTCTGGTGCAGCAGTTAATTCCTTGGAATCTTGGTCTGCATATTGTACGTCAAAAGCGGGCCTAGAGATGTGGACACGTAGTTTAGCCGATGAAGGTTCAAGTCATGGTATCAGCGCTGTTTCTGTAGCGCCGGGAATAGTTGACACCGATATGCAAGCAACCATCCGCTCTGTTTCTGTAGATGATTTCCCAATGGTAGAGAGATTCATTGGTTTCCACAACAATGGTGATTTAGTTGCACCTGATGTTGTTGCAAATTCTCTATATGAATTAATCACGAATCACTCCATGGATGATTCTGGCAATCGATTTGATGTTCGTGAACTATAAGAAAACCAAAATTAGAGTGGTAATGGTCATAAGCCAACACTATGCCAGCAACATGAGGCAGACCCATGGTAGGAACTGATAGAGTAGAAATTAGAACATTGAAAGTAGGAAGATTTTGTGTTGTTGATAATGAAGCTTACAAAATCTTGAGCATTTCAAAATCCAAACCAGGTAAGCACGGTTCAGCTAAAGCAAGGCTTGAGTTGGTTTCACTATTTTCAGCCAAGAAAATTTCACATGTCGGAACCGTCACAGATAACATTCAGGTGCCAATGATCGAAAAAGGAACAGCAATGGTAACTCACATAGACGGTGATGAAGTTCACGCCATGAACATGAGAGACCACAGCATGATGATTTTGCCAATGGAGGCCGAGATGACTATTGAGGCTGGTAAAGAAATCATGTGGATGGAAGCTCTCGGTAGATACAAAATCATTAGAGACCACTGATTTTTCAGGAGTTCTAGTAAAAGACACTCTGTATCAATTTTGTAGGTGTCTAATTCATAAGCCTAACAGTCACATTAGCGTTTATGTCTGAGATGGCGACAGCAACAGATGATGAGTTTGCAGGTCTTTCTGCAAAAGAAACAATCAATGCAATGGGTGAAGATAAGAAAAAGGCACTGAAGAGTTGGTATTTCTTCGATTGGGCCAACCAGGCATACGCTTTGACGGTAATGACTGTTATCGCTCCAGCCCTGATGGCTGCATTGTATAA
>CALDPP010000059.1 GCA_937911345.1 uncultured euryarchaeote | reverse complement strand
TGGGTAGTTTAGCCGCAGGAGAAAAGCAAGTATTGTCAATCGAAGGTAAGATTGTTGTTAGCGGTACTAAAACCATTAAGGCTGGTTCCGCATCTGCAAGTTATACTGCTCAATCGACTCTATCTAATTTGAATTTCAAAGAACTTGACGCATTCTGCCGAGGGTTCACCTACATGCGAGTCAGAGAGGACGAAAGACCGGACAACTGGATTTGTAAGACAATCTTCGAGAATCGCTCATCCTTTGCTGTTGATTTGACAAAATTACAAGTTAGAATGAAAGGAAGTAATGAGTTACTGTTTGATATTTCAGATGTAGAACAAGATGTGTTGCCAAATGGAAAGTGGGAATCAGACGACAGAACTGTTGTAGCCACCTCCGAACCAGATTTCACTTACGACCTGTCGTACACAATTCTGCCTCACGCAGTTAGATCAACAGAAGGTTCAATGAAACTAGAAGAGAACACATTCGATGTATTGGAAGCCAAACTATCAAAGAAATATTCGACAACTGGACTTAGATCCTACAGAAATCAAAAGGTTTCAGCATCGATTTCCCTAAAGAACGAAGGTTCAGCAACAATTAATTTGATGAGGATAACTGATGATATACCTGGATTGTTCGAAGCACCAGATCTTGAAACCATGAAAATTAAGGTTGCTGGAAAAGAACTAGAGATGGAACAGTACAAAGCCGAAATCAGCAGCGGAATAACTTTGGAAAAAGAACACAAATCTCCTGATGGTGACGGACACACTCTAACAATGACAATTGGTACAAGAGGGCCACTTGGTCTTGAGCCTGGAAAATCAATTGAAATTTCTTATGATTTAATTGCTCCAGACCCATCACCACAAAACGAAAAAGTCGTTGCGCCACTTCGTGCAGAATTTAGTGCAGAGAGATTCGGTCCTGTCTGTGGCAGAGATTGTCCAGATGCACCGTCAATCAAGGTCATTCACAACCGAAGAGATTTCTCTGCTGGAAAACAAGCAATACCTCTAGGTGGCAAGGGACGTTACGAAGTTCTCATTCTGTTTGAAAACAATGGAGATACTGCGCTTCAAGACATTTACATTAACGATGTTATACCGCAAAATTTTGAAATCAAGGATTGGTATATCAAAGGAGCTAATGGAAAGCGAGATGATTGTGAAATTACCACTGAAGATATAGACCTTGGAACTCAAGCAAGTTGGATGGTACCGATGGTTGGTAAAGGTGAGAGGTTAGAAGTTTGCTTTGAAATAAAAGGTAGTGGAGAAGTTGATGGTGACACTTTGAATAAGTTCCACGGAGTACACTTTGGAGATGAAATTGAATCTGATGACCTACCAGAAACTGATGTAGAGGAAACTGCGGCTGAAGAAACACAAGCAACTCCTGAAGTTAAAGAAGATGATAGCGACTCATCTAGTGATGATTCTGAAGACAAACCAAAGGTTACTTGGAGAGAGGATGTACTTCTCAGAGTTATGGACGCTCACGGAATTGCTGCAGATCTCAGAGATTCGTTTGTTGAACATGCAGTAAACTTTGATTTAGATGACAACGGGTACCTAAAGAAGGCCGAACTTGAGGAAGCTGCAAAGGCTTGGAACTCAGAAAATTCATCCGAAGATGAAGAAGTAGAGAACGCTGAAACTGAGCCTGTTAGTGAAGATACGTCTGCAGAGGAAACTGCTGGAGAAAAAGCATGTCCTGTGTGCACAACTTCCTGTGCTGCTGATGCGGATACATGCCCCGCTTGTGGATTTTCATTCATAGATATGTGAATTTATCTAAGAAGGTAAAACCCAATTTGGCCAAACCTCACTTTGTGAATCGCCAGAGACTATTACAATCACTTGACGGGAGAGTTTAGCTAAGAACTCTTCAATTGGAATAGAAGTCGATGGTGGCATAATTCCATCCCTCAAGTCAACTGCAAGCCACGCTTTTGGATATTGTTCCATCCATGCATTCAATTCTGCTTCAATGCCTTGAGGCGGTACACCTTGACGCACACTTGCAAGGAATTCCCAGCCGTTTATGCAGTGACGCTCATCATCAGTCCACATGAACACTCTTGGTTGATTAGGCAGCATTGCGATTTGTTCAATTGCTTCCAATTGTGTGACACAAACTGGTTGGAAAGGCATTGGCATTGGCAACGGATGTTTCCAGTTGGTTCCCAAATCAAGTGGCTCTCTTCGGCGCATGATGCTGGCTGTAATGCGAAATGGTTTGAATATCGCGCATTGATGATTGAATCAAATCTCTTTTTCCAATGCCAACCTTCATGCCCTTGCTATATTTCCCGTCATCATGGCAAATGGTAATGCACCACCACCACCGCAGCCTCCGGGCGGTTCGATGATGATGATGTTAATGGTCATGATATTGATGACCTTACTTATCATGAACCCAGGGATTAGAACTACGATGGGCGGCATTGCAGACCCAATTTTGTCCCCAGTTCTTCCCGAGGAATCGTTTTTTATCATGACAGTATTAATCCTAGGGACATTTTCAATGCTGATGAACACAATCCTGAGAAGTTTCTTCCTCGACCCTATTGAACAAGCTCACATTGGCCATCGTCAAGGACAAATACGACGCATGATGAATGATGCAAGAATTTCACGGGATCCAATTTTACAAGAAAAAGCAACTATACTACAACAGCAAATGATGCCCGAACAATTGAAAGTCCAAATGGGCGCTATGAAACCAATGATGTTTACCATGATTATTATTATCGCAGTTTTCTCTTGGTTGACTACAACGGTTGAAACATTTAGAGTAGATTATGTATCGCTACCTTGGGCTTCAGAATGGAACTTACTTTCAGATAAGTTCCTATTCTTCCCTGCATGGATTTGTGCTTACATCTGTATGAGCGCTCCATTTGGCAGGGTTGTAGACCGACACATCAAGTTATTCCGCTACAGAACTCACCCCGTGGTTGCATCAGGAGACAAATTGAAAGAACCTCTGCTACATTTGGTTGCTAACCAGGGTAAATCTACCGACAAAAATGCCCAAAGAAGAAGGCAAAAAAGCAGAACTCAAACGAGAAAGAAGTCTAATTCCAAAAGCAATGAAAAGTCAGAAAAAGCTACTAAATCAAACAATTCAACCACATATGCCAGTGTTGAGGGTTTAGTTTGTCCAAAATGTGATAGTGATATGATTACTAAGGCTGGTCCACGCAAAAAGAAGTGTGAAGTTTGCCGTCACCAATGGGTGTGAGTATGAAAAAAGTCACCATTTCTGGACACCCAGGAAGTGGCACATCTACACTGGTTGAAGGACTTAGTAAACACTTTTCTTGGACCTCGATAAACGGTGGACAGATTTTTAGAAATGAGGCTAAAGAACGTAATATGACTCTTGCGCAGTTTGGTAAGCTATGCTCTGATGATGAAACTGTTGACTTGACACTTGATGAAAAATTACGAGCCCATATTTTAGATAATGTAACCAATATAATTGAATCAAGACTTGCTGGTTGGTGGGCTTACAAACTTAAGTCAGATTGTGTGAGAATATGGTTAAATGTCTCTGAGCAAGAAAGAGCAAGAAGAGTTACTATCCGTGAAGGCACTACTAGAGATGAAGCAATTAGTGCAAACAAAGCAAGATTATTGGTAGACAATGAAAGATATCAAAAAATGTATGGTTTAACTCCAGATGACCCCACCCCTTATACCCACATTATTGATGCAACTGATATAACCGCTGAGGAAGTCCTTGGTGAAACGATAAAAATTCTTGGAGTTGAATGAATGGCAAGAGTTCAACTAGGCGATATATCAAAGCCTTCTAATCACGGAATTGATCCTGAAAACCTAAGTATTGAACAACGACTTGCCTCAGGTTTTATCCTTCTAGACAAACCACCAGGCCCGACATCTCATCAAATCGCTTCATGGGTTAGGGATTTACTCGGTTTAGAAAGACTGGGGCATGGTGGCACTCTTGATCCATTTGCGACAGGTGTGTTACCATTAATGGCAGGAAAGTCAATGAAATTGACTAAAGGAATATTGAAGACTGACAAAACCTACATTGCAGTACTGAAATTTGCCCAAGAAACAAACGCTGAGAATCTAAATGACGTTATTGATAAATTGACAGGGAGAATATACAATGTTCCTCCTGAAATCTCAGCAGTAAAGGTTCAAGTTAGAACTAGAAAAATATACAGTTTTGAATTGATAGAGTCAACTAGCAAACAAGCAATCGTAAAGATTGCCTGCGAAGCTGGAACATATATCAGAACTATTGCAAGGGATATGGGTCTGCTACTTGGTTACAACGTAGAGTTGAAAGAACTTAGAAGAGAAAATTCTGGTAGGTTCAATCTAATGGATTGTGTCACTCTACAAGAAATAGCTGATGCTGTTTGGCTATGGAAGGAATGTGATAATTCCACTGCACTGGAAAAAATAATCCATCCAACTGAGAAATTGTTACTTGACAAACCTTACATCATCGTAAAAGATAGTGCCGCTAGTGCCTTATGCCATGGAGCACCGCTCCTCAGACCTGGATTAATTGAAGTAAGTGATAAACTATCTAGTGGCCTCGAAGTTGCTGCATTCACCAGTAAAAATGAAGTGGTTGGAATCGTAAAAATGAGTAAAGGTTTCACTGAAATATCGAATGAGACCTCTGGAGAAATAGGTAAACCTGTAATGATATTGATGGAGCAGGAAAGATATCCTCCTCAATGGAACAAATGACCATTTCAAGCTTCAACGTATTCTTCGTAAATATATTCCTCTGTTTCTATTCTTATTTTTAGTTCCGACATGTTCCCACATCCAACTTTGTCAACCTAAGTTGAACGACCCCCACAGTCTCAAAGTACCATTTCCTTTTACGTTCCACTTATCAAATTATAGTGACAATTTGACATTATCCGACACTGGATGATTGAAATCTCAGAATTACAATTTCTTTATTTTACCTGGTGCAAACGCAGAAAAAAGAACAACAATCAATGCAACAACAATTACTGTAATTATCCATAACATACTTGTTGAAATAATTGTATCTGAAGATGAATCTTCTGCAGTATACTTTGCCACATCAATAGTCACTGATGCAAAATTATTCTCTTCATCACTCTCTAAAATTTGATTGCTTCTATCTATTTCAACTGAAAGGGTTTGGGGCCCATTTTCAGTAGTTTTCCAATCACAAGTGACCATTCCAAGTTCATTTGATTGTAACATTGGAATCGACATTATGCCAACTAATGTAGAACCAGTTTGGCATCTAATTGAAATTAAGGTTGCTTCACTATTTCCAGAGTTTCTAATGTAAATCTTTACTGGCACAACATCGCCTTCTGTAACATCACTTTTGTCAACGACAATCTCTTCTATGAATAATTCAGCAAGAGTAAGAACTTCCAGCACAAGTGTTTGATTGACACATGATGTCTGATCACATAATGTAACAATGACTGGTACTGAGGAAGCCGCATTAGGAGGAGTAACTTGAATGGTAGATGTTGATAGGTCAATTACTGCCCAAGATTTGTCAGTTGTTGCTGTTATGCCAGTTGAATCAATATCAGTGTAGGAAAATTGTATGGTTTTTGTGACACCATATTCAACTGGGACAATTGATGGAAATTCACCCATTTCCGGTTTATCATCGATTTCCTCGACAGAAACTATGAAAG
>CALDPP010000058.1 GCA_937911345.1 uncultured euryarchaeote | reverse complement strand
GATATCCAGTTTTTAGAGTATGTGATAATAAGCAACCACACTGGCAGGTACAGGTCACTTCAGATGCAGATGAATATCTTAATTCCATACCTTTAGTTGATATATTGTATCTTGATTGGATTGATTGGGTAAAAATTGGCAAGGGTGATGGAGAAAAACCAATACAATCAATCCTAACCCATGTCGCCAAGTTTGTCAGAAAAGGTGGTCTGATTATTCTTGACCACAAACATGATTTGAGGAGAATGTTTTGCGTGAATGAAATTGGAACTGAATCACTGGCTGTCAATCAATCGTTAGGTAGTGTACTCAGTTATTCTGGAGAGTTAGAATGGTTGGGAGAAAATTCAATATCGGAACTGACTGCTTACAGTGCAAGTATGTATGTTGTTTCTGGTAATGACGAGAATGACATGATTGATTTAACGGTCTTCCAAACCTGGTTAAGCGGATTGGTTCCTGAATTCGCCCAATCATTACAGCAAATTAATTCAGCGATTGAAGCAGGTAGAAATCAATTCGACCATGTAGATGCATACACTTGGGATATGTGGAATGATAACTATATCCAAAAATTAACGGATGACATCATACAAGTTGACTATCCAAACCCGGTTCCTGCAATGTGTACTTGGAAATTAAAAGATTATCAAAAATTCCTCAATTGGGTGAAAAACAATCCGCACTTATTGGCCGAATCAAATGAACCTAGGTCATATGTCAACACAAATCACTCTCACACGGTAAATATTATCCATGGAGACATCGTAGAAATATCGCCAAATCTTTTCAAAGAAAATAGTTTAGTTGCAGTAAGGAAATCCTTAGGCCAAAAAATACTCAATAGATGTCCTTGGTGGACTGAAAACATTGTAGAATTACAGTCTAGTAGGCCATGGATGGAAAACCCAATTCCTGGCTTAATATGGTCAGGTGATGATGTCACAATCAAATTGGTTGGGGACATTATGGATTTGTGTTATAGTAAATTTATTGAAAAATTTCCTGATTCAGACAAAATTCCGAAATCATTGGAAATAATCACTATCGCAAATGGGAATGGTGGACTTGATGAGTTATTACAAGGATTTGACAATTTCCTGCTGAGGTCTAAATTTCCCAAGAAGGTAAAGCTAAAGTTAACTGTTGTTCATTTAGACATTGGCGATTATGCAGATGGTTATCTGCCAAATAATTGGTTAAGAAATTGAATGGCGATTAAGCGGCCTTGACACCTTCTGGCCAAAGCACAAGGATAAGCGTCTTGCCTCTAGTTTTTGGAGTATGGGTGGTCTCTCTATTCATCCAAACAATAGATCCTGTAGGGTAAGTGCCTTCATCATCCCAAACCTCACCTTCTAGCACAAGATATGCCTCGCCACCAGGGTGCATGTGTGGCATAAAAGCATCAACAGTTACTTCGGAGTCAGCGTCATACAATACTAGAGAACATTTGTCTTCACGTTTTAGTTTACCAAGACGAACACCGGTCTCAAAATCTTTCCAAGAAATATTCTCTTCTAACCATTCTTTATTGATGTTAAATCCAAGCCAATCCGACATGTCATGTGTGAAGACCATGACACGCCCAAATTGTCGAACTTGATGATTTCTTCGGATATTTTCCATAGGTTTCAAACGGTATGCATCTATCACAGGTTGAGAACGATGGGAGTACAACCAATCACATTGCCCAATTTTCCTCCCGAAGGGCCGTGGGATGCTTATGTTTCCATCATCATTTGGACACCTCTAATTCTTAGAATTCTATTCCTACTAGTGCCGTTTAGAAATGCAATTAGAAAGTTAGCTCCTCATGCAGGTTGGGCATTGAAGCAAGTAAGAGATTTACCTGTGCGAGGATTTGGTTTGCTAGCAGCTAACGAGTTTTTAGCAATACTGTTCCCTCCTTTAGCTGTCTTATTGGTTAGAATGTTATTCGATCCAATTGGTTGGCAAGAATGGAATGAAGTTTCTAATTTGGGCGGTACAGTACTGTTATTGTTACTATTCTTTTGGATATTCTTTGACATTTTTAGGATTGGAAAAATCCGTAGAATGCTGAAAGCCGTAGAAAAACATGATGTCAATAAACTGAGAAAAGTTGCTGATACTGGATTATCTGTCCGTTCATGGCTCAAAAAATTCTCTAAAAAAGAAAAGCCAGAAGTTGAAAATGACAATACAGCAATAGTCAAAGAAACAGGTACTAGGGCTCTAAAGACTAGTCTGTTGATTTGGGGCAGTAAAGCAATCAAAGCCCGAAAACTAACTCCAGCCGGATTGTTATCTAGCGTCGCAGTTGGCGCAGCCATTGAAGTTGCAAGAACCGGTGCTGGAAAAATATCAGATATGGTTGACGATAAAATGCAAGAAGAATTTGATAAAATCGCTGAGGTAAAATCACGAACGCTGTTGATTTTATTCATTCGAGACTTATTCATGGGAATAGTCCCATTAATTGTCCTGGCGCTACTGCCGGTTATCTTTTGAGTAAGCCACTACTTTCA
>CALDPP010000057.1 GCA_937911345.1 uncultured euryarchaeote | reverse complement strand
TCTAAAATGGTGGTGTTATCTCTCCAAGGATCTACTGTTATTGTTAAGAATTCTATTTTATCTAATTGTGATTCGTTAAGCGTCTCATGTATTGCTCTCAAGTTATATGTTACAACAGGGCAGATATCATAACAGTTAGTGAATAAAAAGGCAATGACTGTTACTTTACCTTCAGTATTTTCTTTGAAATCATAACTAGTATTATCACTCGTCAGTAAAGTGAAAGCTGAAATTGGTCTAGCGTCTGAAATGATATCTCCATGGAAGATAGATTCTGCATCATTATCAGAATTAATGCATCCGGGCAAGATAAACATCATACACATCGCCAATGTAATAATGGTTTTTTTCATAACTATCCCTCACACATTAGTTCCTAAATATGGAATGTCAATATCCAACTGGACTACGTACAGCCCTGTTGAAATACAGGATGCATAGGTAATTCCATTATGATGTTCAACGGCCCACAAGAATGGAACCCAAGAAAATTCATAGAAGTCTGATTCTAACACAATACCATCATCACCATGTGGTAAGAACCATCCAACTGTTGCCTCGGCATATGTCTCAAATCGATCATCTGGATTAGTAGGGGAAACTAGAGTTTCTATGTCTAAAACCCACAATCCTGCATGATAGTGTGAGACATACAATCTACCATCCCAGCCACCGCCATGGCTTTGATCGGTTGTTTCATCGGTAACAAAATAAGCACTGTCCAAATTATGTGGTGAGAATAATAACCATTCATCTGGGTCGGGGTTTATTGCGCAATCTGCACCATAACAATGGTCTTCAGCCCATGGAATTTCCCAATCTCTAATCAATTTTATTTCGAACTTTAGTTGACCATCAATATAGGTATAATCTGTAGTATCTAGAAGGTAAATGATTCCGGTTCCAACAGATGTTGATAGTACTTCAACCGCTGCGGTTGTAATGTGTACAGGTTCATCTGAATAACCTAAATGAGATAAATCGAGCATATTGGGGAATGGTTCAGCATAGTGGATGTATGATACTCTTCCACCGTTCTCGTTACCTGTGGTGCCACTGTCTGGTTGGCCATCTTCATCTAAATCAAGGAAATCCATCCAAAGTCCCACTTCCTCTGCTCGCCACCTGCACTGTACTGGGTTTCCTTGTCCGGTTTTACAAAGAGTTGCGTGAATTGCGTATTCCTCAGGAGAATTCACTGGGTGTGGAACGTCTGTAACGTCTCCAATTCTTAGGCCTGCTTCCCAGTAGCTTCCATAGATGAATGTGCGCCCATATCTTGGGTCTGTTGGGTCATCACCTGGCCATAATTGTACAGTCATATCATGAATGTATATCCAGCCACCCCTGGTATGTTCCCATGCAACCTCATATTCTCCAACTTTAATGATGGTATGTCCTAAACCAGATCCGGGGACCCCTGGAATATTTCTAGCAGCGGAGCCGTCTAAATTTAGGTGAGCAATTGTAACACCACCACATGCTTCGTCGATTGCGTCGTTACAATTCTCATAATCTGGATTTGCAACAAATAAATACCATTCTCCGTCAATCATGTGAGTGTATAAGTTGTGGGGGCCGCTTGGATGGTCGACATCATACCAGGAATCAACCCATGTAGGATTCTCCTTATCGGTTACGTCGATAAGAGTAACAGAGACTTGCGCAGGATCGCTCCACTCACCAACGTTTGGGTCAGCATAACCAGGATCGATAAGTTGATTCTGTTGTACAATGTATTCCCTTCCATTATATTCAATATATTTGACATCTAAAACCTGGGTGTTTGGGTCGGTGTATTTACCAGTAACTACGGTATTTTCTGGGTCGGTAACATCGACAATGTGCATGTCATTCCAACCCGCTAAATACGCATATGTCTCACCATCTGGAGTGGTTGCTACTTGAACTTCAGCATTACCATTAGTAGTAAGAGGATTGAAGTCTAATTGTTCGAAATTGTCAGTGCCTACCATGTGTTGTGATGCGTTTGAATGGTCATGGCCTTCGTGTTGGAAAAGGGGGTCTTCGCTGTCAAACACTGGTGATTTTGAGGTTGATTCTGTTTCATCTGTATCTGAAAAAACATACATGGCACTCGAGACCATTAATAAAACTAGGAAGAAAGCCAGCGCTATTTCCTTGCCCCGCATGGTTTGGCGAGTATATTGTCCGTTTTGACTTTATGTGATGATAGTTTGGAATCGTACAACGGGAGGGTGTGATTTGCGAATTAGAGTGTTGTTTGTATTGATGGTTTTGCTGTCGCCATTCATGGCGGTTCAGGCACACACTCCTAATGTTATGATGTCTATACTGAAAGAGGAGGGGCCTGTTCCTAAAGATGTCTTAGAGACTGCTGGATTTGTAGCTGGAGATGGAATCAAATTCAAGGTTGGAGATAGTACCAACAATTCAACCATGAGAGTTAGTATTGACTTAGACGGTGATGGTGCTTTCAATGAAAGTGTAGATTATTTTTCCCCATGGATGGTTTATGATTGCCAATATGATGAAAATGGTACATTACTAAATTCTGACTGTGTCGAATCCGATGTATTCTACTTTAATGGTAGTAATGGTACTGGGATATATGACTATCAAGTTGAAAAAATGGTTAATGGCAGCCATACTGATTTTTGGATTAATACCATTTTTGTCGGAGTTGACGACCACACTGAATCTGAATTGCCGAATGTAGGCGATTGTTTTGGATCTGGTTGTGATGATGAAATTGTTGAGTCCAGTGAATCTGAAGACACTAATAATCAACTAATTCCAATATTGATGGTTATCTCTGTTGTTGGTTTAATTGGGGTTTCAATCAGTTTAATCAATGAAAAAAATATTGAGGGTAAAGATAAGGTATATGTTGAAAATTACCCGGAAGAGGAATAATTAGCCTTCAATAACTGGACATTTGTCATCTGTATCATCGATGATTAGTGAATTTGCCCAAATGTATTGGTTGCGTGTTATCGATCTTTTTTTCCCTCTCTTCAAACAATAAAAATTAGTTGTTACAACTATCATATTATCATGATAATATTGTCTTTGGTAGTACATAAAACAATTGTATCTAGATTCATCATTAGACCGATGGTTTGAGAAATGGTTGTTGTTAGGCTTTGATATGGCCGGGCGTGGACCTACAAGAGCGTTGTTTCTTGTTTTAGTTATGTTTAGCGCGGCGTTCTCTGGATGTTTTGGAGAAACAGAACAGGTTGGAATAAATTCTGAAAAGGATGTTGTGATAACACCTCAAACGCTCTCCGGGGGGGTTTTTCAAGGGGTAACAATAACAGCAAAGGCCGATTTATCTGCATATATTCCGTATTTAATTCTCAATGAAGAGAATGGGTTCGTGCAAAACTCTACTGTTGTAGACCTAAAATCTGGTGAGTCTATTCAATTAAACATCCTTGCTCCACCTAGAACAGATACTGCTGTTATTCTATTAGGTGAATATGGTAGAGATTTATGGCCAATTAGGACAATTGATGAATCTTGGAAAACCTGGTTTGAAAGAAGAGGATATGATGCGGAAGATAATCCAACTGTAACAAGAGTGAGTGCGATAAACAATTCACTTGACACGATTGATTATTCTAACTTAACAACTGATTCGGTTGCAGTGGTAAAATTATCAGTAAAACGACAAATGGCTGCCGCGTTTAGTGAGTCTGAAGGTGGTAGACACTCAATGGGAATAGTTGATGGCAGAACTGTGTTCAATTACATCAATATCATGTCTGATGAAACTCCAGACTTAGATGACCCTGCTGATGGTGCTGTGGGCTATCTAGATCGGTGGGCTGGACAAGGTAATTTGGCGTATGAGGATGCCGCTCAATATTTGATTTCTACAATGGAAGGTTTTGGACTTGAGGTTATCGTACAACGTTTCGTATACGACTCTTTGATGACAGGTGCGCAAAATCCTGAGGCCTACAACGTCTGTGGATACCGTTTTGGTGAGGTTGACCCGGACAAGTGGATGGTTTTCGGTGCTCATTTTGATATCGCTCCACCAGTAAATGGTGGTATGTTAGACCCTCACCTTTTCGGTAGAACTTACGGGACAAGAGTTGGAGCTTACGATAATACTGCGGGGACTAGTATGGTGCTAACTGTTGCTGAGGCTATGTCGGCTTACAGCACACGCAACACAATGGTGTTTTGTTTGTGGTCAGGCGAAGAAGGTGGTAAGCGTGGTAGCGATTTCTGGACAGATTACTGGGTTAAAGAGGATAACCCGAATGTTGAGGTTACAAACTACGTTAATCTAGACATGGCTGGAGTTAACTGGCCGGGTGGTGGTGGCGCACCTTGTGGTAATGGACATGGTGGTGGAGATGGAAATTGTGATCCACAACCAGAGATAGACCCTGATGGATATCCTAAGGATTCTGAAGTGTGGCCAATGAGAGTATACATTGGACCAAGTCTTGACCACGATGTAATGAATCAACCTGGTATGGTTGGTTTGGCAATGTGGATTGGTTCTGATGCTATTGGTGTTGAAGAACAAATGTCTCCATTACTAGGGGAAGGGTATGATGCATCGACTTGGAAAGTGGATGATTGGTTAGCGAAAGATCGCCCTGAAATAATTGTTTACGAAGATACTACAGCGCGTTCTGACCATGCTACCTTCCAAGATAACTTAGGAACAGTAACTATGGGATTCGGCGGGCTTGTCGATGGTTATTGGTGCTATCATCAAACCTGTGATACTGTAGATGAGATGATTGATTGGATGGATACTACCGGCAAAGATTACGGTGAAGAACAGAGCGGCACTAGTAACCTAGTCGATGCTTTAGATACGATAACTTGGTGGGCGACTTATTCATTCTTCCATCTTGACGAGCAGCCAATTAGAAATGCATATTTGTAAAATTGGTTCTTAGTGATGTGTTTAATGGTTAATTTATTCATTATGAATAAATATTAACTCATAATGAATAATTAGAACAATTTTGTTACACACACTTCCAAAAGATTAGTTGGAGACCAAAACCCAAGGAACATCCCTAACACTGGTAATAAGAAAATTAAGAATACAGCGTAGAATACTTGTTCGTTCCAATCCTTGACCTTAACACCATCTAATGGTCCAAATGGAAACATATTGAATAAGCCGAGAATTAGATTTGCTGAAAGCCACCAAACTCCAGCATCAACCAGCATTGATTGCCATATTATTGAACCACCATCAACGTAAGCTCTCCTTCCGTTTTCTAACAATGGTATAGATGATAATTCGAAAGCCCCTGTTAAACCTAGTATCAGCACCCATATTGGTATTCCAATTAAGAACAAGCTCAGATTTGTTAGGGGCCCGGCAACCGCAATGTGTCCATTTTCCCTCCTAGTTACTAGTCCAGCAACCATAACGGCACCTGGAGCCATGAACAAAAATCCTAAGAAAAAAGATAGCATTATACCAAATTGTAAACCTTTTGGATCTGCTCTAAATTCTGCCCAACAACCATTTCTCTTTGCTACTATTTTGTGACCGATTTCATGGAGAATGAAGGCAGGCCCAACTGCTAACAACATGACTGGTATCGATAATAGTAAGGTTACAAACCAAGTATTTGAGCCTAAAATAGAAAATCCCGCTAATCCACCTACAGCCATGAATCCTAATGCAAGAGAAAAGGCTGCAGTTGCCAGTAGTAAGTTTTGTTTTTCGATATCACTAAATTCCCATACTTGTTTTAGTTGAGGTTTCTTTTGAGTATTACCTGTGAACATATTCTTTAGATCATTGATAGTATATATCGAACTATTATTACCACTCTCTGTAGAATGTATACGTCTGATTTTTGGTTTAGGAAATGGATTCTTATCGACGATATCGGCTCTAGGGTCTCGACTCGCCATGGTATCTACAACTGCTCTAGTTTATTGAATCCTATTATATGATGAGGGTTTAGGTAATATCAGTTGATTATATGTCTCAACCTCGTAAAGCAATGAAATCTATGGGTTTCCAAGGTTGTTGTTTGAGATGCGATGCTGAAGATGTACCTGGATTGAAAAGGTGTAATAGTTGTATTGAATTACATACGAAAGTAAAAACTATACTAATTAGCGATGTTGATTCTGAATTAGTTCAACATATGAGAGAGTTATACTCTATGTTATCAAAGCCAGAAATGTTTGATACCGATGAAATCCATGGTAAAGAATTAGTTTACCAACAATCATTAGTTTCCAGTGTTGAATTCGATGAGGGTTTTGTTTATCCAGAAGATATTGAGGAATTATACATAAAACAAGAATCTACTGAACAAAGAAGGATTATGCAAGACTTGGTAAATAAGAATCCTTGGAAAAATAAGCCTCCAAGTAATGATATTGCTAAATTAATTGGTGATGAAACATGGAGAGATGATGAATTATCAAAACAAGAATATAGTGGTAAAAGAACCAATCCGAGCAAAGAGATTGTACCTATCAATAAAGATGAACGTATTGGAGAGGATTTGAAAATTGGAATTAAAGCATCCATAGAAACTGAAGAAGATGTTAAATTAAAAATTAAACAGAAAGAAGTTTGGAAAAACCTGATTGATGAGGTTGATGATATCCTAGACGATATTTGAGTTCGGTTCTCTATTTGTATAATTATTACTAAGTTGATATTTTATCCTTTGAGTGCCCTTACCTTTGGATTTTTTACTGACAATTGTGATGTCACCAATTTCTGAAAGATTAGAAATATGTGTTCCAGCGCAAGGACACAAATCAAATTCATTACCAATAGTGATAACTCTTAGATCTTTGATTGATTTTGGAAGTAAATCCATATTAGTTCTCTCTTCAGGCATGATTGAGTTGATTTCTTTTCTAGTCATAATTGAATCTAGTACGGAAAATGAATCATTAACATATTTATTTGCGGATTCTGTAAGTTCTTGGAGCATTAATTCATTAAATGATATTGGATTAAAATCAATTCTAGAATTTTCTATGTTGATTTGATTTCCAACCGTTCTAACACCATCAAATAATTCGTATGCTAGACCAGACATAAGATGTTGTGCAGTATGCATTCTCATATGTGAATACCTTCTATGCCAATCTATCTCTCCAGTCACCTCATCCCCAATTGACAATTGATGATCATTGTCTACGTAGTGTTCAATTAAATTTCTACCTCTGACTTCTGAGACTTGAAGCTCGCCATTAGAAGAAATTATTCTACCTGTATCCCAATTTTGGCCGCCCCCAATTGGATAAAAAAGCGTCCTATCTAGGCCTATTTTATTTCCATCTATCGAAACAACCTTAGCACTAAATTTAGTATCATAAGCTGCATCAATGCTTTCAAGATATAGTTTGATTGTATTCATTAGATCACCATTTTTTCCACTAACTGCTTTGCTTTCGAATAATAATCTTCTAACAACATTAACTTAGATTCATGATAAGCGTGGACGGTTTTAGATTCTATCCACCCACGTTTTGGTTCTTCTTCTTGACCTATTTTGAACCATACTTCGACCAGGTCATCTTTTCTCGGTAATTTTACCTCAAAATTTTGTAACTCGTATGAGTCTTTAAGCAAACATGTACCAACAAAATATTGTATTGTGCTCAGTTTTGGTTTAATTATTTTAGATGATTTAGAGTGGTAATCATGCTGGCTGTTACCAATTATTGAGAAACTTGATTCTGAAAAATCAATGACTGTGTCACATAATATTTGACTATTATTTATCTCACTACCCTGAATTGATACTTCTAGCTTCTTTCCAATTTCATTAATTGATGATACTCTAGATCGATTCAGTATAGTGACGTCGTTTTTTGCTAATTTATGAGTTAGTAATTTACTAAACCATTCCGATCTAAAATTAGTAAAACCTTCAATTTCCAGTAGGAAAAGGTTGTTTTTATCTTCACAAGATAGAATATCATCAATTGTTTGATTACTTTCGGCTCTCCCAGGATAATTAGCCGGGAAGCCCAATTCTAAATCTGGTTCAATTATTATTACAGAATTGTTTTTTGATAATATATCTGCAGTTAGTAAACCAACAAGATTGCTACCAATAATTACTATCGAATTCATAATGAATTCTCCGGAATAATATCAAGAGCAAATACAGGGCATGATGGTATGCATAGTTCGCAGTGGGTACAGTTTTTTTCATCGACTATAGCTAACCTATTTTCAAGATCTAGAACATTAACTGGACATAACGCTATGCACGCACCACAACCGTAACACTTGTCATTATCTATAACAAACAAGTGATTTGGCACTCTTGCCATAATTTGTGGTAGAGATGGTTATTTTTGAGTTTATGCGTTTCCAAAAGAAAGTTGATTCAATAAATTTGGTAAATTGTTTTCCACAGGAACTAAAATGATATCAATTTTTCAGAAAATGATATCGTATAGTTACACCCCCTTATTTCCTATAGAATCTATTCTTTTTCTAAAAAAGAGAAAATCAATAAAAAAACAAGAAAAAGAGAAAACGTCATTTGAATTATGTTGAAACTAGTCTATAATATATCTTACATTTCCAAATAATATATCTCCTTCAAAATAAAAAATTAACTCCAATGGAAATATAGGGGTGGGGGTTATTTATTTTCCATCAACTAAATGTTGGATGACGATTTCGGACAGTTGATACAGTATGGTATTTTACAATCCAGGAAGAACAACTGACTATCCAGATGAACCTGTTAATTCAGGATATCGTTATCATTACTTAGGCGGTGGTAACGAAGTTGGGAATGTTGGTATAGTTCTTGAAGATGAAACTTCTAACAGATTGTTATTAGATTATGGAATTGCTCCAACATCTCCACCAAAATATCCAAAAGAATCCCCCCCAGTAAAAAACGCAATAATTACTCATTCACATGTTGATCATTTAGGAATGGCACCTTGGCTTCCAGCAAATTACAATACAAATTTACACGGTACAAAATTGACTTCAGAAATATCTCATATGATGTGGAATGACTGTTACAAAATTAGTAGCATTGAAAAATATCCTTTACCTTGGGATAAACGAGATATTGACTTAGCTATGGATTCTTGGGTAACCCATGAATTTAATGAAGAATGGGAACAAGAAAATTGGCGACTTTCTCTAGTTAATGCTGGTCACATACCAGGTGCTGGTATGTTGAAAGTAGAAACTGAAAACAAGGATATACTATTTACTGGAGATTTTGATACTAGAGACTCACCACTTACCAATGGAGCAAAACCTCATGATGTTGACATGTTGTTTATTGAAGGAACATATGGTGGCAGAGATCATGCGAATCAACAAGAAGAATTAGATAGATTCATTGAAAATGTTATCAGAGTAACCGATAAAGGAGGGACTGTATTAATACCAGCATTTGCTAATGGCAGAACTCAAGATATGTTAATCAGACTTTACCAGAATTGTCCTGAATTAGATGTTCACGTCGATGGAATGGGAAAAAGAATAACTAAGTTACAATTAGAAAATAGTCAATTTTTGCGGGATCCAAAGTTGCTTAACGATGCCTGGAATTGGTCAAAAAGAGTATCAAGCAAATCTGATAGAAAAAAGGCATTGGATTCTGATGTTATTGTTTCTACATCTGGAATGCTTCAAGGAGGGCCCTCAATTTGGTACCTAAATCGATTGAGACATGATATAGAGAATGAAATATTCTTCACTGGATATCAAGCTAGAGATACGGGTGGCAGAAAATTACAAACACAGTCTAAGTTAGATATTTTTGGAAAAGAAGTAGATATATCATTAAATTGGGAAAGTTTTTCGTTTTCCACTCATGCAGGACATAAGGAAATTACAGAATTTATTTATTCATGTGATCCACAAGATGTAATTATTTATCATACTGACCCAAATAATGCACGCCCCCATCTTGTTGAGGAACTAGAGAAGAATGGGATAACAACACATTCTCCAGAAAATGGTAAATCATACACAATAGAATAAAATCAAATTTTAGGTATATCATCGATTTTCGTTCTGAAATATATTAGAATAAGTACAACCAATCCTAAAACTAACAAGATATTTAGATTAATTAAGGAATTTTTCTCATTTGTAATATCATTAGAACTAGTTTCTACATCATCTTCTATTGTCACGTTACTTTCTTCGACATCAATTACTGTAATTTCTCCAACCATACCAAGATCTCTATGAGGTTCACAATAAAATTCATACACACCAGACTGATTATAGTTGAATGTGTATGTATAGTCTACGTCTCTTTCAGCATCTCCAGAGTTGAACACTTCATTTTGCTCTATTGCATTATGAGGTAATAGTTGACCACTCCATAAGAATTGTACAGTATCTCCTTCGTTTATTGTTAAGGTGTCTGGCACAAATCTTAGATTTGAACCAAAACCATCGACTGTGACAGTGTGCACCTCACCATCATCTTGTATTAGACCAATATCACCAGACATAGTTATTGCAATCACCAGCAAAACTACGAAACGTTTTATCATGTCATAGAATCAATTGTTTTACTTTATCAAATAATGTCATGACTCACAAAACCAATTTGCGAAGCGATTGAATAGTTATACCCTAACCGGTAATTGATTGGCATGGCTACAAAAAGACCAACCCGAGGCGGAAAACCCCCAAAGCCACGAAAGAAGAAGAAGAGAAAGATGCGCTTATCTTTAAGACAAAATAAAATCAAGAAAACAGATAGTTATACAGATTCTTTGGGTTGGTCACAATCAGAGGCTGGGCGTGTCTTAGAGGATGCTCCAAAAGTAGCCGAGCCTGAAACTCTTGTTGTTCAGTGTGAAATGTGCGGATCCAGATTAAAAATTCCTAAACCGAAGAAACAGCGATACACCGTTACTTGCACTTATTCAGAGTGTGGCCACACAATGAAATTCGATTGAGGATTTATAATGCTTAAATCCCTTTATTGGCGAGTCAATTTTTTCCTAAAAAACAGGAAGTCAAATCGATTTCTCAACCGTCTTGGTAAAGACGTCAAAGCACTCATCGTTGAGACAAAAAACGGTGTATTTGCGGTTGATCCAGCTGATTTAGAGGTTGGTGCAAAACTACGAGAAAAGGGTGAGTATGGAATAAGTGAAATAAATCAAATTTCACAATTAATTGACAACCAGTCGTCGGTATTGATTGTTGGCGCCCATATCGGTTCACTAGCTATACCAATCGCGAATATTTGCGCTAAATTAGTTGCAATTGAAGCCAACCCAAGTAACTTTAAACTACTCGAAACTAATGTTAAATTGAATAATACTTCGAACATAACCCTTCATAACATAGCGGCGAGTAACAAGAAAGAAACCATAAAATTTCAATTAAACACAGTCAACTCTGGGGGCAGTAAAAGAGTTCCAATTAACAACCATTACATGTATACATATGATAATCCAGAAGTTATAGACGTAGAGGCATATTCGTTAGATAATTATCTTTCAAATAACAAGTTTGATTTGGTGTTAATAGATATCGAAGGCTCAGAACATTTTGCTATGCAAGGAATGACGGATATTTTATCGCAAACCAAAACCTTGATTGTGGAATTTTTACCACACCACATAACTAATGTTGCAGGTGTTAAACTCGCAGATTTCCTTGATAATATACCCGGGCATCTAAAAAAATTAACCATTCCCTCGAAAAACAAAACATACCCGATTGATATTGGTATTGTTACTTTACAACAAATGTTTGAATCTGGCCAGGGCGACGATGGAATAATTTTCCATAATTAACCATACATTCTTGAGTTGTTGAAATATACTGGACACCTTCACCATTATTCGTGGCTGATGAAAAACCATCATTGCTCATCGCGAAAGGGATTATTTCCAGGATGGGTGGTGCTGAGAGAGATTTATTGCGCAGCCTTCCCTATTTGACAAAATGGTATAATGTGTCGGTAACTACATTGTCCTCATGTTATGAATTGGAAGAAATTTGTAAGAATAACAACATAAAATTATTCAAACCAGAAAAGCCATGGATTCCAAATTACAGTGCAGCATCTCAAATCTTCGATAAAATACACACATCATCGAAGAAATCTTGGTTAAGCTGCACAGATCTAATTTCTAACATAAACACATTCGATTATTTTCACATTATTAGTGGAGACGGCTATCTGAGTTTTTTAGAAATCCTTCCACAAACAAAAAAATCTCACCTACACCTATTAGAGCCACACAGGGGTTTCCATGAAGACTCATTACACAGGGATTTAAACGGTAAATTTCAACGTCCAAAATTTATCACCAATTTACTACTTTCTAAAGGAAGAAGGAATGATAAAAAAATCGTTCGAAGATTTTCTCAACAAAACAATTCAATAATTAATGGCAACTCATCTTATACAGCAAAAAGAATAGAGGAAGTTTATGGGATAAAATGCGGCTTCATTCATCCGTGTGTCGATAGAGAAGAATATACTGATAATACACATCAATTTTCTAACCCCTATATTCAAGCAAAAGAAGGAGAATATGTTGTCACAATCGGAACTGCAAACTGGGCAAAAGGTTCGATGGAGACAATATCCATGCTTTCTGGCACAAACATCTCACTTGTACATGTTGGAGGTGGCAGTGATAATCAAATCAAAACCCTTCAAGAGCACGCATCGAATAATAACGTGAAACTTTGGGTTGCTCCAAGATTATCTTCTCCACAATTATCTATTTTGATGAAGGAATCATTAGCGATAGTCAGTCTGGCTCATAAAGAACCATTTGGTTTGACGCCAATAGAAGCATTTTCAATAGGAACACCAGCAATTTTTGTTGACGAAGGCGGTTTTAGAGATTCAATAATAGATGGTGAATGTGGTAGGTTGTTACCTAGGGACGACTATGGAAAATGGCATGAGGCATTAAAGCAATGCCGTGACAAAGAAACACGCGAACGTTGGGCAGCTGCCGGCAGAAAAAGAATAACTGAACTAAAACTATCTCCACTTGAACAAGCAGAAAAAATCCACAAATTATTTCTTTAAGCCGGCGGAATAGGTGGCTGAAGACCATTTTCTAACGCATTCTCAACAATTTTAACATCACTATCAACCATCATATTAACCAATTCTTCAAAAGATGTTGACGGTTTCCAACCAAGTTTTTGTGAAGCAAGGGTATAATCGCCAACCAATAAATCAACTTCGGCAGGCCTGAAGAATTTTGGATTGGTTTTCACTCTAACTACGCCTTCCTTATCTGTAGCAATTGTATCAACACCCTCACCACTCCAAGTTAAATCAAAACCAACGCGACTGAATGCCATGTTGATCATATCTTGAACGCTATGTGTTTCTCCAGTTGCCACCACAAAATCTTCCGGCTCTTCTTGTTGCAACATTCTCCACTGCATCTCAACATAATCTCCAGCAAACCCCCAATCTCGTTTTGCTTTCACATTTCCAATTGATAAGAACTCATCTAGACCACTCGAAATTCTTGCAACAGTCATCGTTACTTTTCTTGTTACAAATTCTAATCCTCTTCTAGGACTTTCATGATTAAATAATATGCCAGTGCAAGCATATAGCCCGTATGATTCACGATAATTTCTAGTTATCTCATAAGCGAATACTTTAGCACAACCATATGGGCTTCTTGGGTAAAATGGCGTCAACTCATTTTGAGGAATTTCCCTAACTTCGCCAAACTGTTCTGAAGACCCAGCTTGGTAGAATCTACAATCAGGTTTTACTAATTTAATCGCCTCAAGACATCGCAAAGCACCTAGTCCGGTAACATCTGCAGTCATAGTGGGCGATCTCCAAGACTCCGGGACGAATGACTGAGCTCCTAGATTGTAAAATTCATCTGGTTGAATTTCATTTACTGCATTATCAATACTAGATTGGTCTGTAAGGTCTCCGTTAACTAGATGAAATCTTTCATTCTTTAAGAGATGATTTATGAGACTTCTACCTTGGGTGGGCTGACTAGTTCGTCTAACCAAACCATAGACGTGGTATCCTTTAGAGAGTAATAACTCGGCAAGATATGAACCATCTTGTCCAGTTACTCCTGTTATGATAGCAGTTTTACCATCGCCCATGATGTTGCGAAAACCAAAGTGCATTTGAACTCATTTGTTGAAATGTGTTTGCTAAAAACCAATCAACTCGGCAACCCTTTTTATGGCTGCAACAATTAAAACAATCACCAAAATTATTCTAACATGTTTATCTGAAGCGAACTTAGAACCATATAATGAACCAACAAAACCACCAATGACTATCGCAATTACGAATATTGTTAACAAAGACACATCAACATTTAGTTGGTCTGAAACCCCCATTCCAACCAATCCTGAAAGTGAGTTAACAAATATGAATACTGCTGCAGTAGCGGCTGCAGATTTTACAGTAGCCCACCGTTTCAATAAGATTATTGGAGAAAGGAAAATACCTCCTCCCACACCAATTAAACCACTAAAAAATCCTATACCCCCGCCCCAAAAGTAAGCTTCAAATTTGGCCGGGATTCTAATTAATACGTCTTCATGTGGCGTAAAATTAACAATTTTATACGCTGCCCATAACAACGTTAATGATAATAAAATATCATATAGATCTGCATCAATATTCAAAAACCCACCAATAAAAGCCATAGGAATACTAGCCACAATAAATGGAATGGTAAGTTTTGGTTTGTGAAAACCAGCCTTGTTATAGTGATAAAAAGCAATTGAAGCCACTATTAAGTTCATTATCCAAACATGTTGTTTCAACCAAATATGACTCATCAGACCATAAGAGGATATTGATAGTATTGCAAGGTAACCAGAAGCACCACCATGCCCAACACTAGAGTACAATGCTGAAATAATCACTAATCCAGCAAATAACAGATACAATTCATACTGCAGTATTATCCCTATTACCGTCCATAATATCAAAGTAAATTTTGTTTTGGGGAGGATATGGCCAAACCATACCCATACTTTGTTTCACTAAACGAAGCAATTAGTTTGTGCCAAAAAACCCAAATTAATCTTGATTCAGAAATAATTCCAATCTCTCAATCAATTAATCGTGTAGTTTCTAATAACATCCATTCAAAAGTAAACGATCCGGGTTTTGATAATTCAGCTATGGACGGGTTTGCAGTAATACATTCAGATACATTAACCCCGCCAACTCAATTATCAATTATCGGCTCCACAATGGCTGGATCTTCAACCATTCAAGAAATAACCTCTGGACAAGCTGTACGCATAATGACTGGGGCACCAATTCCTGAAGGAGCGGATTCGATAATTCCAATTGAGGATTGTACTGTTGCTGGCAGCGAAGTAACTCTCAATAAACCATCAAAACCTCATTTTATTCGTAAACTAGGGGAAAACTTCTCACTAGACGAAATAATTTTCACACCAGGTGAAATAATGTCACCAGAAAAAATATCACTCTGTGCTGCTGCAGGAATATCAACAATTTCAGTATTCAAAAAACTCAGAATCGCCGTGATATCTACTGGTGATGAACTTAGATCTCTTGGTGAAGATCTAGAATATGGCCAAATATACGAATCAAACTCTTACGGATTATCCGCTTTAGTTGAAATCTATGGTCATGAAGTAACCCGTTTTCCTAATGTAATAGACGATTTAGATATTCTACGTGAGACACTTAATGAAGCGTCAAAAAACCACGATTGTATAATTACCTCTGGAGGTGTATCTATGGGTGACAAAGATTATGTTAGAATCTTGATGGAACAAGAAGGCGACATAAGATTTTGGAGAGTAAAAATGCGACCAGGATCACCACCATTATTCGGTCTTTGGAACGATAAACCACTATTCGGTCTACCTGGAAATCCGGTCAGTAGCCATGTTGTGTTTCGTGCTATTGTTGGAAAATGGCTAACTTCGTTAACCAACTCAAAGGATATTAACACCAAATATACCCATGCAATCTTAGACGAAGATATCAAAACCCAAGAAGGCTTTACAACATTTAGAAGAGTAGAATTATTCAATAAAGATAGTTCTACATTTGCTCGACTAAAAGGCCACCAAGGCTCAGGCAATATAGCTGGAGTTGCGATGAGTGATGGACTAACAGTAATCGAACCAGATCAATTGGGCCGTAAAGGCGATGTTTGCAAAATAATTTTATTGTAGTTGATATTATGAAAAAAATCATCGAAAAAGAAATACAATTACTCGATTTTCTTAAGCAGATTTTTCCAAACTCATCAACTAATACAATAAGAAAAATGCTTTCGCAAGGGCGAGTCGAAGTAAACAAAAATATTACACACAAAGCAAAGCATAATTTGTTACCAAACGACATCGTTGAATTACTCGACAAGCCACGAAAAGAGGTTAAAGAACAAACTGAGATTAAATTCAAGAACTATTCTATTGATTTGATTTACGAAGACGATCAAATTCTTATTGTCGAGAAACCGGCAAAATTACTATCAGTAGCAACAGATAGATTAGAGC
>CALDPP010000056.1 GCA_937911345.1 uncultured euryarchaeote | reverse complement strand
TTATTAATTAATAATGCTGGAGTTCCGGACGGTCGTTGGAGGAATATTAGTGAGATTGATGATGAGTGGGTTTTACAAGTATTAGACATAAACTCTGTTGGACCTGTAAGAATGGTTAGGGAGTTGTATAATAAAATGAATCATGACTCTCTGACTACAGTAGCTATGATTAGTAGTTTAATGGGATCAATAGATGATTGTCATTCTGGGCGTTCATATGCATATAGGGCGTCAAAGACAGCACTAAACATGTTTAGTGTGGCAATGAAGAAGGAATCTCTTGAACATAATATTTCTTTTTTGATACTTCATCCTGGTTGGGTAAAGACTCGGATGGGGGGCGAACATGCTCCTGTAGAATTGAATGAAAGTGTAGATGGTATGTTGAACTTAATTGATAATCACACCCTGGAAGATTCTGGTAGATTTGTGCAGTATGATGGTGTTGATTTGCCTTGGTAGATAGTGAAATACCTTTGATTACATTGGTAATTAAATCACAAAATAACGATGGGTTAGATTTGTTGGCTGACAATGAAAAGTCATTGCTAGATACGTTATCTATGTTATGTTCTTTTTTGAGTGTCAAAGATTTTTGTTCTTTTATTTTTTCAGATAAGTTCTCAAATTTAACAAAATATGATTTAGATTTGGTGTTTGAGATTGGCTTATATGCTAATCATGAGTTAACTTTAGAATTAAGCCTAAACAAGGGAAAAATGAGAATTGATGATTTAATCGATCAAGGATGTTTTGATAATAATTCATTTGAGTTCTCAATATCTGAAGAGCTCGAGATTGGAATAAATAATTGGTTGACTTGTATTTTTAATTAATAAAATAATGAGCAGCATGTCAAAGATCCGTCTGCTGCTTTTATCTCGCTAAAGTCAACATTGATTACTTCAAGGCCTAAATCTTCTAGCGCTTTTTGCACTGTTGGGTACCCATCTGAAACCAATACTTTGCCGCCTGGCAAGCCTATTGTATTACAACCATAGGTTTCCTCTTCTGGCATCCAGATAACTTGGCTTCCATCTGGTAAATCACCAAATGCATCTTTTGGAAGGTAGCCTTCTGGGGCGAGGATGATATCATCAGTTGGTGTTGAGGCAATGCTTGTCAAATGCAGTGCGTGTTCTGGTATGTCAATCACCCTTAATTCATGACCTAAATGAGATAATAAATCTCTTAATTCTTCAATTCCTAAGTCATTAGTTCTTGTTGAACGACCAACAAAGAAGATATCCCCTAGACGCAGGATGTCTCCACCATCCATTCTAGCATCGCCGCTCATTCGACAAATTTGAGCGCCCCCCATTTCGCGAATTAAAAAATCAGCGATTGGTGGTTGCTCATTTACTCTTGATGGGTGCCCAGGTACTGGAAGAAGTACATGGCCATCAATGATAACTGCTTGATCTTCTACAAATAAACAATCAGGGTGATTATGGTCTGCGTCAAGCATTACTACTTTGATTCCCGTAGATTCCAACGCTAGTTTGTAATCTTCATGTTGTTTTCTAGCAAGGTCGATATCCTTCGGGCCACTGCCAAAGAATTTAGCAAGTGCTGAGTGATAAGAATCGGGGATGGCTCTTATCAAAGCCCGCGCTTTTTGGTCCAAACGAACCGTTGCCATGATTAAATCCCGAGGCTAGCACCTCTTAATGCTTAGCCCAATATAGGAAATTGGTTTCTTGAAACCGGAAATTGATTATTTATCATTTTCAGCTTCTGCAACTAGGTTTAGTATATCCTCTTTGACAAGGTCAATTATCCAATCATAGTCGCCCCACCAAATTCTTTGATT
>CALDPP010000055.1 GCA_937911345.1 uncultured euryarchaeote | reverse complement strand
ATTCTCAGGGTCTGCTATGACGTCAGAAACGAAGGTTTCTGGCTCTCCCATTCCAACAAATGCAACAACACCAAGCGGCTGCATAAGAGAAATATTGAAGTTTTCATCAAAAGGATGAGTCACATTCATCATTGCTTTATCTAAATCACCTGATTGCCAATCGCCTGTTGTAGCATTCAGAGTATCGTCATTATTCGCCATCATGATGCCGACTCCGGTTGGTGATGCTGCCCATTCAGCTTCCGCACCGTTGGCCCAAGTATCACAAGGAATCTCCATCATGCCAACTAATGGAACATCTGCCTTGCATAAATCACCTGTTGTTGCAGCTCCAGCTTGCGTGGTGTTGAGGTCTTGTGCCATTACACCAGCAGAGAAACCTGCCTTGGTTAGGTCCATGATGCCAGAAATTGCAGTTCCTGTAGCACCAACGACTTGTGGCTGGAAAGGAATGTTGGTTGTGGTAACTTCCATGTCACATGGAGTTCTGGTATCTTCAGCACAGGTGTAAACCTTTGATTCACTGTACTTTAGCGTTCCAGCATCTTTGTTGAGTTCGATTACCTCTCTTGTGTAAGTGATATCATAATCGAACGGTCCAACTTGTTCGTAGACCGGATCTGCACCACCCATTACTTCAGTTGGGTTGGTTAGGTTCCACGCATAATAACTGCGCTCACCGGTAGATGTCGCCCAATCTTCTTCAATCTCAGAACAATCAGGGTTTGCACAGGCCGAATCGGCAGGGAATGTTTCGAAATTATCTTCCACAGCACCCTCAACTGCGCCTGTCGAAAGCATCGACAGTGGGGCACTCAAAATCAAACATACCAAAGCGGCACCAAGCATCATTTTACTATTTGCAAGCATACTCATGCCTTGATGTAATCAAATCTAGGTGTTAAAGATTACACCTAATGTGTGGTGGATTAGTAAAAAAATCTCGAAAATGGCTACTACCAAAATCAAATATTGTAGCACTAAGTGTAAAAAAGGAAGTTACTATCGCAATAAATATTCAGGTGAAATCATGCCAAATCCAGTTCAACATATCTCAACAGATTCTATCACCTTGATTCAGTCAAAAATCGATGATACCATAGACAATGGTATTTCCATTCGCAACGCTCTCGCTGAATACTCCAATAGTGATGCCTACGACATCAACTGGGAAGTCCAAGCTGCTGTTGAAGCATTGCAAGTTTTTGGTTCACGGTGGACGATTGAAATCCTCTCCACCCTCTACATTGCAGGGCCTAGAAGATTCAATGAAATGAAAGCGCTGCTAGAGGGAATTTCATCAAGAACCTTGTCCGACAAACTTACCCTATTATCCGATGAAGGTCTAATCAACAGAACTGTTGATGAGGGCCCACCAGTAAGAGTCGCCTATGCTCTAAGCAAGCACGGAGTTGCTTGTGGAAGACTATTATCTCCACTTGTTGCTCATCTGAAGATTCGTTCCGGTTCAGTTCAATGAATCATTCAACGGATGCTTTAACAAAGGAGAACTGAATACCCCAATTATGCCTCTAATCGCTCAATGGGTTCGACAGCGCCCTTGGTTAGCGGCAGGTATCGCCGGAGCAGCCGGCGGAATTGCCGGAGTTGCTGGCGGTATGGCGGCAGCGGCTAGCGCGGTTGGAGCCCTTGCTTTTGGTGGCATTTCTACTAAGGCAAGAAACAGTGAACACCCGCTGCGCAGAAGAATTCTTCACACTTTAGAGAAGCATCCTGGGCTATGTTATCGTGAATTACAATCAACTCTTGCGACGGCAAATGGTACCCTAAGGCATCACTTAGATGTCTTACAAACTAGACAAAGTATCACGGTAATGCCAGTTAACGGCAGAACTTGTTATTTTGCTGGAGCACCAAGCCAAGTTGAAGTTTTGAAAGGTATTTCAGTCAACGAACAGCGGGCTGCATCCGCTTTACCAATCGGATTGTCATTGGTTCAAAGACTGATAATTGAGGACATCGTCAAAGAAGGCATTCCCCGTTCTCAAGCACAACTCGCCCGTCGGATTGGCAGAACCAGAGCAACTGTACATTCAGCGGTCAAAGTGTTGCGAAGAAGAGGTATACTACGGGAAGATCGCATTGAATTAATGCCTCATATTGACATGGATATTCAGTGGCATGGCACCCACGGTGTCGATTATGAATGGCTTGACGAACGCCGCTAAGGATTTACTGGTATTTTTCGCCTCTCAAGCGGCAATTAATACATAGAATTCAAAGACCCTCGACGACGCCTACCGTTTGAGGATAATGTTCAAAGTCAGATTACAGGAGGTTTCTCTCCCCACTAGTGATAGAGACATCGATAGTCTTACCACATGGTTCATTGACACACTGTGCCTAGTTAGAAAACGTGGTGATGAGATGGCAGACCACGGATTTGCCAACCCTGTTCACCGCTTACTGCGAGATTACCTATTTGCCCAACCTGAAGTCGGTTGGGATGCCCAAATGTTGGCTGATGAATTAGCACTAACTCCGGCATCTCTCAATCACCATTTGACAAGATTAGTACAATCTGGTATAATTGGTTATACCAACGAAGGTAAGGGCTGGAGACGATATTACCTACGTGGTGGATCACTATCCAAGGCGGTAGAGATATTTGCTAACCAAGCGAGTATTATTGTCAATCAAAGACTCGAACTTATTGACGAACACTGGGGTCGGGAAAATCCTCGATTGGTTCTTGAATTACCAGAAAACGATCGCCCTCCGCTAACAATTGGAGTTGTCGACCATAGACCAATTGCCCCAGAATCTGAAGAAAATATTCTGTCCCAGTGGATGGGCGATTTTGGATTACTAGGCGAACGCCCGGGTAAAGAAATCAAAGCCGATTCCATCTCGGTTCGACTTTTCGAATTATTGCTCTCAAGAAATGCCCCGCTATCTCTAGATGAAGCTGCTGAAACTTTAGGCGGACAAAAGGCACGAATTGGACGTATTCTTGAACGATTTAGAAGCAGTGGTATGGTTGAGCGAATACCACGTACAGACCGACTATCCGTCGCTCTGTGGAACGCGATGACTGCTCAGCATCAGCGCCGAGGAGAGGATTGGATGCTGAAGAAGGGCGGCTTCCAGCGAATCTTGAATGACAAACAACAATCAAAATTACTCATGGCATTGAAAAAAGGTAAATTGTCAATTGAAGATGTTGCTGCTGAGATGAAAAACGTCGAACCTCAACAACAGATGCTACTCTTGAATTTACTTGGCGGTAGGTTACCTCTCGGCCATAGAATGAACGGTGAAGATGCCGCTCAAGTAAGGAGAAATGTCCAAGATTCACTAGATAGAGTTCTAAGAAGAATGCGTAGAGTCGCTGAAATGCTTGAATCGGAGTTATCTGCCTAATTCAAGCCAACTATTGAAAAATAATGTCTTTGAGCATAAATTGATGAGCGAGTTCATTGGCCAGAAGTTTGGCAAATGGGAAGGCGAAGAGCGCCCGCTATTTCTCGCCCCAATGTCAGGTGTTACCGACTTGCCGTTTCGCTTACTTGCTAAGGAATGCGGCGCTGATGTGACGATAACTGAGTTTACCAACAGCACCGCTTTGAGTCGGGCAGCTACCGCCTCATGGCGTAAGATGGAATCTCATGAAACCGAAGTCCCATTTATCCCTCAGATATTTGGCGGTGATGCCAAAGACATGGTTACTGCAGCCGAAATGTTAGCACCAAATTGTGATGTAATCGATTTGAATTTCGGCTGTCCAGCACCAAAAGTGACCAAAATATGTGCAGGTGCTGCATTGATGGGTGAGCCCGACAACCTCGTTTCAATGGTAACTGATATCGTAGAGAGTGTCGATGTCCCAGTCACGGCAAAAATGCGCCTTGGTACTGGAGCGTCAACGCACAACGCAGTGGAAATCTGCCGGCGCCTAGAGAAGGTTGGAGCACAACGTCTGTGTGTCCATGGCAGGACCTTGCGGCAAAGATACTCTGGCGTAGCAGATTGGGATTACATCAAGCAAGTTGTCGAATCGGTTGAAGTGCCGGTGATTGCTAATGGTGATGTTACCGATTCTGAAAGTGCCGCAAAGTGTCTTGAAAAGACCAATGCATCAGGGTTAATGATCGGCCGGGGAGCAATTGGCCGGCCAGCAATGTTTGGTTATCTGAAAGTTGGATTGGGATGGATGGAAGAAACCGATTTACCGTGGGTTAAACTTCATGATGATTGGCAAGATCTAGATGAAACCGAACAAGCATTTGCGACCAGAAAGTGGTGCTGGGACAGATATATCCAATTATCCAAAGATACGGTAGGAATTCAACCGCGTTGGATGCAGCGACATGCTGTAGCATTCACTAAAGGATTACCAGGTGGCAAAAAAATCCGCTCAATTATGCATGATATGCCGACCCCCGAGGATTTTGCTGATGCAATAAGTGAGTTTTTGATTGGAAAAGTCGAATTAAACTGAGACTTATCTGTTGGCAAACGATTTAAATTTCTAAGCCGAGTAAGCAACTCCAATGCCTCAGGATGAGAAAGAGGATGGCTTTTGGTCAAAGGCAGATAGTTACCAACCAAAGACTCCGGCAATGAAAAGCTGGAAGAAGAAATATCTCGAAGATAATCAATCAAAATACGGACAAGATGAAGGAAAGCCACGGATAGAAAATCTTGATGATTACACAAATAGACAATTGCAAAAGGAAAACAGTTGGAATGGCTTTATTAGACCACAGAAGTTATTTTTCCCTTTGTCAATCATTTCTTTCTATAATGAGTCAATAAATGGCTATTTTTGCATGTGGGGCGAATGTGCTCCTCCGCCACCATATTACCATTTTCCAAGGATTATTGCATTAATTGGAGTGATTTTCTGGTTCAATATGGCTTGGCAGGAACGTGGCGAATCCGAATACCGTGGAAGTGGATATGCTTGGGGC
>CALDPP010000054.1 GCA_937911345.1 uncultured euryarchaeote | reverse complement strand
TCTTGCTCTTCTTGAACTTGGATAATGTTCAGTTGAGATTTAATCTCGCTTAACTCAGTCATTATGTCATTGTAAATCTTTGACATGCCGTGTTCATCATTATCTTCGATATCAACTGTCGCCATGGTGTTAGTGAAAACAGCAATAAACATGTTTAGGAAGGTAAATGATGTACTTATTATGAAGCTGATGAAAAATGCCGCAGCCCACCAACCTTGCTCTTCGACAATCATTCTAGCAATGCCATTAGACCAAGATTCTAGAGTCATAATTTGGAACAGTGAGTAAGCTGATAAGCCTAGATTTCCAAAGTATGTCTCACCATATTCACCGCCGCTACCAAATAAAACGGTCCCCATTACTGAATATACGTATACTACAATACAGAGTAACCAACTTATGGCTGCAATACCTCTTAATGACCTTATCATAGCCTCAACCATTCTTTGCATTTCTGGCATTGATGACACGAGACGTAAAGCCCTAAACACCCTGAACACCCTGAAGACATTGAAGGCGCCCGAAGAAGGTGCAAGTGAGATGATAATTATGACAAAGTCAAAGTTATTCCACCCATCATTGAAAAACTTTGAACCATGAGCAACCAATCTAATCAATAACTCAACAATAAAAATGTATAGAACAATGGTATCTGCAATGTCGATAGCAGTTTTCAAACCGGTGTTTAGTTCAAATGTATCAATACCTATCATTACGGCGTTCAGGACAATTAGTAATAATATGAAATTTTGAAATCTCGCATCCTCTGATGTGTTGAAACACTTCTGCTTGAATGACATAAAAACCCTCAATTAGTTGTCATTTTGGTACTCTGTTACTCTAACACCCAGCCTGCCTGTTAACGCTTTTCTTTGCATTATTCTGTGATATTTCTTTTCGAATGCAGATTTTAAATCAATTTTCATGGCAATTGAATGGCCCATTAACAAGATCAATATGTCTGCCATTTCTTCTGCACATTCTTCCAATGGCTTGCCTTTGGTAATAGCGGCTGATAGTTCACCTAATTCCTCAACTGTTAAAGCGATTCTATAGCCCATATCATGACCATTTTTACCCGCAAAATTATGCTTATGATGGAATTCTGCAACCTTTTTCATCATTATTTCCCATTCATTTTTTGGCTCATGAGATACCCAATCAGTTACCGACATGCCTTCCATGAAATTAATTATTGCAGGCACAGAATATAACTTTCTCAAACAGATAAGAGTTCAAAGATACATTGTATTACTGGATCTAAACGCTGATTTGCTTGTGAAGATACCAGAGTATGCGACAAATCTGCTGCTGGGTCACCCGGCTCTCTTCCAGCAGCCCAATTTGACGAGATACAGATTGCAGAGTATGGAATGGATAATTCATTTGCCAATTTTACTTCTCTTGCCATCGTCATTCCTACCATTTCTCCACCTAATTTGTCGATGGCATCAACTTCTGCTCTGGTCTCAAAATGTGGTCCTTGAGCCAACCAATAAGTGTAATACATTTTTTCTTCGATAGAGAAACTTTGTGAATTGCGCAGACTATCTTCAAGTAAACTGTTTAGTTCTGCAGAGAATGGTTCTGTGACCGATGTGAAAACTGCAAAAGTGTCATTGAAACTTGTTGCAATACCGGTAAAATCGATATATTGACCTGCAAGTGCTACTTTACCGGGTGGTAAATCATTAACAATCGCTCCAATCGAACAAACAGAGACTATCACATCACATTGTGAACTCTGCAACGCCTTAATGTTAGCTTTGTGATTAATCATGTGAGGAGGCTTGTTTGCACTTCCGTCGTTATGATGGCGCTGAAGGAAAATTAGTTCCTTAGCCTTTCCATTGTATTGAATAGATATACACTTTAGCGGAACCTGGCCAAATTCAGTTTGTACAGTTACTTCATCTGTTCGAATTATTTCGAAGCCTCGAGATTCCAAATCATTAGCATGCTCCGCTTCGATATCAATGGAAACTAACCCAGTTCCACCGATGATGCCTATTCGGTCCATATACCGACACACCTTGGCATGATTATTCTTGTAGTCTAGCAATTAAATCTGCTTTCTTACCTGAGACAGGTTTTCCAGCGGCTTTCAATAATTCTTTCAATTCAGCGACGGTCATACTGCTGTAATCTTGATTTGCAGATTCTGTTGAGTCAGGTTCATCCGCAGATTCCTCAGCAACTACAACATCCTCGACAACATCAGATGCTTCTGCAATCTCTTCGTCTGAGTCTGGACCCATTGCCTCAGCAGCATCTAGGATAGACGGTGAGTCTCCATCCTCCTCTTCCATTGCTGCAGCAAGTGCAGCAGCCTTCTTTGCCTTAACTTCTGCAGCAATTCTTGCCTCTTCAGCATGTATTTCGTCTAGTGTAGGTCCTTTTTCGGTTACTACACCAGATTGCAACAGTTGGCTCTTTCGAATTGATACTGACTTGATTGGGTAAATTGGTTTTACAGTTTTGCGAATATCTTCTTCAAGTTCTCCACCAAGAATTGATTCCTGTAATTTAGCATAGGTGCTCTTTGCCGCATATCCGAGTAACAAATCTCGTGTTTTCGACCTCATAACTTGCTTTACCGAGGTTTGAACTCTCTTTTGGGTAATGATTAGTGGCTTTAGTCTAACCAAGTATCCATCAGTAGTTACCACATCTACAACATCGTCGACTTTACCTCTGTAACGTCTAATTTGGCGTCTAGTGTGATCGGTTTGATGGTGATGTCCAATGAATGTGGTCAGTGCGTCTTGTCCAACACATTCGTCCACTCTAAATCTTAGAATAACATGCATTTTAGTGAAGTCGCCGTTGAATTCTTGCAGAGTCATCTCGTAAACTCTGCCCAGTATGTGCTCGTCAGACTCTCCGATTGTTTCGCCGATGTTCTTGAAGTCCCATGGATTTCGTGGTGCACGTATTGTGTACCATCGCTTCATCTTCCACTTGTCTCGCTGTTTACGTGCTGCTGCACGCGCCTTTGCACTCACTTTCTTTGCCATCGGTATCAACTCGGTTAGTCTTGCGGGGGCTACCCCACTAGCAAGTTGCCGACAAACCTCCCCTATTTGAAAGAGACTATTGCAACATCACATTATTAGATTTCAATTCAACAAACCTCATGAATGATTGTTTGATGCGCAGACCATGGGGATTCACCACATTTATTGTCGGGCTACTGCAAGTGGTATTGATAACCTATTGTCAATTACTGATGCCATGACATGGTTGTGTGGCAATGAAGATTTGATTCATGTCGATCGTACAACTTCTTATCACGGAAGTGAGATTAATTTAGTTACAGCTAAACTTTCCAAAAATAAAGATATAAAATCAATGATTGAAAGGTTGACAAAAGAAGACTTGTCTGAAATTGCATCAAATCTAGAAAAAAGAATTGACCAAGATAACACCCTCCACTTCCGTATTTGCCTGAATTCAATGATTGGAGAAAAAATAAAATTTGTTGATGCTGAAGAAAGATCGGTGAAATGTAACATAAAAATAGAGTCTTATCCAGGGCAAAATTCACTAGACAATATCAGCAAAATTCTTGGTTTGTAAGTATCAATTTGAAACCTTAGTCATTCTAGGTAAATCACAAGGGATTAAGTATCCTAAGCGTCACGCATAGCCGAGGAGAAATAATGCCACACGTTGTAACATCCCCATGCGTTAATCACAAATATCAAGAATGCGTTGCAGTTTGCCCCGTAGATGCGTTCAGAGAAGCAGAAACTTACCTAGTCATAGATCCTGATGAATGCATCGATTGTGGCGCCTGCATTCCAGAGTGCCCAGTAGACGCAATTTTCGCTGACACTGATGTACCTGATGAAGAAGAAGAATGGATCGACAGGAACGCAGACGAATCCGTAGATGCCGAAATCGCCGAGGGCGAATCCCCGGTTCTTGCAGACTAAGTTTGAGGTTGATAACATGACTGACTTGGATTTCACCCAGTTTCGTAGCGGAAGCGAGTTATTGAAGAGAGGCTTCGCTAGAATGCAACAAGGCGGCGTCATTATGGATGTCGTGAACCCAGAACAAGCCGCTGTCGCAGAAGACTCGGGAGCTGTAGCGGTAATGGCTCTGGAAAGAGTTCCTGCTGATATTCGTAAACAAGGCGGCGTCGCAAGAATGAGCCACCCTGATATGATACAGGGAATCTTGGATTGCACATCCATCCCTGTGATGGCTAAATCACGAATAGGCCATGAAGGGGAATCAAGAGTTTTAGAATCAATGGGTGTTGACATGATTGATGAATCAGAGGTTCTAACACCCGCAGACCCATTTTTCCACATCAACAAGAAGGATTTTGAAATCCCATTTGTTTGCGGAGCCACTGAATTATCAGAAGCGGTTCGTAGAATCTATGAAGGTGCTGCTATGATTAGAACCAAAGGAGAGGCTGGCAC
>CALDPP010000053.1 GCA_937911345.1 uncultured euryarchaeote | reverse complement strand
ACTGCATCGAGCCATGTACGTGCACATACGCACCATCGGTCACCGGGTTTTAGCCCGGGGAAGTTGAAGTGAGGTGCTGGGGTAATGAGGTCATTACCTTTTGATTTCGCGAAATTGAGGAAGCCTTCCGTTACGATACAACATACGACGTGCAAACCTCGGTCATTACTATCGGTATTGCAGCAACCATCCCGATACCAACCAGTTAGTGGATCTTTCGAGCATTCTTGCAATTCCTTACCTAGGACATTGACACTTGGATTCATAGTAGCACCTAACGTTGTTGTTTCATTAATACTTGTAGAAGCCTTCGCCTGACTTTCTACCTAATTTTCCTTCAGCAACCATGGTTTTTAGCAAATCTGCAGGAGCATACTTGTCATCATTTAAGCCCTCATGGAGAACATTCATGATGTGTAAAACAGTGTCGAGACCAATTAAGTCAGACAGGGCAAGTGGACCAATAGGATGGTTCATTCCCAACTTCATGATGCCATCAATTGCAGCGGGCTCAGCTACACCTTCCTGTAGGGTTAAGATTGCCTCATTCAACATAGGGCACAGAATTCTATTGGAAACGAAACCCGGTGAATCGTTACAAGATAATGCAGTTTTACCCATTTTTTCTGCTGCTTCAACAACTGCAGAATTTGTTGCTTCGCTTGTTTGGTCACCATTAATTATCTCTACCAGTTTCATAATCGGGACAGGGTTCATGAAATGCATACCTATTACCTTATCTGGACGGTTTGTTGCGTTTGCAATAGTAGATATTGAGATTGATGAAGTATTAGAGGCAAGAATACACTCTGGTTTACAGATTTCATCTAATTCAGAAAATATGGATGTTTTCAAATCCAAAATCTCGGGAACTGCTTCGACCACCAAATCAACATCTGCGCAGTCATTTCGGTTGGTGGTAGTTGTTATCCTTGCAAGTGTTTCGTCTGCATCTGATTGACTCATTCGTTCTTTTGACACCAACTTAGATAGCGACTTTTGTATTGTAGCCATGCCTCTATCAACAAATTCTTGCTTGATGTCAACCATCAAAACCTCATACCCTGCACTTGCGGCAACTTGAGTAATTCCGTTACCCATTTGTCCTGCTCCAATAACTGCGATTCGCTTCATACCCTATCAAATAGCCCAACAATAAGACGCTCTTGAACATGCCCATCGACGGGACAAACATAATATGCCACATCAAAGGATTCGAGGACATGGTCGAAATTCTATGCCCGCATTGTGAAGGAGAAATAGAATTAGATGACGATGCTTCTGGGGAATTCGAATGTCCACTTTGTGACGGTGAATTCGAATGGAATATGGACGGTGATGACTCATATGAAGACAGCAACTATCCTAATGATGCAATTATTACCACTGACTTTAGAGAAATGTCCGCTGTGCCAAAAGTTGCTGGAA
>CALDPP010000052.1 GCA_937911345.1 uncultured euryarchaeote | reverse complement strand
TCAGTAACGAAAGAACGGATGAATAACGACAAGAAATCAATAACAACAATTACGATGAATATAACGATTAGGTATGTCATTACGTGGTTGTACTGATCTAATTCCATTGCCCTATCTATGTGAAGCCCAATTCCACCGGCACCAACCAAGCCTAGAACGGTACCATGCCTAACGTTATACTCAAACATGAATAGTAACTGGCTGAGAAACGTATTACCAGACTCTGGCAAGACTACCTTTGATACCGTTTCAGTATGGCTCAAGCCCATAGCACGAGCTGCTTCTAGCGGCTCACGATTAATTCCCTCTATCTCTTCATACTGCAATTTACCTAAGTATCCAACTGTGTAAAGAATCATGGCTAGAACTCCTGCCAGTGGGCCAATTCCAACCACAATAACGAATACTATTGCCCATATTATGCTCGGAAGGCTTCTAGTCAACGACAAAAATATCCTTGTAGGGATAAATACTGACTTAGGAACTAAATTTTTCGCCGCAAACGAGGAGAACATAATCGCTCCTATGAAACCAAAAATAGTTGCTACAAAAGCCATTTTCAATGTTTCAAGCATACCAGTGTAAGCCTTTGAACAAAAGAATCCGACATCAACCTTACAATTTGGTGGCTCGGCTTGGGCTTCAAAAATTAACGACCATTCAGGGGGCCATAATTCGGTATTCCAGAACTTAATCAGATTTGCAAAACCACCTGTAAGGTCGCCCCAATCTCCTCTGACAAGATTGTTCAGGATTATTAGCGCAAAAAGAGTCAAGCCGACAGAAATGAGCAGCACTTTGTTGGTTTTCACTGACAAATCTCACTCCTCCGCATTAACCGCTTCCTCGAATTCACTGAGGTCAATGATACGATCTGCGATTTGTTCCGCCCTTTCCACATTGTGTTCGACAAACAACATTCCACATTTACTGTTTTCAACGTATTCTTTTACCAGACTGATTATCAAATCGGCATTCTCTTTATCTAATTCGCTCAAAAATTCATCTGCAAGAACTAATTCTGGATTTTGAGCAATTGCCCTAGCAGTTGCTACACGCCGTTGTTGACCACCAGAAAGTCTTCTAATAGGTTCGTTTATTTTATCTGAAAGCCCAACTTGTTCAACAGATTGACGAATTACTACAGATTTACGCTTTGACCAGTTGAATAGATTACCTGATTCACTATTCACCTTGACACCACACCTTGCGCCTAACTCTACATTATGGTACACGCTAGCATGACGCACTAGACCAAGCCTTTGTGGAATGTAACCCATTCCTCCCCTTCGTCTTACGTCACTGTAAATTTTGCCTGAAAGTTTCGGAATCAATCCTGCGATAGTCCGCAGCAGTGTTGTTTTACCAAGACCTGATGTTCCAGTAATCGCAACAATTTCGCCCGGATTTATATTAAAATTAATTTTTGAGAGAAGCGGATAATCATAACCAATAGTTAGATTTTCAATGCGAATAATTGGTTTAGTCATATTACATCACCAACTAATTCTAGCAATTTATCGTAAAGTGTGGCCTTTAAAGAGATATCTAATTCATTATTACAAATTAGATCTAGCATCTTTTACTAAATCAATTATAGAGATTCTGAGTTCATCTTTTTCTATGCTTTTACCATAAGGAATGTACACCTTGTGTTTTGTCTCCAAACATTGCAAGAAAATTCCTCTGGAGTCTAAATCATCCATTTGTACATTTGAGGAAGATTTACCGTAATACGCATTATAAATGTCATTCATTGCATCAATGTGGTCATCATTCATATGCTCTATGGATTCTTTTTTGACATCATCAAAATTAGTCTGCACCGTTGTAGAGAGATATTCATCCCCATCAATCCAACATATTTTGCCGAATCCAGCGATGTACCTGATTGAAATTATCTCGTCCATTATCCAAAAAGAAAAATTGTGTGTTTTCAGGTAAGCATCTGCGCTAGGAACCTGAGCTCGGTATCTTGTCAACATTAATTCTAATTCATCCTCGCTGACAGTAAAAGCATCTGATGAGCTTGATTCTGTGTCATCACCAATAACAAAAACTTGCTTGAATTTCCCAACCAGGCAAACCCTCCAATGTGATTGTGGGTCGCCGCTAGGATTTGGATATGATACAAATAAAGATGAGTTTGGATTTGTTGTTAAATTTCTTGTATGGGCTGCAATACTTGCTATCAAAATATACGGCTTACCCTCCTTATTTATTGCATAAGGAACCACGGAACTTAATGGAAAGTTATGAATTTCTGATTTTGTTGCAAGAGTCGATAATACTCCATGGCCTACATCAATCAGCCACTGTAAGACATTTTGTGCAGGGTTCTCGCTTTTTCTAGAGTTATTTTCAGCAATTTTTATGTCTGAGTCAGTCACTTTATCACACACCTTTATCTGCGAAAATTAAAATTGTTTCCTCTAACCATTCTTCGGCATAATCATCATAATCAGTGTCACAATCTATCCTCTCGTTGATTCTATTCGCACCTTTTTGTTCTAAGATTGAATCCCATTGGATTCCTGCTTCACAAAATAAATCGAACGCGGTATCTCCAAGGGCTAATACTGCGAAATTAACATTCTGCAAGTAGTTATCCTCTAACTCTACACTAGAATCATATAGTTCGATTGCGTTATCAGGTTGCTCTCCATCACCCCATGTACTGCAGATGATAAGCAGATTACCACACGAGGCTAAGTCATCCGTGGAGACTTCATCCATGCCGTTTATGGAAGCGTCAAAACCTTTGGCTGTTGCTATCTTTTCTGCATCCATTGCCAATAATTCAGAATTTCCCGTTTCTGTACCGTATAATATTAACATTTTATTCATTTACTCACTCCTCCCTTTTTACACCAATTACGTTAATAATTGGGGAACCTGATTTATTGCGCTGCATTATTTCAGCATCTACCCCATATACATCTGCAATAGTTCTCTCGTTTAATGCGATGCTTGGTTCGTCATAGCAATATACCCCTGCTTCATGAAGAATCATGATTTTGTCAGCAAATTTACTTGCTAGGTTGACATCATGCATAGCAACAATTGCGCTAGTTGGGTTCGTTTTATCACCCACGAGTTGCTTAATTTCTGTTAAGATATCATATTGGCTAAATAAGTCGAGGTTACTTGTTGGTTCATCAAACAGGTACAAATGTGGTTGTTGAGTAATTGCTTTAGCAATCAAAACCTTTTGCTGTTCTCCGCCAGAAAGTGTGTGGAACTTGCGGAACGCAAAATCCTTGACACGTAGTTTTTCCATTACTTGTGAAACAATCAATCGATCATCATCTCCGATATTCCAGCTCAAATATGGCCTCCTGCCCAACAAAACCACATCATATACGTCAATAGGGAAACTAGTGGAAACATTTTGTGGCACATAAGCGACCTTTGTTGCCAATTCTTTAACACTCATCTCATCAATCGATGATCCATTAATTTCGACTTTCCCAGTCGAAACTTTATTTATCTTATTCAAGCACTTGATTAGAGTTGATTTGCCAGTTCCATTCGGCCCAAGGATGGCTATGAGAGTGTTTGGCTCGACTGAAAAATTAATGTCCTCCAAGATACAATTTCTGCCATAACTAAATGTCAGATTTGACACCTCTAACAAAGGTTTTCTCGACGATTTTTGGGGCCCGTCACCCATGTACATCACTCCTTCTGTTGAGCAATAGGTAGAGGAAAAATGGACCTCCAAGAATAGAAAGCATGATTCCAACAGGCAATACCACCGGAGAAAATAATGTCCCTCCAACAGTGTCGGCAATTAATACTAAGAGCGCACCAATCAATGCCGATGAAGGGACTAATTTCCTGTAATCATTACCAATGATTAATCTTGCAATGTGTGGCGCTGCGAGACCAACAAAACCAATTAATCCAG
>CALDPP010000051.1 GCA_937911345.1 uncultured euryarchaeote | reverse complement strand
AAATAACGGTGCTACTACATTTGACAACGTCAGTAATTTCGTATTCAACAAAGATACCTTACAGAACTCTGTACAATTTAATTCTGAATCACTTGTAACAGATTTTGAACTAGACAACGGACAATTTGATAATACGACAAATAATTTTGATGATTTGGGCAATGCTTTGACCTGGGATTACAATAAAATTGATTTCAAAGAATTAGACGAAGGGCCAGATGAATGCGCGTCAGGCGACATGTGTTGGGGAACCAACATCTTTGATGAGGATTATACAAACGACCTTGATACAGATCCAAATCCTTACACTGATGCAATAGAGTTCAGGCTCACAACTCCTATGATGTTCTTGGACAGTAACCTAAATGACACTTTTTTGAGATTCTCGTCATGGCATCAAATGGAAACAAAATACAATCAAGTTGGAGATTTTTATTATGATGACTGTGCGTACATCGAAATCGAATATTCGCCGGTTGGCCAGTTCACTGGTGAAGAATTATCCGAGCCTTTGATGATTAATTTCCTTGAGTCGTCTGGAGTCGGACCCTCTGCGGGGTTATATGCTAAAGATGACTCTGGAGCGAATAGAGATCGAATTTCCCCCGAATGTAATGCACTAGAGAACAACTTTTTCGGGATTGCAGGGACATCAACAAGCCCGCAAAACCTAGATGGTTGGTCAACAATCGCTGCCAATCTTGCACAATATCAAGGCAATTACATCAAAATCAACTTCGTGTTGTTCCATGCAGATGCTCCTGGAAACATTGTCCAATCAGAATCCCCTGGATGGTACATCGATGATGTAACCATTGGAGAGAAATATGCCCCAGAGGGTACAATGGTCATTGAAAATTTGCAATCTACAACAAATTATGATGAAAAGTCGCCAAACGGTTACGGATTACTGTTTCTAGATACCTTTGAGCCAGCAGATTCAAAATTGACATATACAATAAGGGACGCCATTACCGGACTAATTACAACAGATGACGATGGTAATGCTTTCGAAGATCTTCGAGGTCCTGTTATCGAACTATGGGATTTAGATGCAACAGTATATCCATACATTGATCTGGAGGTAAATTTCGACTCAGGAAATGAACAGATATCGACTCCAATATTTTACGGATACACATTTGGAACAGAAATGGGACTAACGTTCAACGATCTAAATCGAGTAAGAGATTTATCAGTTTCTGACGGTGAGTTCGATTACATACATGACAAAGGAATTGAGATTTACATTAATTCTTCGACATTTTTAGATACAGAATATGGAGACTTTTCAAAACCGATCTATGGCTTGAATGTCACAGGAGTAAAACAATGTGTATCTTTTTCCATGGAACTTAATTCACCAATATATTCTAATCCAGTAGTTTTCCCTCCAAACGTGGAATTCCAGTTGAATATTCCAATTTTTGAATTCGACCTAAAATTAGTTTTCACTGCGGATTGTTTCATGACAGATATATGGGTTGAACTGGTTTTTGGCCATCATATGAATGAAATTGAGGTTGATTACGGTGCCGATGAAACTAATGAATGGCAGTTTATTGATCCAGGATACGGATACTTTGGTTTACAAAATAGATTCTACAGCGGTGAGTTTAACGATGTTAGCCAAGGATCAAAGACTGCAAAACTGACTCTTGACTCAATAACAGGTACTACCATAGATGGATTTTTCTTGTTACCAAAAGGTGCAACAGTCGAATATTTTGACGTGAATTTCGTAAATAATGATATCTACAATGTAAACAACACCAATGAAGGTTTTGAATTATCGCTTGTGGTTGGTGCAACCGCAAACATACTTTCTGTGCCTAATAACTTAGAATCATTCACTCTACTTGAGACAGTTTCGAACAAGCAAAAGCCGGTGTTATTCCTCAACAATATTGTTTCTGATTCAAGCGTTCCCGTCATAAAAACAGATGAAAGTGGGATTGATTGGGTCCGAATCGGATTCCAAGTCACTCAACTCGAGAGTAACAACGGCGGAGCAGTAGAGGTTGAAAACCTAAAAATAGTCTACAATTTAGAACACCAAATTGGTCAAGATGGGGAATTTGCAAGTTATCTCAGAGAGTTTGTTGCAATATCAAATCAGGCATCTAGCCAGTCATCGGGATCACAAACACTTGTTCCAGTCGAAACATCCTCGGGTAATGGCGGTCATTTGGTACTAAGTAATCTTACAGTGACTAGTGAATCAGGTTACGATTCAACTCTAACGTGGAATAGTCAGTATAACGGGCTTTATTCAACCGGTGAATTATACCACATAACTACTACACACATTGTTGATGCGAGCACTGGTGCGAGTTTAGAGAAATGTAAGATAACCTTCAAGACGACGGATAACACCTTCTCACTAGGCTATGACCTATTGACTGGTTGGTACGAAGAAGGTGATGATGAAGATTATGTCACACTACATCCATCATCAACTGCTGCTAATGCAAACGGTGGTCGAGAACTAAATTGGAAGTTTACAATAAGTTCTGACTGGGACGATGAAGATAAAGTAATCATTCTCTCGGAAACTGTAGCAGATAACGGAGTAATTGGCATGCTGTCCGGCATATCCTTGGACCCGTTAAACGGAAATGCCGTGGAAAATGATATCCAAGTTAACGATTTTTCTCTGTTCAACTCTGCAGGAACGCTTCAGCAACTTGATGAAGCATACTCCAATCAAGAAATAACCCTTCAAGGTAATTTAACGTTCGAATCTGTTCAAGCATCACCTGATCCAGCAAGTTATTTCTTAGTTGTTGAAGAGAGAGGAATAGAGATAGATGGAGAATTTACCAACGTTACATGGACAGAGATCGCTAATAGGTCTGGAGCAATCTACGGATATTTTGACTGGAATGTAAATCTCGGCCTATTTGCATCAGGTTCGGAAACCTACAGGTTTAGAGTTACTGGATACGATGGCGGAGATGTACTATGTCCACCAGCAGAATATGGTCCTGATTCCGATTGTGGAATTCAATTCAATCTTTCTATCGATATCTTAAATCCTAATTTGCTTTCATTTGAATTGTACAAGCGTAATTCTGGCGAAGGAGACATCAATTCTGATGACAATTGGAGGTCCGTATTCGATGATTCTTGGGCAACACCTAAACTTCTCCAAGACTTTAGGCTAACAA
>CALDPP010000050.1 GCA_937911345.1 uncultured euryarchaeote | reverse complement strand
TCATCGTCAAGCACGGAATCGAATGGAAGAAGTGAGTCACTGGGAGCATTTAGAGGCAACAACGACCCGACTAAAAGAAGCACCAGAAGAACTGGCAAAACGCGACTGACGGAGGTGGATTGCTGAGTCGACATCCTGTTCACTGTAATTGGCCTGTTCGCCCGAGTGTTAAACGGTTTTGCATTGAATGTGTACGAAATCGCCATCTGACTAGGTTTCAAATCAAGTGGTGCAGGGAGTGGGATACGAACCCACGAACCCATACGGGACCGGATCTTAAGCCCGGCGCCTTTGACCACCTCAGCCATCCCTGCATGCAGGCCTAGTCGAGACATCTTTTGAATTTCGCGCTTATTCTACTAGAGTCCAGCCACCATCGACATTGATTATTTGGCCAGAAATATGCTCTGATTCTAAAAGGAATTTAGCCGCACTAGCGATGTCTTTTGGCTCGCCTGAGCGACCCATAGGAACCTTCTCAAGTACTGATGCAAAATGCTCAATTTCCCAATCTGCCGAAATAATCGCTCCTGGTGCGATGCAATTTACCCTAACATGGGGATGCAAATCTCCTGCTAAATTGATCATCATTTGCCTAAGCGCATTTTTACTCGAGGTGTAATGAGTCAAATCTTGCCATGATCTACCTTGGGATGTATCCACTAAGCCAATGATTGAACCTGATTTGGACTTGAGTTGCTCGTAAAGTCCTTTGGTCAAAAGGAATGGAACTTCGACATGGATGGTGAAATTTTTCTTAAATTCTTCAAAGGTTAACTCGTCGAAACTGATTGGTTGATATACAGATGCATTGTTGATTAGCCCAAATAAGCCACCATATTCTATCACTTTTGGATGATTTTTTACAGTTGCAACTAATTCAGAAATGTCATCATTGACCAAATCAGCTCGTATTATGTCACCGCTAATCTCGCCATTGTTCGCCTCACTGTAGGCAGAAATTATCGCTTGGGCCTCATCAATTGAATTTCTTACGTGAATTAAGACAAAGTAGCCCGAATCCATCAACATAGAGGAAATCGCTGCACCAATTCTGCGACCACCTCCGGTAATGAAAACAACAGGTTTTGCCATGAACCTTCGAAGTCAATCACACTCAATAAATGTCGTATTTGAAAAACATACCAATTTCATCGCACTAATACACCTTTTAGAGTAGTATTCGCTGGCCTGTAATACGGGGGAATTCGATGGCTTCAAGACATTTACCAATGGCTAGTGATAAACCCGCAAGCAAACCAAAAAGTCGCTTACCGCCATGGTTTAGAACTAGACTGCCTACTGGTGAGCAACAAAGGATGTTCAATGACACTAAAGCATCTGTCAAAGATAACAAATTACACACTGTTTGTGAAGAGGCAAAATGCCCCAATATCCACGAATGTTGGTCAAGCGGCGATGCTACCTTCATGATTGCTGGACAAGAATGTACTAGAGGTTGTCGTTTCTGTGCTGTTGGCACAATAAAAAGACCACCACCACTTGATGTTGATGAACCAAAACACTTAGCAGACGCAGTTGAATCAATGAATCTACGCCACTTGGTTATTACTGTGGTCAATCGTGATGACTTGCCAGATAGCGGTGCTGCTCACTACAAAGCATGTATCGATGAAGTACACAAGCGCTTACCAAATCTAACTATTGAGTTACTCTGTTCAGACCTCGCCGGAGATTTATCTGCGCTGGAGTTGTTACTAGAAGATAGTCCTTTGAATGTGTTTGCTCATAATGTTGAATGTGTACCCGAACTCGATGCCACAGTAAGAGACCATAGAGCCTCATTTAACCAGTCTATAGAAATTTTAAAGCATGCTAAAAAGCTCCGCCCTGACATTATTACCAAGACTTCTTTGATGGTTGGAGTCGGAGAGACTGATGAACAGATTAGTGAATCACTAAAGTTGATTCGGGCGGCAAATGTTGACCTATTAACTATCGGACAGTACTTGGCACCTTCGAGTAAACATTTGAAAATCGACCGCTTTCCAGAACCAGAAATGTATGATATCTGGGCTCAAGAGGCGATAGACTTAGGATTTTCAGGAGTGGCAAGTGGCCCACTTGTGAGGTCATCATACAAAGCGGGTTTACTATATCGAAAAACGTATGATTCAAACAATGATGAGGTCCTGCCGGGTGCTTATGTCATGGTGAATAGCGAAAACTCAACCATGAGAGATACCTTAAACCTAATTCAACGTGAGGTGGAATGATGAGTGATAGGAAGACTGCTGTAACCACACCTTACACCATTGGAACTGCACCATTTAGACCCGGAGAAGAAGCCGACTTTGGTGGTAAATTCAAAGAACAACCTGGAGACTTGAATAGGCCGGATCCTACCAAGTGTAGTGCTGATGACACAATCAAGCACGCATCTGGACTAGTCCGTGTTTTGACCGATGATGGTGAAGCAAAAGGTGACTGGATTCCAGACATTTCAGCCGAACAACTCATTCAAGGATTAGAGTATATGATGCGTCTTAGAATCTTTGATGACCGAATGATGAAAATGCAAAGAACTGGTAAACTATCATTCTACATGCGCTCATTTGGTGAAGAAGCCGTGGCAATTGCTCAAACAATGGCCTTGGAAGACAATGACTGGATCTTTCCCTCCTATCGCCAACCTGGTGCCCAATTCGTTAGAGGCAGAGACATGGTTAGCATGATTTGCCATTGTATAGGAAATACAGAAGACAATGTAAGAGGCAGACAAATGCCTGTTCACTACACATGGAAAGAAGGCAGATTCATCTCGATTTCTTCACCGGTTGGAACTCAGTTTTCACAAGCAGTTGGTGTAGCAATGGCCAGTGCCTACAAGGGCTTGGATGAGGCATGTATCACTTGGCTTGGCGACGGTACTTCAGCACAAGGCGACTACCATTATGCGCTCAATTTTGCATCAACATTCAAGCCTCCTGTTATTCTCAATGTAGTAAACAATCAATGGGCGATTTCAACCCATCAAAACTTAGCCACTGGTGGAAGGACCTTTGCAGAACGTGGCTTGGCTTACGATATCCCCTCAATAAGAGTAGATGGCAATGACTTCTTGGCACTATACAGCGTAACAAGGTGGGCTCGTGAGAGAGCTAGTGCTGGCTTAGGACCAACGCACATCGAAGTTTACACTTATCGAGCAGGCGCACACTCATCATCAGATGACCCTTCGGCTTACCGACCCGATGACGAATTCCTATGTTGGCCGGGTGGAGACCCTGTAGATCGTCTCAAACAATACCTGATTAAATCAGGCAACTGGGATGAAAAGAATCATGCTAAGTTGGAAAAGAAAATCGATGATGAAGTAATGACAGCATACAAAGAAGCGTGTGAATTCGGCGACCTAGCAAGCGGTCCATACCCTCCAGCATCAACAATATTTACTGAAGTATACGAAACCGTACCTTGGCACGTTCAAGAACAAAGAGAGGAGTTAGGAAAGTAGGTGATATCATGGCGAAAATGAATATGATAGCAGCACTTAACTCTGCATTAGAGCATCAACTGGAAAGAGATGAAAATGTTGTGATCTTTGGAGAAGATGTCGGATATTTTGGTGGTGTCTTTAGGGTAACTGCTGGCTTGCAAAACAAATTTGGCGCTCACCGTGTTTTTGACTCACCGCTTGCTGAAGGAGGCATCGCAGCAATTGCCATGGGAATGGGATTAAACGGTCTAAGGCCAGTTGCTGAGATTCAATTTGCCGACTATATCTTCCCTGCTTACGACCAAATTGTCAACGAAATTGCCAAACTAAGACATCGCTCAGGTGGAGAATTTTCTTCGCCTGTAACATTTAGAACACCTGCTGGTGGTGGAATCAAGGGTGGTCACCATCATTCACAATCTCCAGAAGCACAGTTTACCCATACCCCTGGTCTCAAAGTAGTATACTGCTCAAACCCATATAACGCCAAGGGTTTGCTAACATCTGCCATTGAATCCAATGATCCAGTTATTTTCTTTGAACCAAAAAGGTGCTACAGAGGACCATTCTATGGCGACCCTCACAAAGTACCAACTTGGAACAGTCATCCAGACGGGGAAGTTCCTGAGGAATATTACTCCATTCCATTGGAAGAGGCTAGAGTTGTCATGGAAGGTGACAATTGTACAGTCATTTCTTGGGGCGCCATGGTTCATGTTGCTGAACAGGCTATCAAAGATTCTGGAATTAGTTGTGACCTAATCGATTTGCAAACACTAGTTCCATGGGATAGAGATACTGTGGTAAATTCAATCAAGAAAACTGGTCGATGTGTCATTGTCCACGAAGCTCCGAAAACAAGTGGTTTTGGAGCAGAAATGAGTGCTTCAATTCAAGAGAGATGTTTCTACCATCTTGAAGCACCAATAATTAGAGTCACTGGCTGGGATACACCATTCCCTCATACTACTGAGTGGGATTACCTACCTAGCCCTAAGCGAATTGCCGAAGCAATAAGAAAAACACAGGAGGAATAAAAATGGGAATATATGCGTTTAAACTACCAGATATTGGAGAAGGAGTAGTCGAAGGAGAAGTTGTTGAATGGATGGTATCAGTCGGTGATGTTGTCAAAGAAGATGACCCAATACTTTCAGTAATGACTGACAAAGCAACAGTTGAGATTCCATCTCCTGTTGACGGCAAGGTAACCAAGATTATTGGCGAGCCTGGAGACATTCTACCGGTTGGAGAAGTTTGTATTGAATTCGAAGTAGATGGTGCAGGAAATGCTTCAGCAAGTGCTGAAGAGGCTGAGCCAAAACCTGAACCTGTAGCAGAACCAACACCTGCTAAGGAAGAGGTTAAACCAGAACCTGTTGTTGAAAAAGCACCTGAGCCAGTTGCTGCTGCAGCCCCGGTAGCACGTGCTGCTGGAACCAAAGCGCTAGCAAGCCCAGCTGTGAGACAAAGGGCTAGAGAAGCCAACATCGACCTGCAAATCGTTGCAGGCTCCGGACCTGGTGGAAGAATAAGCCACGCTGATCTTGACCGCCACATAGCAGGAGGTGCCTCTGGTGCATCCTCCTTCGCACCGGTTGGAGCAACTATGAAGACCAAACTAACCGGCACTGAGGATGTCAAAGTCATCGGGCTCAGAAGAAAAATTGCCGATAGCATGATGTCTTCTTACAGTACTATTGCACACTTTTCATATTTTGAAGAAGTTGATATTACCGCACTGGAGGAATTACGTCAGCATCTTAATTCTACAAGACCTGAAGGTGCACCGAAGTTGACATATCTGCCATTCATCATGCAAGCCCTAGTAAAAGCGTTGAGGGAAAGTCCAGAATGTAATGCCCTGTATGATGATGAAGCAAATGTTGTAACAAGACATCAAGCAATTCATCTTGGCATAGCAACTCAAACAGATAGAGGACTTTACGTTCCGGTCGTAAAGCATGTTGAGGCAATGGATATCTGGCAATCTGCATCAGAAATGGTTAGAGTAACTTCTGCTACTAGAGAAGGCAAGGCCAGTGCTGATGAACTGAGCGGCTCTACCTTTACTATCACAAGTCTAGGAAGGCTTGGTGGACTTGGTGCAACACCAATTATCAATAAACCGGAAGTAGGAATTCTTGGTGTCCACAATGCCAAAGAGCGTGCTGTAGTGAGAAACGGCCAAATTGTAGTTAGGAGAATGATGAACCTATCATCATCGTGGGATCACAGAGTTGTTGATGGTCACGACGGAGCAACACTAGTTCAGAAGGTCAAGACGTTGTTGGAAAACCCGGCAACTATTTTCATGTGAGGTCATAATATGCAGACAAAGAAATGCCAAGTATTGGTTATTGGTGCTGGCCCAGGAGGCTATGTTGCAGCAATTCGTGCGGGACAATTAGGTCTCTCTACAATCATTGTCGAGGGAGAAAAAGCCGGTGGAACATGTTTGATTAGAGGTTGTATCCCCAGCAAAGCCCTGATTCATGCTGCTCACAGATTCCATGATTTGGCTAAACATTCCACAAAAGACGGACACATGGGTATTTCCATTCCCGGACCGGCTGAGTTGAGCATGTCTGGAATGGTTGGCTGGAAAGATGGCATAGTCGATAAATTGAACAAAGGTGTTGAGCACCTACTGAAATCTGCTGGCGCTGAATTAATCAACGGATGGGCGGAGTTTCAAGATGCAAAAACTGTCAAAGTTGGCACTGGAAAAGATGCGATCATCATAGAAGGTGAAAATGTCATTTTAGCTAACGGATCTGTTCCAATTGAATTACCGTTCATGAAATTTGATGACCATGTAATCTCCTCTAGAGAGGCACTCAGCCTCGAAGAATTACCGAATCATGTTGTGGTTGTTGGTGGCGGATATATCGGACTAGAACTTGGAATCACTTATCGAATGCTTGGCTCTGAAGTTACTATCGTTGAAGCAATGGATTCAATTTTGCCAATTTTTGACAAAGAATTGCGCAGACCATTGGAACTATTCGCTAAAAAGAACAAAATCAAGGTTCATACCGGTGTTTTTGCCAAGGGTTCTGAATCAACAAAAGATGGAAGAACCAAACTTTTCTATGTCGATAAGAATGCCAAAGAAGGCACAAAACCAGATGAAATCATCGCTGATAAGATACTGGTAACAGTTGGTAGAAAACCCAACAGCAAGGCGTTAGAGCCAACCGGTGTCGCACTCGATGAAAGAGGGTTTGTCAAAGTAAACGACAGATGTGAGACAAACATGAGAGGAGTATATGCGATTGGTGATGTTTGTAATTCTGGTGAAATGCTGGCACACGTAGCCTCTTTCCAAGGTGAAATGGTTGCGGAAATAATTGCCGGCAAGAAACGAGCATACGACCCGGTTGCCGTACCAGCAATTGTATTCACTGAACCAGAAATTGTTAGTGTAGGACTGTCACCAGAAGAAGCAAAAGCTGCAGGACATCCTGTTATCGTTGGAAAATTCCCTCTTGCGGCAAATGGACGCTCATTAACCCAAGAGGCTGAAAAAACCGGCGGTTTCGTTCGTGTATGTGCAAGAGAAGATGATCACCGAATTCTTGGAATCCAAGCAGTTGGAACTCACATCAGTGAACTGGTTGGAGAATGGACCTTGGCTCTTGAGATGGGTGCATTGTTAGAAGATATTGCTGGAACTATCCATGCTCACCCAACAATGACTGAGATGACTCATGAAGCAGTACTTGCTACTCTGGGACACGCAATACATACTGCATAAAATAGGTAATTTGTCGGCCATAACTATAAATGGAGTTTTGGCATGGTAAATTCATGTCTTACGACCAAATGACTTTGCTTGATTTGAAAAAACTCTGTAAGGATAGAGGATTAAAAGTCTCAGGAAAGAAAGACGAAGTCGTAATTCGACTTATGGAATATGATGAATCAAGGGGAGTCCATCAGCCGATGGCAACTCAATCATTTTCCACACCAGTACCAACAATGACAGGCCAAATGCCAG
>CALDPP010000049.1 GCA_937911345.1 uncultured euryarchaeote | reverse complement strand
TACCAATCCATTCTGGAAATTCGAATTTTTGATTGATATCTTCTAGTTCAATTTCAGCAAGTATGAGTCCAGCAAGAACGCCTTCAAATTCATCAACTTCCCAAACCAAACCATTGCCAGCATTAACACAATATCTCGTCTTTTCAACACATGGATGTTCTTCAAGGCCGGAGACATTTGGCATACCTGACAAAACCCATTCCAATTCTGTTGTTGCGATGCCTTTCTGCTTTCCTTTCATAGTAAGAATTACTGTGTCATTTTGTATTCTAATTCTGCTAACCCAGTGTTCCGTTTTCATTAGTATATGGAATTCTTCTGTAGAAATTGAAACCAGAGGAACACTTCGATAATTGATTACCGATTCGTGAATTTCAATGTCACTGGAATCAAGATAATACTGGGTAATCTGCCGTATATCGACAGCATTTCTCCAAGGTTTATCGCCTCTTCCATCTACAAGGAAGCGCCGCTCAATTTCGGTATTGATTGCCAATGCATTCCCCATTAGCGGCTCATATGGCTAAGGTATCAACATTGCTACCTTGACTTGTAGAATTGTTTAATTACAACACTACATCAAAGCAACTCACCAATTCATTGATAACTAAACGGGATGTGCTGTTGTTATGCAACGCAAGAAAATCATGGCTATGCTGATGATTTCACTATTCTTTACTGCTGGTTGTCTAGGCGCTTTAGAAGATGAAGTTGAGATACCCGACATCGACCTTCCTTTGGACTGGATGACTATTGCTCCAAGAACGGTTTCGACACCCGAGCTAATCGAATTTGACGATTGTGATGACTTAGAGACCAGTCTCAAAGAGGTAATTCTCGAAGATTATCGAATTCAATTACTGCAAGCGGTGGAAGAGCAATATTACTACTTCTGGGATGATGTAATGTTTGACGGCGACATGGTCGCTGAGGCATCAGACAGCGCTACAGGCGGTACTAACACACCGACACCAAGAAGAGTTGAGGGAACAGATTATTCAGGCACTAACAACCAAGAAGGCGGTGTTGATGAGGCAGACGTAGTGAAAACAGACGGATACTACATCTATTTCTTGAATGGTAAAAAGCTGGAAATAATGGGTGTACCGGAATTTGGCGAATTAGTCTACCAATCCAACACAACCATTGAAGGCAATCCTAACTCCATGCTACTTGACGGTGACAGACTAGTAGTCATCTCTTCAGTCAACTCATGGAACATACCGCATACAAATCCACTCTATGCTGCTATGGAATGGGATGAAGAATACTCCTCTTGGAGAACCTACTCTCTAACTAAATTCAGCGTATTCGACATAAGTGACCGCTCTGATATTGAACTTGAGAAGGAACTATTCATCGAAGGTTCATACATCACCGCAAGAGAAGTAGATGGTACAATCCGCACGGTATCGCATGCCTGGATGGAAACTATGGGATTGAGAAGCTGGCTAGACCTTCCTTCAGGATACTGGGATATTAGCTATGAAGATCCAATCCGCTTGGAGATAAGGCAAAAAGTCGCTTACCAAACTATGTTGGATAATGAAGAAATTATTGCAGACATGGAATTATCTGACCTTGTACCACGAATCTATGAAAGGCAAAATGACGATGTAATAACTCATTCAATTACCAACGATGATTGTGCAAGTTTTGTTGCTCCACAAGACGGTTTCTCAAGAGGAGTCAACAGTATTTTTTCGTTTGACCTCACGAGTTCTGACTTCACCTTCGAGGCAGACCATATTATTGGCAACTACCCATTGGTTTACTCTTCAGCAGATGCACTAATACTAGCCGAGAAATCCTGGGATTCTTGGTGGTTCTGGAACTCAGATGATTCTGATGAGGCAACAAACATCCATATGTTTGACATCAGCGATTCTGGCACAACAGAATATATCGCATCAGGCAGAGTAGATGGCACTATCCAAAACCAATTTTCACTATCTGAATACCAAGGAGTACTTCGAGTCGCCTCAACCGAGGGGCAATGGGGCAGATGGTGGATGGATAACCCCGAACCAATGACTTCTAACGTAGTTACTCTACAACCAATCACTGATGCAACAGGTCATACAACTCTAGAGCAAGTCGGCATTATCGAGGGTATTGCGCCCAATGAAACAATTTGGAGCGCTAGATTCGTTGAAGACAGAGCATACATTGTGACTTTTGAGAATATGGATCCGCTTTGGACCATAGATTTGTCCGACCCAACTAATCCAACAATTATGGGCGAATTGAAAATCCCAGGTGTATCAACCTACATCCATCCAATCTCCGACAACACATTACTCACCATCGGAATGGGTCCAGCAGACCTAGAAACTGGTGAAGGATTAGATTGGAGTAATGTCCGCTTGTCGTTATTTGATGTTTCAGACTTTACCAACCCGTTAGAAACAACTACACTGACAATTTCTCCTGTCGAGGATGAAAACAATCCATGTTGGTCTTGGTCGAGTTCTGAAGCAACTTATGAGCACAAAGCGTTCCAATATTGGGCACCTAAGTCTATGCTTGCTGTACCAATGAATACCTATACCAGCGGCTATTATGATTATGAAGCTAGGACTTATGTTGAATGCGAAAGAGAATGGGTTTCCAAATTGATGATAACTAACGTAACTGAAACCAGCCTAACGGCATATGGTGAAGTAGACCATTCAGAGTTTTATGACTCCGAGCAATATTGGTGGAACTCCTACAACATTCGCCGTTCTATCTTCATGGGCGATTACATCTATGCGATTTCAGCGAATGGTATAACCGCAACCAATTTGACCACCATGGAGAATTCAGCAAGTATCCATTTGGAGTACCAAAACCCATATGACAATTATTATTGGATTATGGATGATGATCGAGAAGAGACTATGGAAGAGGAATCGTCTAGTGATAATTCTGATGATGAAGACAGGCCTGTGGAAGATGAAGGTTCAGCGCCTGACAGAGACTGAATAGGTGATATCATTGAAATCAGCTATCCTTTTGCTGGGTTTCAATAGAATCGATTATTTCACTAAGGTACTGACAAGTCTGGAGCAAAACAAAGCGGCATATGAGCATGATTTGTTCGTTTACATTGATGGTGGGCCAAACGCTAGGCAAGAAGAAATTAAACAACTGATGGCAAATTCCAAATTTCCGGATGCTGAAATTGTTTGCAGAGTCAACAACTGGGGTATTGGCCGGCATTTGATTGATGCTCGCAGGAGACTATTTGACGAATTAGGATACGACAGGATACTCTTGTTAGAAGACGATTTAGTGCT
>CALDPP010000048.1 GCA_937911345.1 uncultured euryarchaeote | reverse complement strand
TATTTATCACTAATGATGACATGGATTTGAACTGCAAAAAGGCAAGAAGAAGACTGCTTTGGCAGTTAACCTCGAGATTCGATGTCGGCCGAGGCTTGTTCTTTGACGAGGAGCGACAAAGATTGTGCTGGGATGCAACTACTCCGATACCAAGCGATTCTCACGGCGTTAGACGATGGCCAGCGATTACTCTCCATTCAGATGAAACCCTAGAGAAAGTTGCTGCTCACCCAGAATTAACGAAATATGAGTGGCCTGTCCATCTAGAATTCGGGGGCAGTGATTGATGGACATCAAACAGATAATGTCATTCATCAAAATAGAACACACATTATTCTCTCTACCCTTCATCATAATCGGCTATTTCGTTGCTGTAGAGCAGTTTTATCCAGATGGAAAAATGCCACTGATGGATTTGGCATGGGTGCTTGTTGCCGCAGTTGGAGCAAGAGGTCTAGCGATGACCTTGAACAGGATTATTGACAAGAACATCGATGCAGAAAACCCTCGTACTGCACAACGCCACTTAGCCAGCGGCACTATGTCAATGTCAACTGCATGGACTCTAGCAGTGGTTTTCCTAGGCATGCTGCTGCTTGGTGCTGGAATGCTGAACGAGGTCGCACTAGCCATGTCTTGGCTACCTGTGCTTAGTTTTGTAGTATATCCATACACCAAGCGATTCACTTGGCTGTGTCACCTTTGGCTTGGCTTGTGCCTCGGCCTAGCACCCGCCGGGGCGTGGGTAGCGATTGCTGGAGATTTTCACGGATGGGAAGCAATTACCGGCACTGATGGATTTGGCAGCGGACTGTTGTGGTACCCGACTATTTTCTTCATCTCACTTGGTGTGACACTGTGGATTACTGCATTCGATATTAACTATGCAAGAATGGATGTTGAAAGTGATCGTAAGCATGGAATCAACTCATTTCCTGCAAGGTTCTCAGAAAAGGCAACAACTAGGACAAGTATTCAGTTGACTTTGCTTTGGTTTGCTTGTTTTGCTTTAGCAGACCCGATGGATGAGGCTTGGTTCTTGATTGGTGCACTGATTATGGCACTAGCAAATGCTTACGTGATGTTGAGAAATGAATCTCTGGATAAATTCCAGGACATTCTGTTCAAGGTATCAGTATCAACTGGATGGGTTTTGATTCTGCCATTTTTGCTTCTGTGAAGTATCATCGTTTTTCGATTACACACTAAATCATGGTTATTGTCTGTTTATATTATGAATCAATTATATTACCTCAATGATAATTTTCAAACAAAATACCATGTTAATTTAATATCGCCTGCGAGTGCCAGTGAATATGGATGTTAACTACAACCAGTCAAGCGTAGGAAAAGCCTCCTCACAGTCTGCAATAATGCTTTCAATGTTAATGCTAATTCTATTAACCGGGCGAGCACTTTATGTTGCAATTAGTACAGACGCAAGCCTAAAAGGAATTTTCATTTTGATTATGTACTCAGCGATTTTGATATTTGTTGGATTTATTGCTGGCGCAAACGTATCGCGGATGAGAACAATAAATCAACAGTCTAGTACCTCAATTTCGCAAACCCAGACGCTATCGAAACCTGTTCTCTCTGATATAGATCTCACTCGTTTCAATACATCAGAGCAGTTTATTATCAAATTTCTTCTCGATAACGAAAATCAATGTCGGCAATCTGATTTAGTAAAGTGTTCAAATATGACGAACTCAAAAATTAGTAGGTCTTTGGCAAAACTTGAATCGAGAGGCGTTCTTTCAAGAGTTAGAGATGGAATGGGAAAGAGAGTTAACTTACACAAATCAGAACTTGAATAATATATGGTCACTAAGGCTGTTCTCTTATTTGAAGAAGCCGAGATGTTAGACCAACTCCAAACTTAGA
>CALDPP010000047.1 GCA_937911345.1 uncultured euryarchaeote | reverse complement strand
TGGCGGATAAGCGGGATTATTACGAGGTTCTTGGAGTTGACAAGTCAGCTGACGAAAAAGACCTAAAGAATGCTTTTCGAAGTCTAGCCAGAAAGTACCACCCAGACCGAAGTACTGAGGATGATGCTGAAGATAAATTCAAAGAGATTCAGGAAGCATATGCAGTTCTGTCAGATCCCGAAAAGCGGCAAATGTACGATAGATACGGTCACAATACTCCGGGAGGTTCACCATTTGGAGGATTTAGCGGTGGTTCGTTCAACGTAAATTTAGAGGATATCTTAGGTGGTGACTTCTTCTCTAGTTTTTTTGGTGGAGGGTCGAGAAGGTCTAGAAATCGTGGAAATGATGTGATATTCAGATATAGTGTTAATCTAGAGTCAGTTTTTGAGGGTACGAGTGAAGAATTGGAACTTGAATTACCTACCTCTTGCGATGAATGCGATGGTTCTGGCGCTGAAAATGGTGATATAATCTCATGTAGTAATTGTGGTGGACAAGGTAAGATAAGAGCTAGGCAGCAAGTAGGACCATTTGTCCAAGATGTGATCAGAGATTGCCCTAACTGCTCAGGGATGGGTCAAATAATCAAAACAAAATGTAAATCATGCAAAGGAAGTGGTCAAAATCTCAAGGAAACAAAGTTGCGATTCAACATCCCCAAGGGTGCAGAAGACGGAACACGATTAAGAATGAGAGGTAAGGGCGAACCTGCGCTTAGAGGCAGGGGCGAAAATGGTGATTTGTTTATCGAGATAGAAGTTGAACAGCATGATTGGTTTGAAAGGTCAGGTGCTGATTTAATCATGTCTTTACCTCTACCTTACACAGATTTAGTGCTGGGTAAAACTATCATTTTACCGCATATTGATGGTGGCGAATTAAAGATAGTCGTTCCAAAAATGACTAACTCTGGAGAGACTATAGAAATACGAGGTAAGGGTCTTCCGCGCATCAGAGGGTCTGGTCGAGGTGATGTAGTTATTTTAGTTAAATTACAAATGCCCAAAAAAGTAAGTAAGGCTGAAATGAAGCAACTAGAATCAACTAGACAGTCCTACACAGAAGAGGAATTACAAGAAATCATCAAACAGGATGCATCTAAACGCCGCCAGTGATTACTCTTCTTCATCTCGGTAAAGAGTCTTAGATGTTCTGCAGGCAAATGGTTGACCATCTAATCTGCCATTTAACTCAATGTCTACAGAATTGGCAGAGCCCAATAGTTCAACTGAAAGAAACGTCTTATTCCCTGACATCATAGTATCGAGGAACACCTCATATCCGCTATGGAGGAATCGTGGGGTTACAGATTTAATCTCCCATGCTTCTCCTTCAGGAGAATCAAGTCTCAAAGCTGCGATTTCCCAATTTCCTTTGATGATATAAACTCCAATAATTAGCGGCCATGAATCATTAGTTTTGGCAATTCTTTCATCGATTTTCCAACCAGCAATTGCAACATTTTCGGTTCGATACAATATATCAGGTTCACCCCAAGTTTGGCATGCATCATTCCAATCTAATGTTGCAACCGCATCCAGTGATCTAGCGAGTTCTCGGCGGTTCTGCTTTGGACTTATTCCTTCATCCAATCTTTTCTTTAACCATTGTAATCTCTGCCTCTTGCTTAGGATCTCTTTCGCATAGTTTTTCTTTCTATAATGCATAATTGCCAAAAACGAAGCAGGTGCTAAGAATAGAATACCCATGAACCATCTTGCTACATTACCCCATTTCTTAGCACTCTCATCCGGTGGGAACCATGGTTCTTCCCCTTCATCAACTAATTCATAGGTCGTAACTAGGGTGTATTTGGTTGGCTCAATGTATTCACCCCATGCGCTATCTGTAGTGGTATTGATAAGAGATATTCTAAAAAAATGCGTCCCCCTAGATAATTCTAAAGCCACACTTAATTTTCCTAACGTAGTTGTCTTGACTTTTGAATCAACTTCAGACCAGTCTTCTTGATTCTTTTCAATTAATTCAATTTCAAAGTCATTAATATCTCCCTCAACCTCAATCTTAACAAAATGTATTGAATCTTCCCATGCCTCTATCTCAATTTTGTATACATCTGATGAATCCCCAATAGAGTGAGTAAATTCACCAATAAGGTTTGAACCTTGGACCGATAAAACAGGCCATGAAGAGTTATCTGTTGTTGCTAAAATTGGCGGTAGAGATGGTGCTTCCAGACCGCTATTAGCGTCATCAAAGTTAATTGTACCAATTTCTAAGTAAAACACATCTGCAGAAATTGAAATTTTGAGGGCTGTACTACCAGGCAGGGGGAATATGAAGTTAGTCACTCCATCAATTAGCACACCACTACCTGAAAAAACCCACTCTGAGTTTACCAGCGAGTGATAAGTATAATCAACATCAAAAATATTAGGTTGTAGGTTTAATGCTTCAGTATCATTTAATTCAACTATCACAGTTTTACTGTTGTGTCCTAAAATTTCAGTGTCTTCACTCATATCTAGCATACTTGCTTGTGATTGATTGTGAATTATGATTCCCATAGACCAAATGGTATCGATGGTGGCGGAGGAAACACTGAGTACTAATCTGCCATCATCAGGAATTTCGATATATTTCAAAATCGGATTGGTATGGTGATTTGAGATAGAGCTTGTTGAAAGTGCCCCCTCCAGTTCATGTTCATGAGTTTGATTTTGGAAATATGATTTGAATTCTATATCAGAGTTGGTATGCTTTAGATTTAGTTCAACAATTTGTCCAGTGTATACTGTAAAGGCGATATAATCATTCTGTTGACCCTCAAGAACGCCAGTAATTGGCTGGATATTTTGGTCTACTGGGATGGAACTAGCAAGCACCGGTGATTCCACATCGATGCAACTATTTTGAATTCCACAAACATAAACATTTGATAGCGATGCATCTGCTTGTGGGCTTGGTCTAATGTTTAGATGATTATCAGATACATTTGTTATAGCCGAGGGGGTAAAATTTTCAGCTTGTGAATTATTCACGACTAGTTTTAATGTACCATCTTCATCAACTTGTCCTGAATAGTTTATTTGATTTGATTGAATCATTACATCATTGAAGTATAGGCTAGATGAACATGATTGACAATTAGTTTGAATGCTGTACCAATTTCCAGATGTCATGTCCCACTCTTGTGTAGTCTGTCCTGCGACGAAATGATCAACCCCTAAAACTTCGAGTTCTATTGTATCATCGGCCTCGCTAGTCATATAATCCAGTGTGGAATAGGTTGCTGTTAGTACTACTAACAGGGTCACACACAGCACTCTAGAGCGACCCTCCATGTAAGGGCGTCATGTTTGTTATGTTTGAAGTTAGGGTACAAAAGGAATTATTCTTGTACGAATAGCATCAGCATCAACTATGGCGAATGAATTAGGTCGTACAGTTATTCATCGCTACATGTATGCAAGAAGTTGGGCCTTGGGTGATAGAAAATCTCCTTTAGCGACGACTCCTTGTTTAATCGCACTAGATGGTGATTGTGATACCGACAAGCAAACCGCTCCGTTTAGTGCTTCAACCAATAATGAAATTCCACAAACTCTAACAATAAACGCAAATTTACCGCTATCACCACCTAATTTTGAACAGAACTCTCC
>CALDPP010000046.1 GCA_937911345.1 uncultured euryarchaeote | reverse complement strand
TGACATTGCACTACACGATAATACTCTACCTCCACTAGCCAAATAATCTCCATCTGATTGTTTCACGCCTGCAAAATTTACCCAGCTACTTCCGATTCCGATTACAGGAATAGTAGATTCCAGACCACTTATGACCCTTCCTTTGACTGGAGCAGCAGGATATCCCTCCGAAGCCAAAACGACTGTTAGTGCTGAAGCATCATGAAATTCAACTTCTAAATCTTTTAGTGAATCCGTGGCTGAATGCATTAACAGATGAAATAAATCAGTTTTTATGAGTGGCAAGGTAATTTGGCATTCTGGGTCGCCAAAACGCACGTTGAATTCCACCACATTTGGGTCACCTTCCTGGGTTATCATCAAACCAACATATAGTACTCCACGGTATGGTGTTTGACAATTTGACAAGTAATCAAACATTGGTGACACGATTTTGGAAACTACTTTTTGATGGACTTCTTCCGTAACCACTGGTGCTGGACAATAAGCGCCCATGCCCCCTGTATTTGGCCCATTATCCCCATCAAAAACTCGTTTGTGATCCTGACTAGGAGGAAGGCACACATAGCCAGAACCATCCATTACTACAAGCATGCTTGCTTCTTCCCCGGGGAGAAATTCCTCAAGCAAAATCTTACCGTCAGTAGCAATCGAATCTTGAATAAATTGTTTTGCTTCCGCAAAATCTTCTGTAACTACAACACCCTTGCCACCAGCCAAAACATCTCGCTTTATGACCCATGGATTATCTGAATATTTGCCAAGTGCAGCCTCTATGTCTGACGTCTCATCAAGAATCTTGAAATCCGCTGTAGGAACACCAACATGTTTCATAATTTCCTTAGCATGTAACTTCGAACCTTCTAGGTTAGCAAGTTCACTAGTTGGCCCAAAACAGGGAATATTCTGTTCGATTAACATATCTGCTAATCCATCGCATAGTGGCGCTTCTGGACCAACTACCACTAGACCAATTGATTCCTTTTGACAAAACTCAACAATGCCAGAATTGCCTCCCTTTGACAAATCGATATTTTTGGCAAACATTGCCGTGCCCGCATTGCCAGGACTGCAATATATCTGCGAAATATTAGGTGAATTGTTCAAACCTAAACACAACGCATGTTCTCTGCCGCCTCCGCCTATGACTAGAACTCTGTTGTCGCCCATAAGCAGTGGTCGAGGTATACAATTCATAATCTATTTTGCTCAATTCATTAGTTTGTTCCGTCAAATGTTAAGTGCTTTCATGGCAAGGCCAACTTATGCAAACAGTCAACGATGTTGCATTGGATTTGGGAATAGTTTCACTAAGCATCATGACTCTATGGCTATATTTGCCGGGATTTTTGGCCAATACATTTGCCATGATGTGGGGCAAATGGCTACCAAAAACAGGATATGGACCATGGCCAATTGATGGTGGCAAAAATTGGAAAGATGGTAACAGAATTTTGGGTGATGGTAAGACCTGGAATGGATTAATTGGTGGTTCAATTACATCTGGAATATTATGTGCAATTATAGTTGCGTTCATGGGTGATGTCCCTGACGAAAGCACTGTTGGCGCGAGTATTTTTGCTCACCCATTGACAGGATATGAAGGGACTTGGTTTGATATTTCCTCACCTCACTTTTCTGCCTTCATCTTGGGAACATTCCTCGGTTTTGCTTGTTTGATTGGCGATAGTACGGGTTCGTTTTTCAAGCGAAGAAGAGGGCTCAAAAGAGAAGGCGACATTTCATCGAAAGCTCCTTTGTTGGACACATTACCATTCGCCATCATGGTGTTTTTATGGGGCCAGTTATTCCTAGGAGATTCATTACTATCACAAAGTGAACTAATCGTTCCAATGCTTATTATGATAATTATTACCCCAATTCTTCACAGATCTTTCAACCTAATTGGGTATTATATCGGCTGGAAAGATGTACCATACTAATCGGACACTTTCATGTCAAAACGGCAAAGGATTCATGAACGGCTTGGAAGAGTAAGATGTATGCGTGTAAGTATTGCCTTGGTAACATTAATGATGACTGCAATTGTTTTGTCAATTCCAACATCGATTGCTGAAGCTCAAAATGATGGTTCAACTCAAACAATTACTAGTTCCGAAGTATGGACTAGTGATTCAACACTAGATGGGGCTGTGATTGTAGGTAGTGGTGGAGTACTAACTATCGACTCTAGTATTGATGTTACAACTGGCAGTACAATAACCATTCAGCAAGGTGGAGCGATGATTCTCAATGGTCAATTAAATGCTGTTGATTCAAATAATCAAATATACATGGAAGTTTATCAAAACACAATACTAGAACCTTATTTTGATGGCTTAATTGATTCAGGTACACTTAGAGTAAACATGGCAAAAGAATACTTCTCATCGATGGAAGTCTATGTTATAGTTGCAGGTGAAAATTTAACATGGACTGGCGAAGATTATCTCGATTACAGTGTATCATTCAATGATGCTAGCGTAAATGTTGGATTCGAAGGATTTTGGCAATTCCCTGTATGGGTAGACTCAATCCAAGCCTTTGACAGTAACGGCGCAATATACACTCTAGATGCCGATGAATGGAATCACAACAATGGTGTTTTGAAGACTGAAGAAGGCCAAGCGTCATTTTCCGTTGATGTGCAAGGAGATTTAACTTCTAGCGGAGGAATGATTTCTGATGCTGACATTACTTGCTCTGGCATGTGTACATTTGACAACAGCACTCTATCATGGAGTGCACCGATAAATGTCAATGATGGCGCGGCAATTACTATGGAAACTAGCACAATAAATGGCAGCAGATCATATGAAGACATAATCGTTCATGACACTGCAACAATATCCTACGATACTGATTCGATGACAGGCACAGGAGGACCAACCGATATGTGGATTCGTCTGTTATCTCAGCGAAGTATTACTACTAATCTAAAGGATGCACCAGCGAGTGTTCACTACGAAGGACTGGGTTATCAAGCAAGTAACGGAGATTTGATGCTTGATGCAAGTGGTGCGATTGACCTAGGTCAAAACAATAATCCGACCGTTAGCAAATACCTCAGAATGACTGAATGGGTTGACAGTTCAGGGGTTCATCATCAAGAATCTGGCATGATTATGATCACCTTGAATGGAGGCACAAGTGTATGGAATGGTGATTATTCAATTACTCTAGACCCTGCCCCGACAACACCAACACATGTTGCCAATATCGCTTTGCCATATGTCCAAATTGACAAAGTTGTTCCCGAAGACACACAAGGTACGGTAGACAAGGGGCTAGGAGTTATGCTTACCATTACCAATACAGGAACTGTTGATGTAGCAACCAATATCAGATGCTATGAGGGAGTAGACGAAGCTGACATGGCAACGATATTTGTCAGCCTTGAGGCTGGCCAAACAAAAGATGTCCCTGCAGTTTGGTATGCCAACTCATCTGGCGCAAAATCACTAAACTGTAAGGCATCAATTCCAGTATTCTTCAACTCACTAGCAGATGATTTGACTCCTGTATCAGGAACTGATTCTGAGTTGGTATCATTTAAAGAGGCAGAGGATAGAGAAGATACTCCAATTATACTCTACTCCGCAATTGTG
>CALDPP010000045.1 GCA_937911345.1 uncultured euryarchaeote | reverse complement strand
TTTTCAGCAATTATCGATGGATTGCCATTATCAGTATGTAGAATATCTAATCTTTCATCTTCTCTTAAGCCGTGCAATAATTTGGCAATAGGTTCCGGATTTGGTATTGGATATTCTAACTCCTTAACGCCATCAGCCATGTAGGTGTATGTGTCGGTCATGCCCCCAAGTCTTACGTGTTTTACCCCCAGGTCGTGAGCAATTCTAACTTCCTCGATAATGTCTTCAGGACTACGCCAAATTGGTACACCTTTTTTTGGCTCGATACAAAACTTACAGCCTCTCTTGTATCTAACACAGCCTTGATACACTTCGACCTCATAAGTCAGTGGACCTGGATTTTCAGCATTACCAAGGTCGGGATGAAATTTTACTGCTTTGCTGTTAGCACCGAAGTGCGCCCAATTAGTCCATTGTTCGGGAGTTCTGCGGCAATGTTTCCATTGACCGTTGTTCAAGTAATTATCAAGCGTTGCGTCGGTGTCTTGAACAGCCAAAAACAGATTCTTACGCAATGGATTCCATCCTTGCTGGCGCCAGCCTCGGATTGCCCATCCTCCTAAAATTGCTGGAATACCAATTGGTAAACTACGAACGATATTTGACATTTCATTAATAGAAATGGGCGTGCCGCGTAGGTATTTTCCCGGGACTACAGCACCTGCAATGCAGGCAAAACCATCGATTGAACGCATTAAATTCTCGATACCAGATTCACCTTTTTGTCTAACGAATTCTCGCCACTGATCAATCGTCATGTATCGATAGTCAATATTGTGCTGCTCTAATACCCCACATAGATATCTGATATGAAAACCAACATATGGTGGAACACCAAATGCTGCGGGCTCATCCTCATAACCGTCAAGCACTAACCACTTGGGTGAACTATGCTCGACCATGATTGACTCTCACAGTTAGAGATTTTCAATCCTTCTTGTGTCTTGGTTTGCGCTTGCGCTTTTTGCTATCTTCTGACTCTTCACGCATAGCTCTTAATTCACGGGAACTTTTCTTTGGCTTGCCATCTTTTTGGCCACCAGATTTTTTCTGTGAAACATCAACACGGATTTTTCTACCCAATACCTCAGTACCGTTGAGTTGTTGGATTACTTCATCCCCCTTGTCCTTCTCTTTCAGTGTGACAAATGCAAAGCCCTTGGGTCTGCCGCCATTATCAGTAATGATATTGACATCAACTACTGTGCCGAACTTGCCAAACAATTCTTTTAGAGTTGAATCTTCTGCTTTGAAGGGTAAGTTTCCGACATAGAATTTCATTCCATCAGGATCTCTTCGGTTGTTTTTCTTACCTTTCTTGTCGTCGCTATCGGCATCTCTAACGCCAATTCTGCGACCATTGATTCTATGACCATCTAGTTCTTTTGCTGCAGCCTCAGCAACGGATTTTTCATGGTAGGTTACGAAGCCAAATCCTCGGTTAGCTCCACTGTCATCAGTTGGAACGAAACAATCTGCCATATCACCAAATTTAGAGAACATTTCACGAAGTTCCTCAGTGCCGATTTCTCTTGGTAGGCCGCCAACGAATAATTTGCAGCCAGGCTTAGCTTTCTGTCTTTGGCCACCGCCTGACTGTTGTCCTTCAAATCTGAAGTAATTGCGTTCTCTACCATCTTCACGGAAGTCCTCAGCGATGAAGGTGGCTCTTCCGGATGGTCCTTTGGCAAATAGTGCTTCAGCCTCACTGCCCCAACGCTTACCGGAGTTATTCAGTACGCTAGCACCTTGGTCAAGTTCAGCCCAGCCAGCTGCAAAGTTATCGGCGAGTGCTCTAAACGAACGATATTCACAACTGTTACAATTGACATTCCAATCGCCTTGCGCCTCAGCAACTAGCGTATCGCCACATGATGGGCAGATTGCATGAAGAACGCCACAGTCATCACGTTCTCTAAAGTCGATTCGTACAACTGGAGCGATTTCTTTTATTTGTGCTCGACAAATATCTCGGCGGCGTACGGCATCAGCCGTTTGGTGCATGTATCTGTCTACAAGGCCAGTGACGTGGAAATGCCCGTACAAATGTTCGGGCAATAAATCGCCAGATTTCCCCTCAATACAAAGAATTCTTGCTTCGCCATTTTTTTCATTTAGTTTCTCAATTTGGCAGATAACCGTATCTCCAACGCTTGGCGTCAAGACTTCTTTGACTGCGATAACAGTTCCAATGCCATCATTGATGGTGAAATTTCCAATCATCGTCGCCAAAATTCGACCGTCGACTTCTACTGTTCCTTCACCAGCCTCACAATCGGAGGTGGTAGATACTTGCATTCCGGGGGTGACGAGGCTCGCCGTCATTGTATTACTTCCTAAGCAATTGTGGCCCGGTATAGGTCGCACAATCTTCGCTTGTGTTGATGGGCGGGTTAATCCCTTTTGAATCCCCCATACGGATTTTAGCAATACATCAATCATCGATTGTGCTGATTTTAGCGTCACCAGGTTTGTGGAACCGCCAACATCTAACCTCTGTTTCACCCATCTTCCTACTTTGATGCAGATATTTTGGCGGCAATCTGAAATTGCTTTCAAACACAAGTTCACAATCATAGCCGTTCGCTTTTCCAAGTTGTTCTAGGTGGGTTGCATTAGCAGAGTGCAGGATGTATAGTGAGTCGGGTTTCAGCATAAATCCATACTCTATTAACGGACGATCTGCTTTACTAGTTTGAAATCCCCAAGGTGGGTTCATAATTACAATATCACAAGTGACGTTTTTTGGTGCCTCATCTACGCCAATCATGCAGTTAATGGTAGTAAGTTTTGTTGGGTATTTTTCCATGATTGCTGAACTATTTTGTTGGGCAATTTCGCAGACCTCGCTATCGCCTTCGATCAAAGTAACATTCTTGGCACCTAGGATTCCACAGCCTATGCCAAGTACGCCATTTCCAGCACCAATATCTACAATCTTCTTCCCATCAATAGTGTCAAGCTGGTCAATGGCTAACACGAAAAAAGCCGCCAAGTCGCCCTCAGTAGCATACTGTTCTAATCCAACAGCATGCTGCGGGTGTGGAGATAACTTTGACAATTCGATTGCCAAATGCTTAGGTCGCAAGACATCACCAACCCGGTGGCCTATACTGTTGATTCTGCTGATTGTTCATTCTAGCGGCAGCTTCTGCCTGTTGTCGCATAGCCTCAAGTCTAGCGTAAGCATCATTTTGAGCATGTGCTTGTTGCTGCTGAATTTGCATTCTAAGCAATCTAATCTGTTCTGCTTCCGCACGGAGTCTGGCTAGCAATTGTTCGCTAGGCTGTCCAGTGCCACAGAATCGGCAGAACCTAACACCATCATGGTGTTGATTGCCGCAGTTAATACAGAAGCCCATGATTATCCCTATCCGCCGTTATATTTGAGTCATCCGTTATCATTGCATTGCCGTTAGTTGCAAGAATACCGGCCAAGTTTCGAAGCCAGTTGCCATTGCACGTTCGCTAATGTCTTCCCATCGAGGGTCATCCATCATCTCAGATGGCTCAACACCGGCCTCAATTAATTCAGTAACCAGCGCCCTAAATTCAATTTCAACATCTGACATTTCGACAGTTTCTTCCTCTTCTTCAATGACTGGAATCTCAACATTTTCAGTTGGTAGTGGGGCTTGTGTCATTTCTACTTCATCTATAACAGGAATTTCTTCTACCTTGGTGGTTGGCAATTGCACGTTGACCACTTCCTCTGCTTGGGTGGTGATTTCTTCCATCATTTGATCCGAAAAGTTATCTAAAACGGCATCTAGAGTTGCTTCATCTTGAGATTTAATCTGTGGAGGCAAGGCCTCAACAGGTGCTTCTTGCTCAGTAATTTGTGATTTCTTGACCAATCTTCCGACACCCAGCACCTCGGCTTGTTGCCTTGCCAATTCAGCAGCTTGACGTCTTGGAAGTGAGACAAAACATTTGCCAGGAATCGATTTTGGCGGGAATGGGAGGTAATATTTCTCCAGTTTATCTACCTCAGGGTGCCTAAAGCACAGAATATTCATCGATTCGAATGCTCTTTGAGCGGGTAAGCCCATGGAAAACGGTACTGGCATAACATCAATTGTTCCCCGAAGCCATTTTTCTTGGCCAATTAGATGCTGCATCCATGGGCCCAAATCAAGGCTAGCAATATCAACAAATTGGAATGATGCTGAGCGTGGATCGAAACCTTGGTCTTCCAGTAGTTTTGCTTCATCTCTTGGACGGTGAAAAACCGTCATTACCGGTTGTCCGTGTTCTACCATGTCACCGTGCAATTCCATCATTTTACGATGTTTCCGGGGAAACATGAGTAAAATCATCATTCTTGCAGCCTTTTCATCCCAGATTTCATCCCATCTAGATACTGCTTCAACATGGAGTTGGCCAATGGTCATGTCTGGTATCATTGCCGTGATTCCCATAGCGCACCAGTATTACGCAATGCGAACAATACTTTAGGCATACCGTCTAGATATTACGATAATTTATCCATAACAAATTCGGCTAAATACACCACACCGCCAGCAGCACCTCGAATGGTATTATGGGAATACGCACTAAACGATACAGTGTTTTCCTCAATAATGATATCACCGACTACAACTGCCATTCCAGTTTTCAAATCATCTAGTAAATCTGGATTGCTTGCGAATGTTATGCCATCACTCCAAAGATGTTGCTGTGGTTCAATATGTTCGACAATGTGAATTGCATTTCTCGGGCTACTGGGAAGAGATTGATTGGTAATTATTGATTCCATACACAGGTGAATCTGTTCAATGCTAAGTTTCCTGTCTAATTCAATTTCAACAAAAACTTGGTGTCCATCCCTGCGGGAAACCCTCTTGCAAATCATATCAATCTCAAAGATGGCGGGTGAGACAGTACCAGAATTTTCATCGCCTAGCACATAGAGTAATTCTGCACCAGTTTTTTCGGCTTCACCATCGATTTCAGGGTTGACATTTCCACTAAGCGCAGCTTCATCAAACAGTAATTCCCAGCCTGCGCCGGACAAAGCCTGTTCACTGCGCATCTTGACAGACTTTATTTCTGCGATTTCATTGATTGCAGAAACAGGTATAGCGAGTGGAATCAATGTACAATTAGTGGCACAATAGTGCATTGATTTTGAGAAATGTTGGGGGTTGATTTCCGGGATTATCATTGGTACGCCTGCAGTTCTTCGATACGAACTAGCATTGGAAAACACCATGATTCCAGACTTGACCAGCCTTTTTTCAACCTCATATGCAACCTCTGATGGTAGTGCAGAAAATGCAATATTGATATCTAATCGTTGAATCGTTTCAATTAGGTCATGTGCATTTGTATCTAACACTGTTAGGTCTGATAATTCCGGCCGGCCGCCTTCTAGTCTCCATTCAAGAGATGATAACTTTCTTCCAGCAGTTGCGTGGCTTCCAGCTACCGCGGTAATTTCAAACAGTGGGTGATTGTGTAAGCGCTGTTGCAGTCTTTGACCGACTAATCCACTAGCACCAAGGATTAGGCACTTTTGTCGGGTCATGATGCTAGGTCAAAGTCATCAAATTTGATTCCTTGCTTAATCCATGTCGAAGTTTCCTTTACCTGTAATAGATTCCACTGGATGAGGAAAAATTCGTCTAAGCAGCAATTTTTTGAAAATAATCCATCCATCAACAACTGAACCAAGTTTTGCTTCACCAATCCTTGCTCGATAATTTATTGGTATCGATTTGATGTTGATGCCCTCTCTTACACATGAAGCATACATTTCTGCTTCGATTTCAAATCTCATTGAATTTAATTTCAATCTAGCAATTGCCGATTTTGTAAAGCCCCAATAACCAGTGCACAAATCATTACTCGATGTCCCGTACAATGCAGATGCAATCCAAGTCAGCATATGGTTGCCAAAATAATTCATTCTTGTCATCGCACCCGGCTCTATTGTGCCATGTAATCTATCCCCGATAACCACATCATTCGAATCAAGATGCTTAACAAAATTTGGGATTTCTGCGGGGTCGTATGTCCCATCTGCATCTAACATTACTAACGCATCTTTGTTAAGAGCAATGAATTTGTTAAATCCTGTCCTCATTGCTGCACCTTTACCATAACCAGCTTGCCTGATTATCTCACATTCATATTGTTCAGCAATTTCAACCGACAGGTCTTTACTTCCTCCATCGATGACCCAAATCTCAGTATTCCAGCCCATTTGGACCAATTTTGCCTTAGGAATTAGTGGTAGAATTTCTCGAAGACCATACTCCTCATCCAATGTGGGAAGCATCACTACAAGATTCTTCATTGGTATCGTCACTATCTCAACGGTTTTGATGCCTTCGATAGAATAACTGGTCAAACATCAATTTCTATCCAATGTAGTCTAATTCCCGTGGTATCAATTATTCTGTCTCCTCGACCTGAAAGTCCAGATGGGTTAAGCCAGGTACTGGGTGATGTAGAATCATGCCAGAAAATCTCCATGGCTATTACGTTAGATGTTTCGTTTAAGATGAAACAATGATTGTGCCAACCAGAATCAGTATTTTTTACCGTGAAAGATTGAGAGTTGGCTAAGACGGTAAACTCGTCTATGTCACCCACGGATTCGAAGAACATACAGGCTTTTGATCCAACAAACGCTGTTCTAATTAAGTCAAACCTAATTTGGGAATTTTCACCCTCTTCAATAAAGGCTCGAGAATTAGGATTCATTCCTTCTAAAGCAGCATATCGATTGTCACGCCAAGGTGCGGGGCGCATCTCACAATTTTCTTTGCAAGATGTATCATTAACAGGGGCTAATGTTGATTGTTGTGAATTACCAGCGGGATTAAATTGCCACAATCTGCTACCTTCAAAGTCCTCAATTATACTCCAGTACCTTGATTCTGCAAGCCGCCAACCAATTGTACCAATCGGGGAACTTATTGCATAGTTAATCCCTAACTCAGTAATCCGGGTGATGTTGTCATGTTTTATTGCAGAGGTTGCCAAGGGGTGAATCGTTGAATCAATCTTTAGCAAACCCAAGGAGGGAATGCTTGTACTTTGGTAATCACTTGGTAAATCATAAATGTGTCCCCAATGATTGTTCTCTGTGTAAATAATGCTATCTTCGGGCAGATTTTCTAATGCCGTTCTAATTTTCAAGTCACCGTCAGTGACAGGTCTTAATTCATCATGATTAGCGATGTTAAGTGCAATAATATTAGCTAATAAAACTCCTACAAGTACTGCGGAACTAAGAATCTTCGAAATCTTTTGATTTGTTGCAGGATCCCAGTTTACTGCCAGTAACCCCCGCTCAGAATCCAGTGAATTTAATCCGGTTGAAGGGCTGAGCCATAATGCACCTAATGCGGCTAAAGGTATGTGGAATGCGTGTAACCCCATTGAATATAATGTGTAGGAAAGCAAAGACAAAACCGGAATGTCCTGCAAGCCCTCGATAAGGTGGATAGACGTTAATACCCAGAGCAAGGCAATCCATGATACTAACAACCTCCCTTCGACAGTTTTCCTTAATTTCCACGCTGCCGCAATTGCAAAGGCAAGTAGTAAACCGTTGAACGTGAGTAGAGGGCGGCCGCCTTGCCAACCATATTCAGCAAATACTGCCGCATCCAACATTCTTGGTGCGAGGAAAATAATCGAAATAGCGGCTACAATGGTTATGATTATTGAACAGGCAAGCAGTAACTTCTGAAGATTTTCTCCGTACTCCTCTCTGAGACTTAGGCCAATAACAACATGAGCAATCATTAACATGCCAAGGTATATCATACCAGTTGGGTGAATTAGTGCCACACATGAAACTGCAAGTATGAATCCTCTTGTGTGGTGAGCCCCTCTACTAGAGGAGGGCCGTAACAATACTAGCAGGCCAACTACAATGCCCAATTGACTGGCAACAGTTGGGTAACCCGAATCATAAGCTTTGGCAAACAATCCGAAACCTAAGGCTGCCGTAACAAAAAATTGTCCACCAGCTCCATGATGGTCCATTGCACCAGCAGCACCAATAAGCAAGATGGCTAATGAGTAATGTCCAAGTTGAAATACCGCTTGACCCGAATCTAATCCTATTGTATCCCCTAACCATCCCGCAAGTGCAGGAAATGCGGGAGGATATGTCCATGAGCCCTCATTTACTCCAGTGAGCAACATATTGCCATGTTCACTAATCTGGCCTGCTAAGACGGCAAATCCAATCCAATCTACGCCAAATGGTAACCTTTGAAAAACTGGTAACAGAATGATTCCAAAACACAAAATCATTCCTACAGTGAATCCCAACTTGCCTCTGTGAGATTGAAACCATTGTTGGGCTGCAACCTCATCAGTAATGTCTTGGTCATCACTCTCCATAACCATGCCGTGCATTGCAGCCTCTAATTTCTGCCATTGAGTAAGGCCCTTTTCTTCGTTGATTCGACGCTTTAAATGAGCGATAGCCAATGTATTCAACAGCAAGATGACTGCTGAGGCAAATCCCCATGTCCATAAACCAGATAAAACAACTAGTCCACAAACACCGTAAACAAGTAATAGACCTAATGCCGGACTAAGCATGGCTTTGCGCCATTTATCTGCAGTACCATCTAGGACTTTGCAAAGAGCGTAACCGGGTATGATGCTAATAGCCAGCAATACAGCAGTGGCCACAAACATACGTTGTCCTAAGGCATTAGGGTCTTGACTTTTCGGCCAATAATCAATAATATCCATCGATTAGCAACACCATGGCAGAAAATGGAATGCTATTCCATCCTGTAGTCAAGTTGCCCAGTGAATACTGGGTTTTTGACTTCACAAAGGGCGTCAAATCAGACTGGCAGTGTCCTTTAGATTACCAGATTGGTAGGTATGATGAACATCGCCCTGGAATGTATACTAGCGAGATATTTTCAGGTGAGAGAGACTTACATGTTGGACTTGATATCGGAGCTCCAGTAGATACGCCGGTTTTTTGTTTTGCAGATGGCGTGGTGTTCAGCAAAGGAATCAATCCAGAGGACGGATCCTATGGACCTACCATAATTACGCAACATGAGTTACAACTCCCGGCCTCTGTAGGGTCAAAAGATTTGACAGATATACGCAAATTTTGGGTTTTACACGGTCACTTATCCACCAAATCATTGGATATGGTAGACGTTGGTGATAGCGTGTCGCGCGGCCAATTGATTGCAACAATCGGCGACGAGGACGAGAACGGTGGTTGGCCACCTCACATTCACCTTCAAATCTCACTGATTGAACCAATAGACAATGACTTGCCAGGCGTGGTCAAATTATCTGATAGAGACGAGGCATTAGCCACTTATCTAGACCCGAGATTAATTCTCGGTCAGATTTACTGATTAGTTTTGATCTGCTAGGAATTTCTTCAAAGAATTGATTGGCCCAATTGCGGATGGATCTTTTCCGTGAACTAATGCAAGTGCGATAGATGTCCAATCCATGATTATGCATAGATGAAGTAAGGCTTCGAGTAAAGATTCACCTTCGCCATGAATCCTCCAGGCGAGTTCACTAGGCGTATGAGCAATCATCCATTCTAAACGCTTGACTACTCTTGAATGCATACCATTCCATGTCAGGAATAGCACTACTTGTTCTTCAACACTAAAGTCAGCATCATCTCCTACCCCGCCCCAAGCTACACTTTCATTATGATTCATCTCCGGATAGATTCCAATTCTGGCAAATCTTGCAGAATTCTCGTTCAGTTGGTTCTTGAATCTATTTAACGCTGGCATTAATTCAGTTGGCCCTAGTAAAGCAATAGGCTGAGTTGCTAGAAATGCAATTAGTTCGATGAACTCAGAGTCCTGCTTGGAAATAAAGTCGTAATCATCGACAACGGATTGTAAACGCTCAAGCATTGCTTCATTATCTTCATCATCTGGTAAAATTCCAATCCCTCTGAATAGAGCAAGTTGTCTGGCAAAAATGTGTCCAAATGCAGACCGGGGTGGTTGGCCGCCAATTGAGGGTATGAAGTAACAGTTGTAGTGGAGTTCTGCGAGTCCCGAAAGGATACCCCCGGTCGATATAACAATTACAGTAGCACCGGCTTTTAGGACAATTTCTGTTGCCTCAATTGCCTCTTCTGTATTCCCGCTGTGGGATGTAGAAATGACCAACCATTTCTCGTCCCACCAAGATGGGATGACATAATCGCGCTGAACTACGACGGGTACTTTTCCCTTAAGATTGCACAAGGCTGATAGAAAATCGCCACCGGCCGCTGAACCTCCCATGCCAAGTGCCAAAACACCCTTCCATTCTGTATTGCCAATTTCTTCCATCCAGGGATAGCGTTCCAAGGTGACATTGTTGAAACCTCGGCGTATGTCTTCAACAAATACTCTAGTGAATCCAATCATATCCTCACTGTCGAGGGTTGTTGCCAATTCACTAAGATTGATATCCGCCATCATTTGGTGGTGTGGCTCATCCTTTTTACTCTATACTACTATTTTCATCAATTGCCATGCTATGCAGTGCAATCCATTCACCGTCAATACGTGCAATTCTAATCGATATTCTCCCATTATGATCCCATGGTAATCTAACGGATGCCATAGCCCAAGTAGTCGGGTCTAAAAATTCACCAACTGAAGAATCTTGATTGATTAAATCAACTACAATATGCTCTGACATTCTGGATTTGACTTGCGAAGATTCTAGGTCTCGCCAAGTTGCACCAGTTCTTTCTTGTCGGTCTACACGTTCCAATATTGCCCCATCTTTGGTCCATGATGCAGGTCTCCAGTGATTATCTCGCCATCTGACAACATCTCCTAATTCATAACCAGGTTTTCGATAAAGTAGAGTCAATCTGGTAACATCAATTCCGTCTTTTCGGCCAACAGTGGAATTTGTTTCAACAACTTGTCCTCCATACTCTTTAGTGAGGTGCCTGCCCCATGCTCTTGCAAGTCCCTTACTACCCATTACCACGTCATATCCTCCAGTTACAGGACCTTCATTGGTTATGAAGAACATAGGGTCATCAGATAGTGATTCCTTGACAGTATCAAGAGTAGCACGTAGATTTTGAAATTCTTCTTCGCTTAATTTTCTACCAGTTGAGCGAAGTTGGACAGTTGCTTCATAGTAATTACCTGCTCTACGAGTACAAGTAAGGCAAACTCCATTGGCCATTCTTGCACGCATCGTGTGCTCTTCTTGGAACAGTAATGATTCTATCACTCCTTCTAATTGAAGATAGATTAGCGTGTGCCTGTCAGATACGGTTCTTGTCTCAACGCCAATGGCAATATCCTCAGCATCAATGTGGAATTTTAGATTGCGTTGAATCAACTCATCCCACACCTCATCTTCGGAAATGTTAACCCACTTGCCTTGTATTTCCACAATGCCACATCTTGCACACCTTACCCATGGAACATTTTCAGGTACTTCTGCTAGCTTGATACGCTTGCGCAAACATGATTCACACATGCGGTCACCAAATAACGGCGGTGGTGAGCCACACACAAGACAAAATTCTGAACCTAGTTCTGACATGCCATCACCAACCCGCCGTAGGTACATCTTGGTTTGAATTTGTGCCAAGATTATTCTTCACCAGTATCATTTACCTCAGCTATCGAATCGATTGGGATTGAATCAACATTGAGGCTTTCTTCCATCGCAATTATCCTCTGCTCTAGTGTTCTACTTCGAGATACAATCGTCCATGTCCAAATAGCAATCGCAAAAATCATCCCTAGGTACGCAATTGATAGGTATGTTTTGTCATCCATTCACTCACCGTCCAATCTCTTTTGCAATCTTTCCAATCGTTGCTCAAATTTGGTAATTTCCATTGAAGTAATGATATGGCCAACAATTAAGATGGTAAATGAAAGTGCTCCAATCATTAACACTAAAGCCATATCACCAGATATTGAACTACCTTCTTCACCAGCAATCACAGGACCTGGATGTCGAATTACCCATATTCTTGTTGCCACATAAGTCAAAGGGACAAGTACAAAGCCGTACAAACCGAAGGTTGAGAATGTATCTCTACTCTCAACACCATCGGGTTGACTTTGCCGGCCAAGAACCAGGAATAAAGCAAGTAGAGTAAGTAAGCCGAATGTATTGAGACGCCAATCTTCCCAGTCCCATGGAGTGCCCCATTCTGCAGCCCCCCATACACATCCAGACCACACGGCCATCAAACCACACGCCAATCCAGCCTCAGACCCAGCGACATGGAGTTTCCATCCAAGTGGACTACGCTTGAACATCCATAACGCTGAACCAGCAAACAATACTGCAAAGGCAATGAATGCTGCCCATGCTGCTGGGACATGCCAATAGAATATTCGTTGAGCTTCAGGCGATTCAAAAGCATTGATATTCACGCTAGGTGCCCAATTAAAGGCAAGGTAAAGTGTTGCCATCAATCCAATGAATCCAATTGCGAGTAGTAACTCTCCTACCTTTACTCGCATGTTGCTTGCTCGAAAACCTCCTTATTGAAGTTGAAGGTTATAATTTTGCACAATAATCTACAATAAGGCCCCATGGCAGTATTAGAATCGGGGTTAGCAGCCTGATGAAAACAGCATTACTGCGAGCCAGTCTAACAGTGCTCATCTGTAAGAATCGAACAGCAAAAGAGGTGGATAGAGTGATAAACCCTCCTGCTAGGACTATTCTAAAATCAACGGATTGAATAAAAATTTGAATAGCAATAGTGGTAATAATGAAACCACTCAAGAGGCTTTCAAGGTATGAGTTTGGTACATTGTTGGCCTGTGCTCGCCACCAATCTATTGATCTCTGTTCATTCAGTATTTTGAACACCGGATCGCCAACTAACCCCATGGTAAACGCTGGGGCGAGTGTGAAACCCATCAACAATGTATGATTGTCGGATAGTGTTAATGGGTCGACAATTGATAACAATCCACCCATCACAAGTAGTGCTGCTAGCCAATTTCTTTGAACTGATACTAATGTGTTGAGGTTTAGTTTCCAGCCAATTTTGGTCTTTAGCATTGGATAGTTTTTTTCTGTTGATTTAACCTGCCAAATTTCGCTAAAACTAGGCTCTTGCTTGCTCACTTCACTCATGTCATGGAGAGATGTAGCGCATTCTTGCAGCCTTTTGTCATGTGAAGCGATTACAATTCCGTGGCCTAAATTTCTTAGCATGTGAATGTGTTTTACCAATTGTTCAACAGAAGCGTCATCTAGACCAGAATCTGGCTCATCAAGTAAAATTAGTGTATTCTCTTTGTCTATCATCCCGGCAATAAGTCCACTAATTACTGCTACCTTTCTTTGCTGTCCTCCAGATAGGTAGGCAATTTTGTCGTTACGACGATTGGCTAACTGGTAACTGTCGAAAATAGATTTACAGTCGAATGATTTTCCGGACAAAGCAATTACATTTTCTACCTGCTGTTGAACTGTTTGGCTTGGAACAAGGCAATTTTTTTGTAAGGTAAGGCCAAATGGTTTAGCTGGATTAGCCCTTCTTCCTTCTCCGTCACATACCACTTTCCCGTGATGTTTTACCGAACCACTTTCGATTGGCAACAGGCGTGCAGCGGTCTCAATTATCGTTGATTTGCCGATGCCATTTTCACCATGCAATACTACACATTCGCCAGCATTAACCGTCATTGAAAAATCCTGTAAAACAACCCCCATGCCACGTCGAACAGTTACGTTGCTCAACTCGAGGATAGGCTCTGCCATGGTTGTGCGATTGGCTAAACAGCAATGAATCCTACCTTTTTGCTACATTTCTCCACTAGTTCAAAAATGGTAAGCCCTAACCAGTGTCATGGCGGCCCAATATACGCAGTTTAGCGTCGTTGAGAGTTGCCTGTTTATTGTGTGGTTAGTCGCTGTTTTTTGGCCAATATTCTACTCATATCGCCATAAAACCTCATTCGCGCTGTCAATGACAGTTGGACTACTGTTGGGTTATTTAGTCCAAGTCATCTGGTCTTTGTTCTACAATTTTGATTTAGTTTCTTTATGGCTGTGGGAAGACCTCTGGATGAGGCCGACGGAAGCAAAGGAACCCTCGGGTTGGATAACATTTGTTTCGGCCGGTTTCCTTCATAGCCAATTTGATGCTACTCACGTTTTAGGCAACATACTGGTCATCTCTCTGGTTGGTATTCCGCTTGAACAAAGGTTAGGGAGAACGAGATTTGCTATGATCTACTTTATTGGATTAATTGGGGGCTCAATCGCTTGGTTCATGTTTAACATCGACTCGTCAAGGCCCGCCTTAGGGGCTTCAGGTGCCGCATTTGGTCTGTTTGGAGCGTACTTGGCAGGGTGGCCAAAAGATGAGATTCCATTCCCTCTAATCTTGATTAGAAAGTGGCCGGTATTCTATCTAGCTATGATTTACTTTGGCCTTGAGGTGGTAAGAGCATACTCGACATATGGTTTGGATAGGCCTAGTGACATTGGACACATGGCCCATTTAGGCGGCTTTTTATTGGCCTATGTTATGCTACCACTAGTTGCTAAAGGGGGCCCAGTCCCACTCGGCATCGAAGATGGGGGACCATCATCATCTAGTGAGGTAATTAATCGCTTGAGGCAAATGAAAAACAAGATGAAAGATGTTTCACAATCAGGCGATCCTTGGGAGTCACAGGGTTTTGAGTTGCCAAGGCACCTTAGGGAACCAGTAAAGAGCCTAATGGATTCAAGCGATGAGCCTGAAACTAGACAGGCTTGGATGGAACACATCGCAGACATCTCGACTTGCCCTGTTTGTGAGAATAAGATTGGAGTAATCGAACGCTCGGATGGCCCTCACTTACAATGTTCTGACAATCCTGAGCATTTCAACTGGCCATAATTTCCCCAAACCCCCTAAGGGGGTTGGGGAATACTCGAGAAAAGGATACTATGAAAACATGGTGAACTCTCAGGGTATATGTCGAAGGGGTTTATTTCAATGAGTTCTACACCAGGTTTACGCCGCTCAGCGATTTTTATCGCCTTGATTTTCTTAATTGCTGGTACCAGTTCTGCCGCATCAGCATTGGCTCCAAACAACGATGAAAATCGTAATGCTGTGGCCCCAATCACTCACGGAGAGCCAATTTTAGTCGACGGTCTTCCACCGTTGATGTGTGGTGAGGAATTGTGCGAAAGACCTCTTAGGCTTGATTTAAGAGGAGATATGCCTGCATCAGAAAAAGACGGTTGGTGGCTTGCCTATGGTCCAGATTTAGATTGGAACGGCATGGATGATCGTCTTCAAAGAGTAATTGCAGGTTTTGATTCAATCTCTCCAACTGCAGTTGTAGGCGAGGATGGTAAGAAAACAGTCGCAATCGTAGTCGACTATGCTTGGCATCCAACTGAAACTGAGGTCGATGCTTTGCAAGAAGTACTCAATCTTCACGGTTGGATGGGAGTAGAATCAGGTGCTTGGTTTGATCAACCGGAAAGTATTGATTCAATTGTTGTCGATAAGGTCCCAGTTAGTGCTTTGATGGATATCTATCATCTAAACGGCGTGGTAGTCATAGAGATGCAAAATGTCATGGTTCCATCTAACGACGTTGCCGGAAAAGCTACTCGAGCTATGCCATCACAGGTTTATTCTGAAACTGCATACGAGCGTGGATACACCGGCGATGGTGTTGTTATTGCTATTTTGGATACAGGGGTTGACAATGAGCATCGTTCTCTAAACGATTTCGACGACCAAAATGACGCGCCAGACACCAACCCGCTGTCTTATGATGATCACAAGTGGGTTGCTGGATATGATGCCACATCTGCTGCAGCAAATGCAGACGGTTCTCAAGACCCGGATGACGGACAAGGTCACGGCACACACGTAGCAGGTTCGGCGCTTGGAACCGGAGATTCATCTAGAGTCCACATGGGTACAGCACCGGGGGCTTATCTTGTTGACATTAAGGTGCTAACAGATGCGGGTGGAACCAACTCACAGTACTCAATCAGTGGAATTCAATGGATGATAAATAACGCTGACACAGATTGGGGACACAATTCCTCTAGTAGAGGTATTCAAATTGGATCCATGTCATTCGGCTCAGTCTCTTCACCGTTAAATCCTGGAGATGAGGGTGACAATGGGACCGGTGGAGAAGCTCGACTTATCAACAACGCCACCGAAAGTGCAGATATTGTTTGTGTAATTGCCATGGGCAATGATGGCTCGAAGAGAGTGCCTTCTCCAGCAAGTGCAGACATGGGCTTTGCAGTTTCATCAGCTTCAGATTTTGGCACAACGAACAGAACCAATGATGGCATCTCGAGTTTTACCAATTATGGACCAAGACTCGATGATGGAGACGATAATGAGTGGGATGAACTCAAACCAGATATTTCGTCTTACGGCTCCAACATAATATCCGCCACTGCGGCAACTGGGACTTCTTTCCCCGGCGCTCCAAGACCTGAGGCAGATTCGGATTACGATGAAAAAGACGGTACAAGTATGGCAACTCCGATTGCCTCGGGCATTGTCGCATTAGTTAGAGAGGCAGCCCCTTCTTTGGATGCTTTCGAAGTTATGGATGTTATCAGAAATTCATCAGAAATCAGAGATAAGCCGGCAAATACAATTTCAGATAGATGGCATGAGAAATGGGGTTTCGGGTTAATTGATGCATCTTGTGCTATTGATTTTGCCCTTGACCAACCCTGTACTCCATTGGAGGATACAGGAGTAGTAAACCCTCCACCAAGTGGTAACGGTTCTGGCGATTTCGTATCAATTAGCCAACCATCAAACGATACGTGGTGGCTGGAAGGCAATACTGCGACGATTTCAGGCACTACCGATTTCCCGCCGGGTGAACAATTCGATCAGGTCCAAGTACGGATAGCACAATTCCTAGAATCTGGAACTGAACGTGAATTGAAACCATGGACGATAGCGGGTGGAGATATTGATAATTGGAATCTTAACGTCAATGTCTTAGAAGACTGGATACAGGCTGACGAGGAATACGTAATTGTCAGCGTTAAATTGTATGATACAGCAACTCAATCCGAATCAAACATAGATTTCAGGGTCATAAATCTGGCTAGAATGAAAGTTACGATTGCCAGCCCAACAGTTGGACAGAGTGTTAGTGGAATGGTTGAATTTAGTGGTACTGTTGATGGCGTCCAACATGATTTCATAGAGTACAAAGTGGATAATGGAGCATGGGAATTTGCCACAGATTTACCCGAATTAGAAGTCGGTAGTCAAGACTGGAATTTTAACTGGGACTCCACCACAGTGTCTGATGGTTCGACTCGGTTGAGTTTCCGTATGGTAAATGAATCTGGCGTGAAAACAGACGACATTCGACGTACTATTGATGTTGACAATATGCCCGCTGCACCAGACTTTGTCTTTACTGGCGTTGTGGAGGTTCTTGACGAAGTAGGATTGCCAGTACAATCTGCAGTAGCCGGTTCGATTCTAACAATAAAATTCACGATTGAAAATGTCGGCGATTTAGATGCAGATGATGTTTTCATCAAACTTAATGCCCCTGGGGACAATTCTGATGTTTATCCCTCGGACATCACCATCTCAAACCTAGATGACGGCGACGAGGCAGAGATTACACTTTATTGGTGGGCGACAGAAGTTGGGACGCATAGCGTGACTTTGTCGATAGATCCTTCAATGAATTATGATGATCCAAACCCAGAAGACAATTCTTACAGTTTCTCATTCGAAGTCGAGGAACGTCCGGTGGAACCCACCCTACGTTTCATGCAAGGGGCTTACCAAACACTTCCTCTAATTCCAATTCCTGGCGAACAGTATACAGTAATTGTTCGAGTCGACAACTTGGGCCAAAATGATGCAGCAGGTTTGACATTGACACTATTCTCTAAGATTGCAGATGTAGGCTGGACTCCAATCGGTGAAGATACAATAACTGTGATACCTGGATCTGATTCAAGTTCTGGTTACGATGAAGCTAGGTTCATTATTCCCGGAAACCTATCAACTCTAGGAGGAACAGATTTCAGAGTGACCATGTCGGGTGACGGAGTAGAATCAGAATTCAACGAACTACGTTTCACAGTGGTTGCTAATAACGTCGGGCTAGATTCACCAGTACGACTAAATTTGCTTTCAGGTGAAGAGATAATCGACTTTATTGGAATGGAGGAAAGCGGTTTATTGTTTACTACAGTAGACGGAGAGTTACACGTTAGAACAGTTACTGAATCATCATCTGGGGCATGGGCCACATTAGCTGATGAAAAACTGGCAGATTCTTGGGCAGGAGAATTGACTGCGATACTTCGAGATGACGGTTTAGTACATGCTGCTTGGACAGAGAATGTTTTAGATCAACAAGGCTATTTCTTGTCTCACATCGCTATGACCTCGATTACTAGCGCAGGTGAAACCACCGAAAAGCAAACTCATATGCAAGCTGTCAAACTATCAGAAGGCAGATACTGGGGACTTGATATGGCGAAGAAAGGAGATAGAATTGTCTTAGCAGGATATCACAGAGATATTGCAACGGGTGGCTCGTACAACGATATAACCTCGATTTTTGTTTTAATGTCAGACACTCCATTGATACAGAGTTCTTGGAGTTCAAGTTACATCCTGGCTAATGTTGACATCAAACCAACACAAGGCGACTCATTAGCAATTGCCTTGGGTGAAGAAAACATGCATATTCTGTATCAAGAACTGAGAGATGACGTGACAGGCATCGAACGTGTTGGATTGATGTATGCGCATGGAAAAGAATGGCTTCCTTCGTGGTCATTCCGATATTCTGTTGGTGATTATGCTTCCAACGCGCAGTTAGAGGTTTATCAGAAGAATGATCGAGATGTTCTCGCTGCTACATGGGTAGAAGGTTTTGGTGGAGAATCAAAGATAGCCTATGTTATGACTGACAATTCTTGGTCTGCTGACGAGCCGGAATATATCATAGCTGCAGGAGTAACTAATCTGGTTATGTCGTCTTACGGCGAAGAAATATCGCTGGTATATGATGAAATTAATGTATATGGGCCGATGACACGTTATGGAATAATTGATGAAGAAAACAATGATTTCGCTTTATCTAACTTAATCGCCGAGGGATTCACATCAGGTTACGCATCTACACAAGAAGAATCAATAATTATAGTTTCATCAAGTAGTGGCACACTCTCTTTCAAAACCATCGTATCGTTAGAAGTTGAGCAACTTAATACTGAGGAGAAATCATTCTTGGAGACATTGCTAGAACCACTACCCGGTGATGCGACCACCAAAGCAGTAATGCTGATTTTCGTTGCACTAATCATTTCATTGATATTCATGTATCTTGTTGTTTCATTACGCAGAACGAATAAAGAAGTTGAAGAGCAAATTTTGTCGGCCTCCTTAGTAGCTACAAGTGAAGACGATATCGAAATTATGGTAGACATTGAAAGTGATGATGAACCAACAATGGCGATTAATATGGACGCAGAGGAATTGGTTGTTCAATCTGTAGTCTCTCCAAAAGCCGTGATAGTCGATGAAGAGGAAGAAACATTGCAAGAATCATTAACTGCTAAAGTTGAATCTGGGGAAGGAAATTCAAGACTTCAGCGCAGAATGAAACGTAAACAGCAGAGAGATTTGGTTGAGATGACTGAAAAAATGATCAACAACATCCCCCAACCAATTGAAGCAATTCCCGCACCAGTTGATGCAGTATTACCGGTTCCCGCATTGCCTAACTTGCCACCGCCTGCTGATGCGATTCTTCCGGGCATGCCATTACCAAATATTCCAGTACCTCAGAAAGAGGCTAATTGCACAGAATGTTCAGCGAAGTTCACGATTAAGGATTTGCGATTGACCAAGGTTAAGTGTCCAATCTGCAGTGCTGTAGTTGAATTGTAGGTGTAGTCATGTGCGGGATTTTTGGATATATGGGGCCAAAGCAGGCCGCTCCAATACTTGTTGAGGGGCTTCGTCGATTAGAATATCGAGGATATGACTCATCTGGTATTGCTTTAAAGAACGGTGATTTTAGCATCTATAAGAAAACTGGTAAGGTTGTAGAACTTCAGTCCATTTTACCAGAAAAATTACACGGTAATGTAGGGATTGCTCACACAAGATGGGCTACTCATGGTGGAGTTACTGACCCCAATGCTCACCCACATCTATCCGAAAATGGCAAGGTAGTAATTGTTCATAATGGGATTATTGAAAATTCTAGAACCTTGCGTAACCTACTGAAAAAGAAAGGTGTTGTGTTTAACAGTGAAACAGACTCTGAGGTAATTTCACACATCCTCGAGTATGAACTCAACAGGGATAATTCACCTACCGACGCACTTAGAAGAACCTTGAGTAAATTGGTTGGTACATGGGGCCTATGTGCGATTTTCTTAGACCATGATGTAATGTTATGTGCAAGAAATGGATCGCCATTGATTATTGGCCAGGGCGATGGAGAGACCTTTGTTTCTAGTGACCCACATGCACTTTCAACTCATACTCAGCGAGTTGTGTTTATGGATGACGGAGATATTGCCACCTTGACAACAGATCAAATCACAATGAGTAATATCCACGGTGATTCCTTCGATACAGACATTACGGTACTTGAAGAAGAATGGGAGGAAGCAGAGCTTGGTGAATTTGAACACTATATGCTCAAAGAAATTTATGAGCAACCTGACTCGCTAAGACAGTGCATCAACGGCAGATTGGACCGTGTAAGAGGCAACGGAAGGCTCGGTGGATTGAATTTAACACCACTCGAATTATCTAAATTACCGCACGTGAGGTTGTTGGGTTGTGGAACCGCATATCACGCTGCAGAAATCGGTGGCCTACTAATTGAATCATTAGCGAGGGTGCCCTCTGTTGCCCATATTGCAAGTGAATTTAGAACCAATGAACCAGTTGTTAATCCAAATGCATTGCATTTTGCTATTTCACAATCTGGAGAGACTGCAGATACTCTCTCTGCATTGAAAGAAATTCAGTTAAAAGGTGGCTCTGTACACGGTGTAGTAAATGTGGTTGGCTCATCAATTGCCAGGCAATGTGGCAAAGGCGTCTACATCCACTCAGGTCCAGAACAAGCAGTAGCGTCAACAAAAGCATTCTCAAATATGGTTGCGGCTCTAACCATTTTCTCGATTCAGGTTGCTCGATCTCGCTCACTCAGTAAGGAAAAGGGCAAAGAAATCATCAATGGTTTGCAACAGATTCCACATCTAATCGAAGAATATCTTGCCAACCAAGGTCCAATTATGGAAGCAGTGGATTTAGTCAAAGATGCGAAAAGCGTACTATTCTTGGGCAGAGGAATTTCTGCTCCGGTAGCCAAAGAAGGTGCGTTAAAGTTGATGGAAGTAGCATATATCCCCTGCCTGGCATATCCAGCTGGTGAAATGAAGCATGGTCCTATCGCTCTGTTAGAGGAAGGTAGTCCAGTGATTTTCATTGTCCCGAACGACCATGTGAAGGAAAAGTCACGTTCAGCAATTCACGAATGCCGGGCTAGAGGTGCAAAGATCATCCTAATTCACGAACAAGGTGATGACATAAGTGATGAGGGAGATATCAATATCGCAATTCCGAAAGTCAACAATTACCTTTCACCAATGTTAACCGTATTGCCACTACAGTTGATTTCTTATCATGCTGCCTTAGCACTGGGTTGTGATGTTGACAGGCCTAGAAACTTGGCAAAGTCTGTTACTGTTGAGTAATCACAAAGTGGTGAACCGTTGTTCTTCCGGTTTCCATTTGAAGGGCTTGTAACCCAACATGTGATTAGTATGGCGCATCTTTATGACACTCATTTTCCTACTTACATCATCGGCCGAGCGTTCCATGACTAGGTGTATGACTCCATCAGATAAGTAATCTTCAATGCCATATTCACCAAACTGCTTGTGATCTTCTCCAGTCATTTCACAGATAAAGAATGAAGTCAACTCAAGCCTTCTAACCGCTTCAAATAATCTAAATATCTCATCTCTAGGATTTTCCATCTTGGTTAAGGTGAAGAATGCACCCAAGGAATCGAAGACAAGTAACTCAAATCCAATTGATTGTCGGTATGAGGTTAATTGTTTAATCAACTGACCCATCCAATCCACTCGATTACTCATTCCTTGCTCATCCAATTGAACTCTTAAGTCAACTAAATCGATAATAGCAATGCGATTTCTAACTCGCGGGTCATCAACATTCATGCCCATATTACTCATGTGGGCTCGAAGTGATTCCTTACCTTGTTCGAGAGTTATGTAGATTCCACTAGTCTCACCATAGAGCACCGCATTGTAAAGCATTGAGAAAGTTAAACTCGATTTCATTGCTCCAGACGCACCGGCGACCAAGCATATGTGGCCTTGCGGTATACCGCCTTGCATATTTTCATCTAATCCTTCGATGTGGGTGGGGATTCTCTCTAGTCCAGACATTCGGGCACCGATTATCCGATTGTTATCAATCACTTGAATATGTCTAAAAAATTTGGTTGAAAATCGTAAGGTTGATTGATTGACGGAAAGATTGCACCTCGATGAGAGTTTGGCTTGCCTCCCAGTCAACCCGTAGGGCTGAAATGTTAGGCCAAATATTTCCAAATTTGACCTGTAAAGGAATCGATTCAGTAGATGAGACCTCCTCAGCGGCAGATGTTTCAAGAAAGGTATTAGAAATCTGCCAAAAGAAGGCATCAGCCGTAACAAACAATTCTAATTTTGATCTTGTGATTGTTAGCGATACGATGCTGCAGGATCCGGATGTCGATGTTCTTGCGATGGGCAAGGCGAATGATGCTATCGAGGCAGCTGCTATGTTACATCGATTGTCAGGGCGCAGGCACAGAGTATGGTCTGCTACCGGCGTGTGTTATCGGGGTAGTTGGGAATTTCATCTGAATCAGGCAATTGTAGAATTTGATGAATTATCCGATGAAGTATTAGTCGAATTAGTGCTTAGTAATTCATGGGTTGGAAAAGCTGGCTCCTATGACTTAGCTGGCGAAATGGGCGAATATGCTAGACTGGTAGAAGGCGATGAGGCTACAGTTCTTGGCATTGCTAGTGACGCAATGTCCCGCTTAGTAGAACTTAGCGATTATGAGACATAGCGTTCATGATGCATTGGTACTCTATGCCAGGTATCTAGTGATATTACTAAATCCTTGAATAGAGTAATTAGCATATATGACATCATGGAAAACAAAGCCAGATTTCTCATTACGTAGTAGACGAGATCAGTACTATCACCAAAAATTGTAACTCTGAATCCGATCATAAATAGCGATGCTACACCTACAGCATTAAACACTAGCAACCTATGATGCTTCGAACGATTATGTATCGATTTGTGCAAGTGGTCGTAATGGAGGTAAAGTCCAGAGCCCCAAATCGAGAGCATAACAGTGGAAAATATTAGAGTAACATAAGAGATATTGATGAATTTTCCTTCATCAAAATCAGGTATAATTGACATTATTGCAACGACTAGAAAATACCATTGTGCAGAACCAATCAATGCTGAATGCGGCTGACGATTACTGCCAATCGCTTTATTCAACATCTTGAATGGTCTGGTTGAAAAGAACGCCCAGAAGAATGGTAATGATTGAGTAACATTTGCCAAATTTTCGGTAATTTGTCCACGTTCGTACATAATTACTGAGAAGCAGTGTACCAATGCCAATACGAGATAAATCGCTACTACTGGCCTAAAGTCATTAAATTTCACTAGATTCCAAGATAATCGGCGATTAAAGTGAGCAAGAATCAGTGTTAATGCGATAGTTCCCATCATCACCACTACATTAAACGAAAAGCCGAATTCCAGCATTCCGGTCTTTTGTCTAAAGATCCAACAACCTAAAACAATCAAAACAGAAGCAGGAATTAACAATGCAGGAACTAGCGCAACATTGCCACAGTTTTTTTCATTTTCAATTGAATCCAAATGCAACTTCCAACTAGGCCAAGCGATTGAAATCAAACCCCAAGATAATAGGACTAAACCAATAGTTACCATCTCAAACATTAGGTTTAGGTTGTTGGAAAAAATTCCACCCATAATCAATGTCTGTCCAATTATATTTATCAATAGATATTGATTTGAGTGAGTATGAGTGTATGCCTCACTATCATGAGTTAACGGGAATAAATCAAACACGACACCAACAACCATTGACATTAGCCATCCAAATGAAATCAGTGCAGTAAGGATAAATGCGATTTCAAGCCGATAGTTGTCCTGTCTAAATGAATAGTCTGATTCAGTAGCCGATAGCCAAGTTACTGTGAGCATAAATGGGACGATCATGACCATCGACGATGCGAAATGAGGTATGTATGAACCACTCAAACCAGAGAATGGAACTTTAAATCGTCCGGCCACACTTAATCCAAAAGAATGCCCCTTTTAAGCAAATTTCCGACATTATTCAAATTACATTAGGGGATTAATGCCAAGATTATGATTCCCAACATCAACCATCACATCAGTTCCCGGAATCATCAGTAACTTGTCTTCTTGATCAAGAGCAAATACACCAACACCCACTTCATCGGTCATCATTTTCAAATCTCTTCGGCATGCGTTTTGATGTGAATCCATGTGAACTAACCCTCGTAGGTCAACAATTACCGTGTCGCCATTAGCAATTCGTTGAGCTATACCTCTGGTAGGTATCCGCTTCATCTCATCAGGGGAGACATATCTCAGCGCTCTTGTTGGGAATGAACGACGAACTTGGGTTTGCACACCCATGTCATGAAAAGGCTCACCATCTGCAGTAACGGGTCCTTGCCAATTTTGCGGTGGTGAGATTGGTGTGTGATTAGTCGTAATTTTTGGTAAATCGCTCAAAGGTTCTTGTGATGATTCAGTTTGTTCAGTATCTAGGGTTGATTGAGTGAGATTATTCTCTTCGACGTCTGGTTGGCTTTCAACCGGTTTGACGTTGGGCTGACTTGGTTTTTGTACACCATCAGGGTCAGGTAATCCAAAAAACCCCCATAGACTAACCATAGTTCCACTTCACAAATCTAAATCATCTAAAACATCGTTCAGAGAATTAGATGCCGATTGTGAAGTAGTATCTGTAATTGTTGGTTGACTTTGAGAAATATTAGGCGTTTGTGCGGCTAAGTACTGGGCGCCATAATATCCCCATTGCTCCATAGTCCAACCCTCTGGCAAGCCTGTTGCAGGTAGCGGTGGGCCTTGGTTGGTAACTGGAGCAGGTTGTGGATTTACCGGAATTTCGTTGACTGGTTGTGCTGTAGCATCGTATGTTGCGTATGGGTCCGGTTGCGAGGTGACTTGCGGTTGAGGGTTATATGCTGCATATGGATCAGCCTGTGGTTGAGGGTTGTATGCTGCATATGGATCTGACTGAACAGTATCTTGTTGATATAAACCGAATCCAGCATCAGCACCAGGAGTTGCAATGGGCTCGTTAAACTGGCTGCCTGGAGTGGTTGGTAAATTGAAGTCAGAATATTTGTCAGATGAATTACCTGAATTTCTAGTAAACAGTAAGAATGCAGCCAAACCTATTACCACTATTCCGAGTATTCCGATGACCAATGTTCCAACTCCACCAACGGCACTAGTAATTGATTCTAGGAAGCCGTCTGCTGGCTTTGCTTTTACAACAATTTCAATGGTTGCAGTACTGCTTTCCCCATCATCATCAGTAGCGGTCATAGTGATCAGCCATGTTCCTGGTGGCAAGTCACTTATGACCCATTCAGCACCATAGTGGTCGACATCTCCGGTATTATCACCATCTAAGTCAGAATCTATATGATTGCTATCCCAAGCATAAATCAATGATAGTTTGTCAAATGCAGTATCTGTAGTTGTAATTCCTGATAAGGTAAGATTGTCTCCTTCATTCAATGCTAAGACATCTGTACTGTTCGTTATCTTGGCTCTTGGTGCAGTGTTGATAACACTGACGTTTATGCTAGTAGAGTCACTAGCACCATCGTCATCTGTAACAGTGGCGGTTATCCATCTTACGCCACTAGTAGGCCATGATGCAGTCATTTCAAAGCCGCTAATATCACAGTCATTGTCGGCAAACCCATCCTCATCAGCGTCGCTCAATGAATCCAAGTCCCAACATACTTCCAGAGTATCAAAATCAGATGCAGTGTCTGTTACTTCAGCAGTGAATGTAATATTATTATCTTCAAAAATCGGTTGGGTAGATCCTAGGGTAGCGATAGTAGGGGCAACATTTGATATGTTTACTATTCCTGTTCTAATCTCTGACTTCACATTGTCGTTATCATATGCTACAACAGTGAGGGTGTGAAGTCCTGATGTAGGCCAAGAGACAGTGGTCTGTGATGATGGGCCAACGGTGGTAATAGTCCAATTTTCATCCAAATCTGAAGGCGTCCATTCAATAATTACAGTGTCTTTATCCAAAGGAGTATCATCCGCTACGGCTCGCAAAATAACAGTCTCATCCTCATTCAAATTCCAGTAACCCATTGAATCAGTGGATTGATTCTGACCTGCTTTCCACAATTCAGGCTGAGCCAATGATGGAGCTACATTCAGTACATCAATTGTTGTCGTAACGGTAGTAATTGCTCCGTCATCATCTTCTGCAACTGCGGTTACAGTAAGTGGCCCTTCTTCACTAGCGAGGAATGTACAAGTTGGTTGTGTCGTTCCTTCATTACAATTCAGCCCAGGCCATGTAATGGTTACTTCTTGTCCGGATGGAGATATTGTATCGACATCGCCGCTATCGCTTGCATCTGCGAAAACGAATTGATTAACGTCAATGGTTTCGATTACTGAGAGGTTCATGAAAGGTGCACGATTGATAACAGTTGCAGTAACGTCAATCGTGTCAGTATCAAGTTCATCATCGGTAACAATTACCTGTATATTCCAAGCCCTTCCATCGCTCCAATTATATTCAATGATACAATCTTCGCTGTCAACATTGTCAATTAGACCAGGCTGTTTTTCAACCGAGAATCGACAGGTGACACTACCGCCATCATCGTCAAAACTACCAGAAGCATCAATGGTGACATTTTCGAAGGTGTAAACACCATCAGTGACGTTTACTTGAGCAGTCGGGGTTCTACCAATGAACACCTCGACATTTGCCATGTTGTTGGTTCTGTTTGAATCTTCAGTGACAATTTCATCCGGGTCAACTTCAATCATCAGATTCTGATAACCTATCGGTTCATTGGCTGGTACTGTCCATTCAACATCTATCCTAGCTTCCCCATACGATGGAATTGATGGCAACGATTCAGTAATCACTGTGCCGCTAGGGGTGGTGACATCTATTTCTGTTGCCGGGGATGCTAGCAATCCTCTATTTTGAGTTGGAATTGAAAATGATAGTAAATCACCAGGTAAGGCATTATATCCGATTGATTTCGTTAGGATTGAATCTACACCATCTCTTGTTCTAGTTACGATAATTGCATCAGATTGAGCAATTAAATCAACTGGGGTGAGTGATAAATCAATGACAATCGTTGCAGCGCCAATAATTTCAGATTGTGGGTCCCATATAATCAATCCATTACTTGAGAAATCATCGCTAGAAGGCGTGGTATCTACCACATCAGAGGAATTCAGTACCACAGTTGCTTGACCGTTGGCATCAGTTGTAGGATTAAGCAATGTGCTATCCATCTCATATCTTAGTTGAAGATTGGTATTTGGTTGAGTTCCGCTTGAGCCACTGTAATCGACAAAAATTGTTTGCTCCACATTAGGTAGTGTTGCAATACCTTGCAATCCAATATCTATCTCAATGTCTCTAGTGCCCGGGTTTGAAGTTGGGTTAACGCCGCTTGAACCTGCTGGCTCATATCTTTTCAGTAACCAATCAATAGTAAATCCAGCAGCATTGCTTACTCTCATCCACGAATTGTATCTTACATCAGGACAATACCAGTTGAATCCTTGAGAAACTCCAGTTTGGTTCCATTCATTGACTTTGTAAGAATCTGCACAACCGCTGTAAGCAATGTTCTTGCCGTCTTCGGTTGGCACACCGTTTGCTGTAATTTGCCAACTGTTGTTCTCAGGTCCAGCAGTGTCAAATTCGGATGGGTCGAAGTAGTCTGAGTCACCGCTAACTGAGGTTGATGCAAAGAAGTCCATGTACCACTGATCACCGGTGTGAATTGGGAAATCATACTTTTCTTTTGGTGGAGAGTATGATGTATCAAATGAGATTTCTGCAATATCCTGTCCTAAGAATCCAAGGTTGAAGGGTAGGAATCTGACATCGAGGGTAAATTCAGAATTGATTACCGCCATGTCTCTAACACGAACAATATCTTCCCCTGAATAGCCGATATCTAGCCTTCCACTTACTCCTTCTAAGGTTGCTCCACTATTTCCTGAGCTGAAATCACCTTCAATTTCCATTTTGTAAGCCAGTGTTTGTATGTTGTCAACATTAATGAAGAATATGTCCGTAATTTCGTAAACCGTGTCACCGGTAAGCGTATTTAGCGATGCAGCAACGTTAGCTTGTTGTATCAGTTGTTGTACATCGAATTGGGTTTCGTAAGTATACTTGTCACCAATTCGCCATGTAGGTACATCAGGCCATCCGTTCAATGTGCCGGATTCACTAATCGTGGTGTCGATTAGTTCCCCGGTTTCCTCGACATCATTCAAATTCGCCAATGGTGCGATGAACAGAATCGAAATCAAAAGTACAGCCAAACATTGCTGTTTAAACATGGTTAGGCGACGAAGTTCTATTACTTGAGAGACTCGATTTTTTGACTACTCTTGGGCTTTCAACCATTCATGGCCATAATAGTTCCACTGCTCCATAGTCCAACCCTCTGGCAGACCACTTTCTGGGAGTTTTGGAGCGGCTAGTAATTCATCGATTGAGATATCGTCAGGACTAACAACATTTGCCGGGGATTGCAAGGCTTGGTCAAAAACAAATCCGGGTGGTGGTGCTGCAGGTTTACGAGAATGGGAATTCAATTTTCCATCTCTGTCAAAAGCCTCATCAAGTTCATCTCTTTCCCAATTCTTTACTTTAGTATTGTTACTTCTTCTTCGGCCGACCAGTACCAATAGTAGAATCACCACCAAAGCAAGTGCTAACTGAGCAATAGGATTAGCATCTTCACCCGCAAGTAATGCTCCTGCGTCTTCCAAAATAGTGCGGTCTGCAGGACCTACATTGACTACTAACTGTTTGGAGCCGGGCTTCTCGGGATTCTCGTCCCAAACCATAGCTTTGATGGTAATCTTACCTTCTTGTTTGAAAATGTGTTCAACTCTAGCCCCTACTAGGTCTGCATCATTATCCTTTATTCCATCGCCATTACTGTCAAAATTAACATCAGTATCCCAAACATAGTTCAGTCCATCAAGGTCATTTAGCGAATCAATAGTTGAGCGTGCATCTAAAATACAGTTTTCATATGCACGGCAATCTACCGAATTTAATCGGACGATAGGAGGGATATTTACGACTTCCACCACGACAATTTCACTTGTTGTTGCACCATCATCATCAGTGACGTGATAGACCACTGTGTGAGAACCACTTCGGTTCCATGCATAGGTGAATATATCGCCGATTATGTCACAATCATCACTCGCACCACCCATTCCATCGCTATCTATGCCAGGGTCCACATCCCAACATTTCACCAGTGTTGGAAGGTCACTCTTCGTATCGGTGGAGTTGCCAGTAATAGTGATTGATTGCCCCTCTGCAATCGGCAGAACTGAATCTAAAGGCTGTACCACTGGTGGCACATTTCGAATGTTTACCCAACGTTCGTTAGTTGCACTGGTGGCTCCATCATCATCGGTAACATCAAGCCTAATTGTATGTAATCCCGAGGTTTCCCAGTCCATTTCGAATTCGGTTACTCTTCCCGTCAAGAACAATATGAGATCATTTTGTCTGTTATCGGGCCACCAAGTGTGCGATAGTTGTTCGATATCATCGACTGAATCTTCTGCTTGTCCTTTGATGGTGACAATTTGGTCTTCGTCGAGTTGCCAAATTTGCTGCTCATCTGCTTCAATTATCTCGCCGTTTTCGTATAGGTTGATTATCGTGCTGTGTGGTACGATATTAGTAAACAGTATGTCAATACTAGCCTCAGTTTGCGCTAAATCATCATCAACTCCGATTGCTTTGAAGGTGTGATATCCTTCAGTAGGTGCGGTAGTTGTACAGGTTTTGGTATAGTATCCTTCCATACATTGGGCATCAGGCCAGAATACATCAACAACTCCGGGAAACGGATCTTCAGAGTCAGTATCATTACCAAATGCATACAGCGTAATTGGGTGTTCAACTCTAGCTTCATTACGCATACTTCGAATCTCTAACAATGGGGCTCTATTTGTGATGTTAGCATACATTATCTGTTCAACTTCATCACGCTCTTCATCAATGACTGTTACCTCGATTGGATAATTCCCATCGTCTGTCCAAGTCCAATTTGTCTGGCAACTCAATGAAACCACTTTGATGTATGCCCAAGACCGGCTACCATCATCGTAAGGTATCCTGAAAATACATGATACATCTCCTCCATCTTCATCATATGATGAACTGGCATTAATGAATACCTCAACTTTGGTTTGTTCAACAACATGATTGATTACCGGTGTTGGTAAGCGGCCGACAAACAATTCAATGATGGCAAAATCATTGTTTGGATTAGCGTCAGCAGTGTTCAATTCATCTGGGTCTGCTTCCCAAGAGATTGGAATATTACCGATTGCTTGATTTTCCGGCACATTCCAAGTAAAGTTAGTTTTGTAAATTTCATATGTTGATAATGATGGAACTGGTAGATTGAAACTGTTGCCAGTAGGCGGATAGATTCGCAAATCGGTTGCAATACTGTTGGTTATCCCATTATTTTGAATTGAAACCTCAACAATCAATTGGTCTCCTGGGAGTACATCATAGCCAGAGAGGGCATTCAATTGTTTTAATTCTCCATCTCTGTTTCGAGTAATTATGGCTCGTTCAGCGTCAGCAAATAAATCCAAGACAACTAAGTCGTCATCGAGAGTTATTGTTTTGGCACCTACTAGATTACCGCTGGTTGTTCTTGCAACTAAACCATGACTTGCCCAATCGGTCGAGGTGGTCGAGCCATCCTCCGAATTACCGATGTCAATACTGGTCCATGCGCTACCGTTGGCTGCAGTGGTTAGTGATTGAATTTCACCAGTTGCCTCGTGACGCAATTCTAGAGAAACTCCACTTGTACTACCGAGGCAACCGGTGGCAGAAGAGGCGTTTACCCAAACATCAATTGGTGTGTCTAATGCAGTTACATCATTTTCAGTTTCAATAATTAAGCAATCTTCTCTGTTTCCTGGGTCATTGTATATGTTGACTCCTGAGGAATCTTTCGGCATGTATTCTTTCAATCTAAAATCAATAGTTAACCCTACATCATCTTCAGTGTGTTTCCAAGCAAAATTACGTGCTTCTGGACAATACCATGTGTAACCTGCTTCATCACCATCCGAATTGAATGTTGTTACCTCGTAGGAATTATCACATCCACCGTAGTTGATAGATTGCCCAAAATCATTGGTCGGAATTCCCACATTAGTTACTTCATAGGTAGAGGTGTTGGTGTCTGTTGTTGGTGGTGGGAATGGTGTGATGTAGTCGCTAGAACCAGACCATTGTGAGGTAGATGTTACTGTTGTTGTCCACCGATCTCCATCTCTTAATGGAAAATCGTAGTTCTCACTTGGCGGAGTGTAGGTGTTTGAGATGGTGATGTCTCCAACAGTTTGCTTCAAGAAACTAATTCCACTTGGAGTGAATTCTATGAACAAATCTAAATCACTACGCAGCGAGGCTAAATCACTAACTCGTAATACCTCCGTTTGAGTAAATTCTATCTCTGCAACCCCGGTAAATGCATCTAGTGATACGCCTGATTTATCGAAATTTGCCGAGGTCCTAACAGTGTAAACTAACGTTGGAATCCCAGCGACATTCTGCTCAGTAATCGATAACACTTCGGTTATTGAATCACCATTTATCTCTCCAACATTGGCCTCAACCCCTGAGTCGATAACCAGTTGTGTAGGGTCAAATGTTCCTGCATACTTCCATTTATCTCCAACTCGCCAAACAGGTACATCTGCAGCATTTGCGGTAGACTTTGAACTACTTTCAAAATAATCTTCTTGTTCAAATTGTTTAGGTGGTTCATACAACAAGGTTGTAGAAATGAGCATTATAATAATCAAAGACACCGCTTTGATTTGCCGACTGGCAATGCTCCGCATGCTTTAGCGACGCACTATGTAGGCAATGAACACTTCTCCTGTAGAACAGGAGTCCAAAGGTCTAATTTCAAAGTAAGTCTGCTAACTCGTCTTTGATGATTTCAACTGCTTCAAGAATCTCATCTTTGTGGCGAGCACCGGTAATAACCATCTTACCACTGCCGAAAATCAAACAGACAACCTTAGGGTAGTCGAGTCGGTAGATTAGACCTGGGAATTGCTCAGGCTCATATTCTACCTTGTCAAAAGGAAGGTGGAATGTTAGGTTGTTTAGATTCAACTTTCTTGGAACACCAGCTAATGGTTCTCCGGTAAACTTGTCGTTACCGTCATAGTCTTCAGGATAGTGAAGAGCATAGGTTGCAACCATGTTTTGTACTTCGATTTCAACATCGGCAAGGTCCCAAGTTTTTATTCCAGCGCCACGAAGGTCAGAAATCATTCTGTCAATTCCGGTGTGGATATTATCTTCATCCTTACCACCGGTGCATACGGCTCTTCCTGAGCGGAACATAAGAATCGCTAACTTTGGGTCAGTTACACGGTAGACCACACCAGGGAATTGTTCAGGTTCATATTCGCAATTAAGTTGAATTGCGATATCTGGCAGATCGAGTTCTTCTGCGACCCTTGTGCTTGCTACTACATTTACTACTGTTAGACGTTCTTCATCAGTTGTCATGTTTATAAGCGACTTATAAGAGGTATATAAATGACAGCATTTCGCTTGAGAAATTAAATGGGCCGCAGTCTCATTTTTTTGTCCAAAATGCATCGTTATTAGGGCTGTTAATCATCATGCCCGTGCTACCTAGTTTTGAGATTAAAGTACGGCCACCAGCAAGTTCTATTGCATCACTGGTTATTTTAGGATTTTTTGTTAATGCTACCATGCAACCACCGCCACCAGCGCCAGTTAATTTAGCACCTAGGCTTGAAGGCGCTGCCGCCTTGATTAAGGCATCAAGTTCTGGGCTGGAAACACCTATGCTTTTCAGCATAATTTGGTTTTCAGTCATTGTTCTGCCCACTGCATCATAATCTCCACAGATGAGTGCATCAATGCCTCTCCGAGCAATTTTACCAATTGTCTCTATCTCTTCCATTCTATCCGGGTTTTGTTTCAACATATTGGCAACCTTTGCGACCTGTTTACTGGTTGGAGCACTGACTCCAGTACTGCCTATCACGAGATAAACATCATCAGAAACCACGCCCAAATCTAATTCATGTATGTGCCAAGTCTGTTTGCCATCCGGCATGGATAATTCTCTTCGGTAAAGATAACTTAGTTCGCTTTCAATCTGATCGGAGATTACTACAACACCACCATGAGAACATGTCGAGGAATCCATTGGAGATGCTCGGCCGTTCTGAGCTGCGGCTTCAACACTGTGTGCAAGTATTGCGTTTTCATCAGCGTCAACAGAATTTTCGCCGGTTAAAAGAAACATTTTCTCTTGATCATTTTGTGAAAAAAATCCTTTACTTTCTCCATAAGCATCGCTGCCAGAGACACTTGAGCCAAATCCTTCCGCCCAGTTATTTTGGCTAGAGTCGCCTTCATTTTCGACCCATCTTCCTCTTGCCAGTCTTAGTGCGGCTGCAAAAGCAACTGAAAGCGCTGAAGAGGAGCCAAGTCCCGATGCCCTTGGGATATTTCCATCGATATGGATCGATAGCGGAGGGGCTCCTTCAGATACCGGCCAAAGTTTGTCAATTAATCCCTTAATATGTGGATTCCTTGCCATGTTTAGTGTTCCACCATCGAGTAGCCAAATGCCAGTTGCTGAAGGTTGAATTCTTATCGTGATTCGTTGGTCGATTGCCACAGCAACTGCAGGGTGCCCATAGACAACGGCATGCTCTCCGAAAAGAATACATTTTCCGGGGGCACTCGTAGAGATAAAGGTCATCAAAATCCTCCATTAGGTCTGCTTGTATGACATGCTCATGATGTTGTTTTATTTGTGCTTTGATACGGTGACTTCAATAGATGTCCCATTATCGGACTAAATGACACAGGCAAGGTGATATCATGGAACACCCGTTATTGATGGACTATGGGCCGATACCCGGCTGGGCAATACTCGCAATTATCGGAGCGGTATCAATCTCATTCTTTGCATACCAAGTTTGGAAAGCTACACGCTTAGTTATGCTAGGGAAACCGGATAACAGGTTTGACAACTGGCCTGCAAGAATAAAAGAGGTCGCTACTGGTTGGTTGGGCCAGAAAAAAGTTCTGGAAGACAGAATTGCTGGAGGAATTCACGTGTTGATGTTTTGGGGTTTCCTTATGCTTTCAACAGATATGTTTGACTTAGCAACCGCTAATTGGTTTTCTCACAGTTTGTTGCCTGAGGTCGTTAAAGGACCTTGGAACCTAATGGTAGAAACTGGTTACACAATCGCCTTGGTTGGGTGCGTTGCAGCACTAACTCGGAGAGTAGTATTCACTCCGGAGAAGTTGAAGGGTAAATCTCAGCTTGAGGGCAATGTCATTCTATTACTTATCATGACAATCACAGTGACCTCATTCTTTGTTGAGGCAGGTGAAGAAGGTGTTTCTTCAACCTATGAGCCGATTGGTGCTTGGGTTGCTGATACAATCGTGCCTTCTACTAATGTTGTAGTTGGTGCTTACTGGGCTCATATGTTGGCAATAGCCACATTCCTGTTCTTAATCCCACTATCAAAACACATGCACTTAGTAATGGCATTCCCTAACGTATTCTTCCACGACATGCGTCCAATGGCCACCATGGAGCCAATGCAGGTTGGAGAAGATGGCAAGGCAGTATTACTTGATGATCTAGATGTTGAATCATTTGGTACGGCCAATTACACAGATTTGACATGGCGTAATCTGATTGATGGATGGGCCTGTACCTCATGCGCTAGGTGTCAAGATGTCTGTCCGGCATACGCCTCTGGTAAAGCACTGAATCCAATGCAAATAATTCATGATGTCAGAAATTATGCCAATGATAACTATACTACTCTAATGGCTGGCGAAACACCAGAACAAGACATCATAGCAAAGTTCGGCGAAGATTCAATTTGGGCTTGTACCACCTGTCATGCTTGTGTTGAAGCATGTCCAATTTACATCGACCATGTGCCAAAATTGACTGACGCTCGTCGACATCTTATGATGGAGCGAATGGAATTTGACGAGAAGGTTGAGGATACTGTAATGCCACTAATGGCAACCATAGAGAATCTTGAATCTGATTCGAACCCATACGGGTTGCCTTCTCATGAAAGAGGTGATTGGGCCGAAGGACTTGATGTCAAGGTTGCTGAACCTGCCGAATACATCTACTTCGCTGGATGTGCAGCATCATTCGATGAGCGCAATAAGAAAGTTGCAAGAGATACGATTAGCATAATGAAAGAAGCTGGCCTTGATGTCGGAATCTTGGGCATGCAAGAGGGTTGTAGTGGTGACGCAGCACGTAGAGCAGGTAACGAATATCTATTCCAAATGCTGGCTGAAACCAATCTAGCAACGTTTGAAGAAATCGGCGTAAAGAAAGTAGTAGCATCCTGCCCACACTGCTTCCACACCCTCGGTAAAGAATACAAAGACTATGGTGGAGAAGACATCGAGGTTATGCATCATTCACAATTGATTAATCATCTACAGGCAGAAGGCAAATTACCTGACCCCAAGCATGATGGTTCAGTAACTTATCACGACCCTTGCTACCTCGGTAGGATTGGTGGTGAATTAGATGCTCCAAGAAATGCAATTGGTGGAGTAGATGTCGAACCCGAGAGAAGTGGTAAATCCTCGTTCTGTTGTGGTGCAGGAGGTGCTCAAATGTGGATGGAAGAGCATGTCGATGAGGGATATGATCGTGTTAACGTAATTCGTTCAAAAGAACTGGCTGAAACTGGTGCTGATACTGTCGCTGTTGGATGTCCATTCTGTTCGACAATGATTACTGATGGATTGTCGGCAATTGGTTCAGAAATGGAAGTGAAAGATATCGCTGAGATTGTTTGGGAACAACTCAAAGCAAATGATGCTGCAATTGAAGCAAAGAAGGTCGAGGCCTCAGAAGCTGTAGAAGCATGATTGACATGCGTCTACTAGTAGTTGACTTATTGGCTGAAAGGAAGGCATTTGGTAAGGAAGGCGTCAGAGAGATTGTTGCTCATTTCGATGACCCAGAAGTATTTCTTTGGTCCCCTCACACCAGCGAAAGAACAGAATATGGTTTTGGCACAGTGGTCTCAGAACCTGTTGATTGCGACTACATTGCAATAACTGGGTCACGGCGCAATGTAAGTTCCTGGGAGCCGTGGATGGATGACGTGGCAGAATTAATTCGGACCGCTGAAGTGCCAATTATTGGAATATGCTTTGGTCACCAGATTATTGCCGCTGCCTTAGGAGGTAGGGTTGAACGAGCAAAAGAGGGTAGTCACTTTGTTTCCGCAGTAAATTACACCGATGGCTCAGTAGTAAATGCGGTGTTCACTCATCAAGACCATGTGGTTGACGCTGGCGAACTCGAAGTAATTGGCTCGGCAGAGCACTGCGCAATCGCTGCGTGCCAACATCCGACAAGACCGATACGAACCGTTCAGTACCATCCTGAGGCGACTTCAAGGATTTTATCTGAAGCATTGAGACTTGGTGATATGACGAGAGAGGAATCGGAGGTATTCGATATGTCAAAGCAACTCATCAACGTCAAAGATTCACTCCTCTAAACTCATAGATTCTGCTAACAGGTCTTTTTCTATTGAATAAAGGCACATAATAAGGGCAACAAATAGAGCGTACTCAGCGTAAGCGGCAACATCAACTGCGTATTGTATTCGGTCGAGAGTGAATATAGTATCATCTTCTAAGCCGTAGTCATCAAGGCCAGCAACAGCCCTAGCAATCGCTTGGGACATTACAATGTAAGATATCACGGAGATTAGGATTGCGTAAATCCGGATTTTTTTACCCGGTTTGTTTTTGCCAGGTAGTGCGAAGTGTGACAAAATAGCCCAAACAATACCAAGTTGGAATACAATAGATGCAGTAAGGACGTGCAACTTTAGATGGTCGTACATATTGGCAAATGACATAATGAATAAATTGGCACCAACACATAAACCACACATTAGGAACAGGACCAGTAATTTTGTTGGTTTTTGAATTTTATACTTGTACCACACACGGTAAGCAAAAATCATTTGTAACAATCCAGCGATAGCTAATCCAATAGTAAACACCCATCGTTCAACTCCGGGATAATCAGCCTCTGAAATGAAGAAAGGGAAATCCCTGGAATTGCCACTGAGTAAATGAATTACCATCGATAACGGGACGATTGTAGCCGGTAAAAGCCAACTCGTTCGAACAACTAGTTCATCAGGCACGTGAATGCTACCGAAGCGAATGCCGTTTTCCTCATGCTTCATCGTAACACCGTGCACAGCGACATGAATCGTATCTATAACCTTCAAGTGTGATGGCTAACACCGAGTGCTGTTTCCAATGCCACTAAGAGTGCATGATACCCGGCGCAGGGAAAAAGTTCCATTCAAAACCATGGAACCCGGCAAGGTCTCAATGTATGTCTGTGGAGTGACTGTATACGACAATTGTCACCTAGGCCACGCTCGTTGTTACCTAGCGTTTGACTTGATTCACAGGTGGTTAGAGTCTTCCGGTTTTGATGTTCATTATGTTCAAAATTTTACTGATATCGATGATAAAATCATCAAAAGAGCTAACGAAACTGGTGAAGACTGGAGAAAATTAGTGGACAACAATATTGCTGGTTACTACGAAGATATGGATTCATTGAATATTTTACGAGCCGATGATTATCCTCGGTGTACAGATTATGTTGATGATATGATTCATATCACTCAGGATCTAATCGACAAAGGCCATGCTTACCAAGCAAAAGACGGCGTATACTTCCATGTTGAATCAGCACCGGAAAAATATGGTCAATTGACCGGCCAAAATATTGACGCAGTACGCTCAGGTGCTGGAGGACGAGTAGATGATACTGGTTCAGGAAAGAAGGACCACAAGGACTTCGCATTGTGGAAAGCAGCAAAACCGGGAGAGCCAACTTGGGAATCTCCGTGGGGGCCTGGAAGGCCTGGTTGGCATATCGAATGTACCGCAATGTCGCTTGATCATTTTGGTCAGCAGTTCGATATTCATGGGGGAGGGCATGATCTACGTTTCCCGCATCATGAAGCAGAGATCTTCCAAGGTGAATGCCATACTGGCTGTTCACCAATAGTTCACCACTGGTTGCACAACGGTTTCGTAAATATTGATGGCGAAAAGATGAGTAAATCGCTTGGCAACTTTTGGACAATCAAAGAAATCCTGCAACAAGTAGACGCAATGGTCCTAAGATTTGCTTTAATCAATGCCCACTATCGCTCTCCAATTGATATGAACGAATCATTACTAAAAGATGCAGAACGTAACTATAACCGAGTGTTAGAATGTTATATCAATGCCTTGAAAGGGATGTCGTCTAACTCACCTGTTGCTTTACCGCAACCAGACATTACTTCGCAACAACCGCTGATAAAGTCCCTTGCCATGTTGGAGAAGATGGGAGAAGGATTCGCCAAAGCCATGGATGATGATTTTAATTCTAGAGATGCAGTTGCTAAAGTTCTTGGTGGAGTAAGAGAAATCTCCAAGGTATTGTCGAGTGGCCTAGACGATGCAGACAGAGATGCCTTCGCTCACTATGCTGTAGATTGGTTGGAGGAGTCTGCAGGTGCTGTACTTGGCATCTTACCCACTCGTGAATTCGCTCTTTTGGAGCCAGAGGAAGACCCGCGCAGAGCTGAAATTGCTCCCCGTGTTGAACAATTATTGATTGAGAGAAGCGAAGCAAGAGCGAACAAAGATTGGGCAAGAGCCGACCAAATCAGAGACGAATTAAAGTCGATGGGAGTCATTGTCACAGACTCAGCCGATGGTTCCTCTTGGGAACTACAGTAGATTCCAACTAGTCCTTCTTTGGTGGTTTCAAGTCAGGTAATACCGGTACGAATTGTGCTGGCTGATGTTTTTCCATCACTGAGAGGAATTCATCTAGGCTGATTACTCCATCTCCGTTGGTGTCAAATGTCTCTAGCATTGCGTCAATATCTGAAACCTTGACCGAATCTTTGAGCAATGTGTTGACTGCTGTCCGAATCTCTCTTCTTGAAACATAACCATCATCGGTTTGGTCAATAGCAGTAAACAAACGAACAGCAGAAAGTCCTGACGACTTCATGGCGCTTGCCACCTTATCCTTGATGTCGATCGATTCACCACTTTCAGTAGGTTCGCTAGGTTTTGAGGAGGTTTCATTTAACGATTCATTGATCTCATCGTCATCCCAAATCTTATCCACAACCGTAGTTTGAGAACTGAGTAGTTCATCACTGTCATTGGTACGACTTATGACATACAGGCCGAATAGTAGAGCAATAACAATAATCAATAAAATTAGTTTAAGTTGATTTTGTGTTGATTCATCTGCCTCTGCTTCATCAATAAATTGGTCATCTGGCAAATCGCCAAACAAATCATCATCATCCGTGTTATTGTCAGTTGGGCCAGGAAGAGTTGTCGTATCGCCACCGTTGTTAGAGCCTCCATTGTTGGAGCCACCATTGTTGTCGGTGCCGCCGTTATTTCCTCCTGTGTTAGTGTTGTCATCTGGGAGTTGAATGTTGACATTAGTTCTATCTCCATTTACCATTTCAACAGTGTAGTAGTTGTCATACAATTTTGTTAAGTCAATGTGATAGTTTGCATGAGTTGAACGGTTGATTACATCGAAGTAGCGGTCGTCACCGGAGGTAAAGATTGGATCAAGTGTCATATTCTTGAGACGATTTACGTCATCTCGGTAATCACCATCAAAGGTAGTGTTTAACCAAGCGTTAATCTCTTCATCTGTGTCACCATTGAATTCAACCCAGTTCGCCTTCATATCGTCATATTCATGGCGCATTGCCATGGCAAGACCGGCTTCTATTTCGGCGAAGGTTTGACTGCCATCAACCTCAGTAAGTGACGTTATGT
>CALDPP010000044.1 GCA_937911345.1 uncultured euryarchaeote | reverse complement strand
ACTTCCCATGCCCAGTCTGGATGTACTTCGGCATTGGCACCGGTAAGCATCTCTACTTCGCCGTAACTGGTATCGCCTTGGTCAACATAAATTTGCACGATTTGATGGCTGAAACCGTTGGCTAAGCCCCAAATATCGGTCATTTCATCCATTTCAATAATGAATTGAGCATTCCATGCGCTTTGGCGAACTGTGACTTTCTTAGCGTCCCAAAGTCCGCCGCCACTATCGGTAGCAAAGTCGCTAGCTAGAGGATAAGTGTAATCTCCATCACCGTTCTCATCACCAACTGCGTCATCTAATTCGAGTAGGGTAACCCATTCTTCCAAATCAGGTAGCACAAGTTCTGCCGGTGCTGGTGGGGCAACTTCCATGTCTTCGCCATCACCATAAGATAGCGAGCCAGCCCACGAAGATACGACCTTGATTCGAGTAGTATATCTTGGCGCAAGACCAATATCGGCCCATGGAATTACGAATTCATAGACGTCCTCAACCGCACAACTGCCTAGGGAAGAAGTACTGGATAGAACCCATTGTTCACTGTCACCAGACTTGCCTTTAGCCTCGAATAAATTCCACTTAGCGCGGCCGTCTTCTCTAACGGTGTCAAAGTCGATTGCAACCATGTACTTGGCTGGGAAGCCGAGGATTTGGTTGCCGTAATAGGTACGGAAGTTGGTTTCAACCTCGTTGAAGTTTACCGCATTTGGTTGCATGAAGTAAATTGCCAAATCTGGCTCATCATATTGTGAGTTACGGGAAATTGCATCTAGCTCGTCAGCAGTAACTGAATCGATTCGCATGAAGATATTGCTTGAGTCGTAACCAACATAGAAGTTCTCAATATCGAAATCGCCGCCATCAACCGATGCATCATATTTGGCTGCTCCATCCCATTCGCCTGGTAGGGCAATACCATCGATCATTGGCTCAATGATGCCGCCGTATGGTACAACTGGAGTTGCTGCACCAGTCCACAAATCTTGCAGATATGGTGGCAAGTCGAGATTGATTGCGCGGTAAATGTTGGATAGGTGAACCTTGAACAGAACATCCCAGTTCTCGTCATAACCGCTGTCTTGGTCTAGGCCGTACCACCAGAACCAGTCGCTACCTTCAGCGATGTACAGTGATTCCCAAGCATTTGCTAGACCTGGATGAGTTGGATTATCTTCCTCAAAGGCAACCAGTGCTTGGCGTGCTTCGACTAGTCTTTGCCAACCTAGGCTTTCTTCTGGCTCGCCCGCCCATGTGCGCAGGGTTCCGTCAATCCATGAACCGGTGCCAATGGTGTCGATTGCTGGCAAGTCTGGATTGGTGGACAGGAATTCGCTTGGTGTAGTGGTGACAATTGTTGGGTGAGATGCGAGTCTTGAGTACCATTCATGCATGAACGGTCTGGCGTTATCTTGATGTTGGAACTCTGACATGAACATCCAGTTTTCACCATCAAGAGCGACGGTCAGCAAGTGCTCGGACGGGTCTTCGCCAGCATCGAGTAACTCTTGTCGAATGTTGTCAAGGTAGGCGATGAAGTCTGAAACTGCAGCCTCTGGCGTCATGGTTCCATACTGGAATGCAATCCTGTCTGAGATGACTCGGTCTCTAAACACGGTAGCCACCTCGCCACCATCTGCACCAGTGACTAGCCAAGGCGTTGCTAAGTTGCTAGCGATGTCGACGTCAATCATATTGCCATTAACATCAGTGGACTTCATGAGAATCTCTTCATCAGTAACCATCCATTGAATTCCAACATCCGACACTGGCTCAACCATTGCAGGCGATACTGCTTCTTCGCTTGGCCACATACCGGTTGGGCGGAAGCCTAGTTTCTCCTCGAATAGGTCCATTCCAGTGATAAGATGGTTCTGTACATCTTCTGGCCATGATTCTTTGTTGACGCGAATACCATCTTCCATGGTCCAACCGTCCATCATCAGTAATGGCATGATTGGATGGTAGTATGGTGTGGTGGTCAGTTCAACTTGGCCGCTTGCGGCAAGTTCACTGTACATTGGTAGAACATTCGCCATGTGGTCATGTTGTCGATCAACTACATACATCAAATCAGCATGGGTGTACTGTCCTGGCTGCATAAATAAGTCAATCAAAC
>CALDPP010000043.1 GCA_937911345.1 uncultured euryarchaeote | reverse complement strand
CGACATATACAAGTACCGTCGGCATGAATTGTTATCATGGCAGATGCATGGAAAGTATTCAAGTGTCCTGCTTGTAGCATGTGTCACGGCAGGAAATCATCTGGCCACAACTGCCCACATTGCGGACAAAGAGTAAATGAAAAAACTCCAGTAGTTGATCATGCAGCCAATCCTGCAGAGTTACGTATGAAAGTCCTAATGGCTAATACACCTTCTGAATTAAGAGAATCCCTAGTGAGTAGGCTTGACCTGTCTGAAACTTTGTTTGATAGTAGTTCAAATTTTTCACCATCAAAGGGGCTCAGTGTGTTAAGGAAATCCCTTGATGAGGATGGTAAATTTACGATTGATGCAGTAAAACTATCCTTCAAGTTGCAGGGTTATGAGGAAGAAGTCAGCAATTTTTTGGAAATGGCAGAAGCTCAAGGTACAATACTAAGATTGGCTGAAGGAATTTGGCAATTTCTTGAGTGAATTTGATAACAGGGAAGTTGTGGCCAAACATAACGGGCGTATGGGTTAGTTTGGCCTATACTCGGGCGTTTGGGACGCTTGGACCCAAGTTCAAATCTTGGTACGCCCACCATTATTCGCTAATCAGTCTTTGAGTGTACCCAAATTATGTGGTAGCCGAATTGGGTTTTGATGAATTTGCTTGGTATCTCGTCAACTTCTGTATTCCAAACTGCGGCTTCGAATTCTCTAACCATTTGACCCTCAATAAATTCTCCTAGGTCACCTTTTTTTGAGCCACTCGGGCATGTAGAATACATCTTGGCTGATTTTTTGAACATTTTCAAAGGATTCCTAGCGGTTGATATCTCTTCAATTAATTTCCTAGCAAGCGGCTTTTCAGGAACTAGTATGTGCCTGACATGAGCCTTTCTAGGATTATTTCTCTTGTCATGTCTGCGCATTAAACTTCAACTCCGTTCTTGATATTACTGCTAACCTATCAAATATATGAGCACATATCCAGCAAAATAAAACTAAGATTATTTTTGATAGATAACCACTGGTGAGTTCACGTTCTAAGTCAGTGCTAATGCCGGGAATTATTGCTATCCATCCAATAACATAGGCAGTAAATGACAAAATTGTGTGGGGTGCAACTGACTTGCTGAACAACATTGAGAAGCATCGTTTGTGATGCATAATAAACATCATCAAACCTACAGAAATAAAGAAGGTTGAATTGACAATTCCAGATTTTTCGTCTCCATATACTGATTTCACCGGTACTTCTTTGAGTCGAAATGATAGTTTTGATAACTCAATCAACCAATAATTTGGATAGCCATAGCCTTTCCACGATGCTTCCCAATTCCATTGCTCAAGAACGACATAACTTGTCGCTGTATAGCCACATTGTGGGTCAGTAACATGTCTGCCAGCGGCTAAGGTCGTAAATAATCCTAACAATGCGCTAGCGTATTTTCTAATTGTTGGCATGTTTTCAGTCCCTGAATGATGGTGAAATCTGTTGCCCTTGACATGGTCAGCCTTGTTTTCAATTATGGGCTCTATTACAGATGATAAATCATCGACATCCATTTGACCATCTCCAGCCATTACAACACTAACGAATGGTTTTTCTAAAATCTCTAACATTTTCTTATGGCCTGTGTCAATGGCATTGCCTACACCGTAACCCGCTAGATTAATCAGATCAATCTTAGGATTTTTCTTGGCCATATTTTCTACTATGGATTGTGTGTTATCGGATGAACCGTCGTTGACAACAACAATGCAATCGACAAAAGGTGGAATTGAATCAATCACATTTTCAATGAAGTTTTCCTCGTTTTTTGCCGGAATGACAACGCCAACATGCCATTCTTTTCGCATAGTTAAGCCAAATTGTCAATAGTCATGAATATAACTTCGGGATTGGTAACTTTACGTTCAAAAAACTTGATTTTGTGTTCCTACAGTCGCAGGTTATAAGTTCAATAGAATTTACACAAATATGTGACTAGCCAAGACCTGAGGCTAATCTATGTTGGCAGCAACATAGAATTGAGAATTATTTCTTTACTGGTAAGGGCTAAAGAAATTGCCCAAGATGTTGTTTTTGTTGACACAGGTTCTACGGATAGAACAAAAGAATTTGCCGAAGAATTCGGTTGTAATGTTATACAATATGTTGGTGATGATCAAACGGCTTCTAGTATGGCATCATTTTTGAGTAATTCAACATTGAGCGAAGATTTCTCAAATCTAATTATTTATGTCACTGATGAATGGAAACTCAGAGAATTACCAGTCGTTGTCAATCGATCCCGAGAAGGGTGGGATATCTACATCTCATACAACAATGAATTGGGAACTCAGGATTTAATTTCCGAAGATTTAGTCATTGGCTCTTTAGACATAGATCATCTGTTTCTTTCTAACCGAGGACTAAATGAACTGGCAAAATCAAATTCAATGACTAGCACGATTAATTTTCCATCAGAACTAAGGGTTAGAGTCATCGAATCATCTGATAAAATAAAGTTGCCACAAAGAGAATCACTTGCTACAGCTTCAAGATTTGCTCAGTTATTTTATTGGATGTTGGAAACTAAGCATCCATTGTTTTTGTTCGGCATCCCTGGTATTGTTCTATTCATTTTGGGTTATCGATTATCTGGTAATGTTGTTGATACCTTTAATGAATTAAATTCGGTATCTATCGGAGTGACATTGACCACAATTGCCATGACGCTAATCGGATTGTTTGCGATGATGGTCGCCCTTATTTTGTACATAATGGGCAAGCAAGTTGAGCAGATACAATCTCAATACAATTGGAATAACCCTGATGATAAAACAACTTAGAGATGTGTCTCCATGAAGAAATATAGTTACTTGGTATGCTTAGATATGGACCGTGTATTGGTAGATCATCTATCAACTTGGCAATTCGTTTACGATAAGTTGGGAATCTCTAATGATGAGTCGTTTGAACTATACAATCAAGGATTGCTTGATGAATGGGACTGGATTAAACTAGACATTGCATTAATCAAAGATAGCATCAAAGATAGGGAGATTACTGATGAGGAACTTAGGTCTTTGATGGAAGGTATGCCAATGATGAAAAACTGGGAATTATTAA
>CALDPP010000042.1 GCA_937911345.1 uncultured euryarchaeote | reverse complement strand
TGTTTGTAATCCATTTACTGTTCCATCCCAGTCACCTTGGAGGTCATCACCAATAATCTCCACCATCATTGCATTACCTAATCCGTGCTCGTCGATTGCGATAAATGCGACAGTAGCGAAATTCATTGTTTGTCCTTCAATTGTTATTTCTGTGAAATGGTTGATTCCGACATAAATATTAGTCAAACCAGTATTTCCGTTTGTAGGATAATCAATTGTCCCATCGAGGTCAATATCCCATCCGCAGGTTAGTGAATCACCGTCTATATCTACTACTGAATGGTATAGGTTATATGAAAATCCATTTACAATCTCTTCCCCAGTATTTACATCATAAGTTATGTTTGTATCATTCTGGGTAACAAGAATATTGTTCAATAAATCGCTAGAGTCGCCAATGAACGGTGGGTTATTTACATCTGTTGTTGAATTACCGGAGGTTTGTCCTTCTGCATCTTCAGTTACTGCATCATCTGCGAGCCCAAAACAGCCGGTCAAAATCAGCAAGAATGCTAGTATCAATATATTCAAATTTCTAATTGTTTGCATGATTCAACCTAGTCAAATGTATATTTCAACATAACGCCATCAGTTGATTACAAAGTTACAATATTGAGGTTCATTGCATTGTTTCGGAATGGTAAGTTCATAAGCCGTCGAAAGTGCATGGGGATTTAGAGAGGGGTGCTATCTCATGTTGAACGTCACAGCCCGATTAGACCTGATGAGCAAGATTTTGGATACGTTAAAAGCCGTTGTTGAAGACGCTAAGTTTGATTTTAAAGAAAACAGTCTTCACATAAGGGTAGTTGACCATTCCCATGTTGCAATGATTCAGATGGACATAGACTCAGCAGCATTTGATACATGGGAGCTCGATGAAACATCACTAGCGTTCGAGATTGATGTAGTAAGAAACCTAGTTAGTTTGGGGACGCCAGATGAGATGTTGAATCTAAGAGCCGATGAAGGTACAGGCATGCTTCATGCTAAATTGGGTAATGTTGAAGGTGAACTAAGAACAATCGACCCATCAACAATCACTGTTCCAGCATTGCCACCGCTTGACCCAAAGTGTAAGGTCCATTTGAGTGGAAACGATTTCATCAGGATACTCAAAGCAGCTGCATTGGGTGGCGACATGATGACACTATCTATCGGCGGAGATCACTTTACTGTCAGTGCTAGTGGTACAAATAGCAATATTCAAGTGAAATTCCATAAGGATAATTTGCAACTATTCGAGTATGATAATCAAGCCCACAGCCAATACTCGCTTGGTTACCTACAACCGTTGACCAAGGTCATCGGTAGAGTAGAGACACTTGAAATCGGTTTTGGAGAAAACTACCCACTAGCAATCAACTTCGCGTTCCATGATGGTGCTGTTGAGGTCAAGTACTTCCTTGCTCCAAGAGTTGAAGGCGATATTTGATTAGTATTCTCGCCAACCATTACCGCAATCTTTGCAGGTTAACATTCTAGTTTCTGGTTCATCAGATGAACGTGTTTGCTCTAAGTACGCATAGACTTCTACACAATCACACTTAGGGCACATGTATGTGTCTTTGGTCAATATCCCTTGCATCTTGTCCGAATCTTTGATAACTTCATACTCGCGTTTCTTAGATTTAGTTTCAGATTTAACACTAGAAAGGTCTACGTCTTGACCGTCTGTACCTTTGATAACGATTTTTGCTGGCCCAACATAACCACATTTGTAATTGGTACAACTGATGTTACCACTTGGGTCAGGGAATGATAGTGTTCCACATTTCGGGCAAAACATAGGCAATCCTCCAGTTTCCAATTAATTAATGTATGCAAAAAACCCTATTTTAACAGGTAAATTACTGATATTAGGTAATTTTACGATTAATTGTAAAAATGAATTTTTGTGGTAAGCGTGAAAACCTCGACCGGTTTGCCTTTGACTATGTGGCTATGGTATGATTGGCAAGCAGCAGCAGTTGCTGATGACGACGGAATCATCCATGACCAGGCAGTTTGGGATGGGTTTTTTGACCAAAGAGCGTTGATTGAAAGACTACACTGTATCGCAAATGGTGGTCTAACACAAGAAGCAATGCTGTTACATGATCGATTTCCAGATGCTAAACCCCTAATTCATGGCGATGAACAACTGCCTGAAGCAGATTGGCCATTACCCTCTGATGAAGCACTTCAAGCCGCAGATAAGGCAGCAACTGAAATGGCTAGGCAGGGAGTAGCATTAGCTGCCGGTGACCCTGACAAAAGATTGGAGCATTTGCTCCGAGCCAGTGATGAAATGCGAGCAACATTCCTGACAATGGAAGCGAGGTTAGTCGAATGGGTGGGACTATTCCTGCCTGAGGTTAGATTTGGCAAAGATAGATCCAGTCTTCCAAAACAAGTTGGAGAGGCAGATTCTCTAGCGACATTGGCGAGCAAGTTGTCGGTTTCAATGCCAGAAAAAGGCCCATCTAAATCCGAGTGGAAAACCCTGCGCGAGTGGGGTGAGTCGACTGCAACATTTAGGGGCAAATTAGACCGTTTGGAAAATGCAATTAGAGAATTATCCGAATCTCATCTGCCCTCGTTATCAATTATGTTAGGGCCACTACTTGCTGCACGATTATGTGTTGAGGCACACGGCAGAATGAGACTTGCTAGGCTACCTGCCGGAACAGTTCAAGTTCTCGGTGCGGAAAAGGCATTCTTCAATCACCTCAAAACCGGTGCTGCACCACCAAAACACGGCCATATCTTCATGCATCCATGGATCTCTCGCTCACCAAGGTGGGTTAGAGGTAAGATTGCTCGAACAATTGCCGCCAAGGCGAGTATTGCGGCGAAAGTTGATGCATTTGAGGGCGAGCCATGGAGTCAATCAATGGTTGATGAAATAGATGCGAAAATTGAATCGATTAAGGCTGCTAATCCGAAGCCAAAACGCCGACAAAGGTAGGTGTTAATCTGGGTAAAAATCGAGGCAATCGCTACGATATGTTATCGTGGGCGGTTCGACTTGAAGGTCGAGCATTGTGGAGTGAAAATGCTGATGTTGGCGTTGCTGTTTACGGTGAATCATTACGTAATTTTGGCGGAACAGAGTATCGCAGATGGGATCCAAGTCGCTCAAAGTTAGGTGCAGGAATAATGCGCACTAAGCGTGACAAATCGCTATTACTGCCTGAAGAAGGCTCTACCGTACTATATCTGGGCGCTGGTCATGGCACTTCTATCAGTCATTTGCATGATCACCTGTGTGGTGCTGATAATGACCTCGGTGGCAGACTTGTAGCAGTTGATTTAGCACCTAGATGCCTTAGAGATTTGACTCACTTGGCCAAGACAAGACCAGGCTTAGTGCCAGTGCTTGGCGATGCTCGCAAACATTCTGCATGGGGTGTATTACTGCCACGTAAAGTAAATTGGTTATTCCAAGATGTTGCTCAGTCTGGACAAGTGGAGATTTTTATCAAAGCCTGTCAACGATTCCTGAATGTTGGCGGTATTGGCCTGCTGTCTCTCAAAGCTGCTAGTGAGCGGTGGACTGGTGAAGGCGAAGATGTGCTATTTGGCAAAGTCGAGGAGCAGTTGGTGGAAAATGGCTTTGCAGTAGAAGAAAGCATCAAATTAACCGGTTATGAAGACAACCATGTTCTTTTTGTGACTCGTCGTGTTGAGTAGTTCATGCCCGAGTTACCAGAGGTTGAAACCGTCAAGACCGGGTTATCCAAAGCGTGGATTGGCAAGACGGTATCGAAGGTGATTTTACGCCGTCCAAACCTTCGCTATCCTTTTCCTGATAACTTTGCTCAACAACTTGAGGGTCAAACAATAACCGGAATTAGAAGGCGAGCCAAGTATCTCTTAATCGATACTGATGGCGATTTAGTGTTCCTTTCTCACCTAGGAATGTCTGGGAAATACACAATCTTTGATTCTCAGCAAGTTAGCAATTACGACCTAAGTGGAGCAAGCAGTGATTCAGTGTTTGGAGAGAAGACCGGCTTTGCAGGTCGTCATGACCACATGGAAATTCGTTTTACTGACGGCTCAATTTCAGTCTACACTGACCCCCGAAGATTCGGTATTGTCAAATTATTTCATCGGGCTGAAGAGGCCATACAACCGCTACTTGAGGTATTAGGTCCAGAACCATTTGATGATTGGAATGCACAAATTGCTGCTGACAGATGTCGAGGCAAACGCTCACCGATCAAGACCACATTGCTTGACCAAAGATTCGTTGTCGGAGTCGGCAATATCTATGCTTGTGAAGCATTACACAATTCAGGCATTTCTCCAACTAAATTAGCGGCTAAATTGGTGACTAAGAATGGAAAGCCAACCAAAGCCCTCGAGAGGCTAGTGGATGAGGTCAAGATTGTCCTCAATAAAGCGATTGCTGCAGGTGGCTCAACGCTGAATGACTTTGCTGATGTAGAAGGAAACTTAGGCTACTTTTCTCATCATTTCACTATTTATGGCCGAGAAGATGAACCATGTTTGAAAGAAGGTTGTGGAGGCACAGTAGAGCGAATAGTCCAATCAAATCGCTCAACATTTTGGTGCCCAAGGTGCCAAAAGTAATCACACTAATGTCGCTACAACTGAAGCGGCAAACAGCCATAATGCTACTGCAGTAATTCGATAGATTAGCACGCCCTTAGCGCGTAACCAGTCAACTGCGCCAGTTCCAGTCAAGGCTAATGCGACAATAAGGTACCAACCCATATCGATACTCATGCCAAGTAATCCAATCGCTAATTTAGTTCCCATGCCCATGCCGGGTTCGAGTACTTGTGCTAATACTGCGACTAAAAACAGGGCAATTTTTGGGTTAAAGAAGGCGATAGAGAATCCTTCAATGAAACCTTGACGCCTGATTTTGCCTTCATCAGCATCTTGTTTCTCATCTAGATTGACCTCATCATTCCACATTAGATAACCGTACCACGTCAGCAATCCAACGCCGATTAGCTGCAGGATTAGGAAGGCATCTGGCGCATTTTCAAGAAGCACAATAAGGCCAAAAACTGCACTGCCGGCATAGATGCCAAAGCCGATTCCGTGGCCTATGG
>CALDPP010000041.1 GCA_937911345.1 uncultured euryarchaeote | reverse complement strand
CCATCAATGATGGTAGTTATGCTCAAGGAATCAACGATTTGCTGACAGAGGAAAATGACAACAGACAAGTAAATGCAGTTACTGCAATTTTAGGTAACGTTGCAAACATGACCTGGTTAGGAGAGACCCAATACAACGTAACCGGTGAGCAAGCAAACCGTACTGAGTCATTCACTGATTCAATGGATATTGAGGTTGACAGTAGCGGTATATCCGGTCAATTGACTTGGTTTGGTGACGAATTGTTCAACGGAGAACCTATTGTTGATACTACACTTGTCCTACAGAATGTTCATGAAACCTCTGATGATGTAGTCCTTGAAACAACCAACGGGTCATTTTCCACAGATGAAACCCGAATCATTCAAGGAACTGGACAGGCAACCTTTACTGAAAATGGAACATTTGAAAGCGAAGGATTAGCATCAGTGCTTGATTTCCACGGTACATTCACCCGAACTATTGGCGACGGTAGAACCTACGTTGCAAATGGTACTTGGAACGGTACTGGAGAGATTAAGGTCTCTTGGATAGATCTACCAGAAAACTTTGACATCGTGTGTAACACTGATTCAGAGGATTCGAGTAATGTGACAATGCCGACTAATGAGACCGTATGTCTGAAAGACGATACTGGTGAATTGCCGGTATACCTAATTGATGGAGAAGTTACAGCTAACGGTAGATTCACCTCAGTTGGTGATACAATTCTTGTCCAAGAGCACGAAGGCTCCTCGTTTGAGGGAATAGGGTTCTTTGAAGGGACAGGTACCTTCAACGGAACTGGCAGATTTGTTGGTTCTGGTGCATTCTCAGGCGAAATGGTAAGCCCGGGTTCATTCTATCAAACAGGAATAGTTCCTGGAGAGTATGAAGTTACAGTAAGTTTAGAAAACGGTAGAGATGTTCTTCTGCCACAAACAGTCACTGTTGGTATCAACCCTGAATTTGGAATCGTTCTAAGCATGCCTGGGTCGTTAATATCCGGTAATTTGACAAATTCTACTGGTGGAATACTAACAAATACTTCATTTGAGATAATCGATAACCTCATTGAAGATTCCACACCAGTCCTCATCACGACCAATGATACGGGTGGATATAGGTATGGACCTATTTCTTCAGGCGAATACGAATACAGAATAGACCTTGACGAAGATGGGTTCTATGAGGTTTCAGGAATCATTTCGGTAGGGGATGAAACAGAAGTATTCGAACCGATTAACATCATTCCAGATATGTATGATGTTTCCATATCGCTGCAAGCACCTGTTGCAGATAATGGAAGCGCATTAGTTGAAATTGGAAACCAAAATTTCACTCTAACTAACCCAATTGGATTGACAACAACTTACGAATCAGATGAGGCGGGAGTAATCTCAATGGAGTTGAACGTTGGAGATTATGTTATCGAGCAAACCGGATTAGAAGATTATTACCTATATTCTAGTTTTAGCGTAGAAGATGAGGATCTATCTTTTGACCTTGAATATGCAATAGCATCGACCTTAAGTGGTCAGATTTTGGCTTACACCGTTGATTATGATGAAAATTGGACACAGTCAGATATTGAAGCCAACTCCACAGCAGCATCAATGCTGGACGTCACACTAACTAGCGGAGATATTCAATTTGATACAATAACCGATAGTGAAGGTAATTTCTCGATTATCGTACCCGGTGACTTGTCATATGTACTGAAAGCAACAACAACTGCCAACACATACGGTGTTGGTCTATCTGTTGAACCAAATGAGATTTCTGAAACAGACCTTGGTAGTATTTACCTCTCACGTCTCAACAGTGTCTCCGGTTTATTGTCAGTAAACTCCACCAACTCTTCTTGGAATGCCCAAAACTTCAACGGTCTTACACCTACTATTGTAGCAGTTGATGAGAATGGAATAGAATGGGAGGCAGAGGTTACTGCCACGGGTATTTTTAACCTCAACTTAGCTAGTGGAATCTATGATTTCAGTGCGACTGAATCCGAGTATAATATTGAAGCCATAGAAGACTGGGAAATAACCAACTTCGTCCAAACGAATAATGTACCTATGTTGGCAGACCTACAGCCAATTAGTGTAACGATTGAAGTATGTTTAGTCAAAGAAGTATCCGGTGACTGTTCAGAAGGAATTCCTAAGTATGCTGATTTAACAATTAATTCACCATTTAACAGTAATCAAACATACAAAGTAAACGAATCAGATTTCGATGAATTTGGAACATACAACCTTGAAATCATGCCGGGTAAATACACTCTACAAACAACATACACAGATTCTAGTGATGAGAATGCTACAGACTTCAACATGTTTTTCACCACCCAAGAAATCTTCATCAGTATGTTTGCAGAAGATAATGATGCTGTAATCGTCGAACTCAATGATGAAAGATTATTCAATGGTAAAATAACTGCTGGCCAAGATAATTTCTCGAACACACAATTCCTACTCTACAACGAGTCAAACAATCAATGGTTGTCTGCTACAACAAATGATACAGGTGTGTTCAGTCAATATATCCCATCAGGTGATTGGGTAGTCATAGTCTCTCCTCAAGAGATTGAAAATACTACCTACACGCTCAGATATCCACTGGCTATTGATGATGATAGTTCAACGAGAACTAACTTGGATCTCGATCTTGAAGAAGCAGTTAGAGTAAATGCGACACTCGTAGAATCATTGACAGATGAGTTTGTAGTAAACGCTAGACTCCTTGCTGTAAGCAATGATGGTTATGGTAATGTAACACTTGCGTCAAGCGATGATTCAGGTAATGTAACGGATGTAATAATGCCTGGAAGTTGGACTCTAAGCTTGCTAAAGGAAACTGATGACAAGCGCTGGTCAATCGAAGATGACTTATACACATTTGTTGCTACAAACCAGGATGTAGAACTTGGAAACCTTACAGTTGACCTAGAGGTTTTGATTGGAGGAAAGATTTACTGGGACTTCAATGAGAATGATATTGCAGACCTATCTGAATTAGTCGCTGATGCCAATATCACAATTACATCATCTGATGATACATTAATATTTGATCTAACTACTGATGAGTTCGGTGTTTGGTCTCAAATGGTTCCAGTAATGGATACATACAATGTAACAGTCGAGAAATCAGGATATTCTTCCGGTTATTACACAACAACCGAAACACAAGGAATTATTGTTGACGCAGATTCTGTAACAGAGGATCTTTCAATAGTTGCAGACAATGTTCAAGTTAGTGGAATTGTAACGTCCATAATGCAGGATGAAGAAGCGAGTTTAACAGGTTCAACAATAACACTCTATCCAGAAACTGGAAGAGATTTGGATCCAGTAACTCTGTCAGGTGTCTATGACAATGGTGAACTAACTTGGTCAACCAGTGTTGAACCAGGAAACTGGGTTGTCGTTGTAGAGAGTACAGTCGCTGATGAGAATACTGGTGGCGTCTCAATTGGATACCTAAATGCTGGAATTGAGGACGGTGGAGAACTTGAAATGGTGATGTCTTCTGGTGGTTATATACAATTAGACACCGTTTGGCAAGATATCCAACTTGGTGACCATCACGCAGGTTCAGACAGTACAGGTAGCACAATGATCGATGGATTAGTTGAAGTGACGATTGATGCAGGTATCGATGTTACTTGGAATTATACATTAGATTCTAACGGCGAGTTAAACCTACTATTGCCTGTTGGTGATTTCCAAATATCCTCAGAATTCACAACAATACAACATGAAAGAATGCTTGATATGCAATACACTGGCAATTCATTTGGCTTAATCGAACAAGGTATCATAGATGTAGAGATGTCATACACAAGAACACTGAATTCTGCATCCACTGTAACCATTAACGATGCATCTGTTGTCAACGCAACTTTCATCGAAACTGCAATGTTAACTCCAGTAGTCAACAATGAGGATTACGATGTAATTGAATTCGACCTAGATATTGTCTACGAAGGTACTGAAAACAGCGATGTTCTTACAATTGGTGGAAGGCCAAGTAACACCATCGATTCTGAAGATTGGACAGTTGAGGTATTCAATGGCACGGAATGGACAAGTGAGTTAGAAGTAACCCTTGGAATTGGTGAATCTCTCAGTGACGATTCAGTGTCAAATACATCAACTGTGAGGATGAGAATTATGTTGCCTAACGTTACATCATCGTTGAGTCTAGAAAATGGGCACTTGATCAAGATTGAGGTTTCAAGTGAAACCGGTGTATCAAGTTCTGTTGACCTGCGTGTCAAAGTACCACAATACTATGGAATGGATATCACCAATGCTGTAACAGAAACAGGTGTTTCACCTGGCGGCACAGGTTCATTCTCATTCACATTGACTAATACTGGAAACGGCGATGATTCATTCAACATAGAATTGGCAGATAATCTACTTGAAGGCTGGCAAATTACCCCTACAACAAGCACTCTGACAATTTCCAAGGATGATCAAAGAACACAGCAATTCTCAATATTTGCACCTGAGTCATTTACCTCCGGTGAAGTAGAAGCAACTGTTACAATTACTAGCGAGGACGGAGCTACCTCTGAAACAATTACTGTAGCAATTCAGTCCGCTAGAATTTCCCTTGATGTTGATGAAACTATGTCTCAAGAATTGACCAAGGTCTATGAAAGTCAGCCAGGACAGATTGTCGTGCCAATAACCAACAGTGGATATCGAACCGCAAGCACAGTTCTTGTAACAGTTAACCTAACCAATGATCTTGGAAACGAAGTCTTGGAAAACATAGGTAATCAGACAATCAGCATACCAGCAGGTCAAACAATTAATGCAACATTTGTCCTTGATGAATCCTCTAAGAAATTCAACAGGTACGCTATCAGTGTCGACATCCTAGGTGAAGACAATGACTATGTTGAAGATTCAGTTGAGCCTTTTGACTATCAAGAGGAAACAATTCTAGACACTGCTGAGCCAACCTCTGGATGGTTCATGGTTGTAATCATTGTACTAACTGCTCTCGTTGCTTATGGTGGTTTGAAGGTTTCAAGAAATAAGAGTTCCAACAGGTTCTGATTTAAGACAATAGATTAAATGCTCAGCAAGCATAATTCGAAATGGTGCAGCCATGGGTAGTCTTGACTCTGTAGAACTGTTACCAGAACCTGATGATAGCAGGATTCTCTCTGCTATAGATCCCTCAGCAGTTGGATTTCAAGATGACTGGAGAGCCGAGGTTACTGGATGGGCGCCAGCCATGCCGACGCCAATAAAACGTGTCCGTGGAAGAAAATTTTTAGTCACAAACGGAATATTGTTTGCTATTTTTGCGGTTTTGATCCTATGGATTTGGCAATCTGGGTATCTTATCGTTGATTTGCCACCTGCAAAGTCAGAATGGGCTGCTGAGCAGGCTGGCTTTTCTGATGACAATC
>CALDPP010000040.1 GCA_937911345.1 uncultured euryarchaeote | reverse complement strand
CTACCAAGGCACCACTAGGGTCACTGGCAAACAAATCGTCCCAACCGCTGCCCCAAAGCACCTTGATGACGTTCCAGCCTGAGCCGGTGAAGCGCCCTTCTAATTCTTGAACAATCTTCGAGTTACCTCTTACTGGTCCGTCCAATCGCTGTAGATTGCAATTCATGGTCATGATGATGTTGTCTAAGCCTTCTCTTGCTGCGAGTGACAATTGTGAAAGCGATTCTGGCTCATCAGATTCACCATCACCCATAGTGTACCAAACACGAGAACCAGTAGTATTGCACAAGCCTCTAGATTCGAGGTATTTGTTGAACCTTGCTTGGTGAATAGCAGTCATACCGCCAAGTCCCATACTGACGCTAGGGAATTCCCAAAAGTCTGGCATTAGTCTTGGGTGAGGGTAGGATGACAATCCCTTGCCACCAACTTCTTGACGGAATAATTCGATGTTTTCATCGGTTAGTCGCCCTTCAAGCCACGCTCGGGAGTAGATACCTGGTGATGCATGGCCTTGCCAGTATAGGTGGTCGCCTGAGCCATCCCCGTCTTTACCGCGGAAGAAGTGATTGAATCCCATCTCCCATGCGTGAGATGCTGAAGCATAGGTTGAGATGTGCCCGCCAATACCGTCAAAGTACTTGTTGGCACGGGTGACCATCATCATGGCATTCCAGCGAATTACGTCATGCAGGCGCTTTTCTAGTACCAAGTCACCTGGATATGCGCCTTGAGCTTTTGGCGAGATTGTATTGACATATGGTGTGTTAACTAAGTCAATATCAACGCCGTTTTCTCTTGCTGCTCTAACCGTGGCAAGTAGCAGTCTTCGAGCCTCTTCATTACCTAGCTGATTCCTAACTGCAAGAATAGAATCAACCCATTCTTGAGTTGCAACAGGATCCGGGTCAGGAAGATTCAACTCAGATTCGAATCCCAATTCGACATCCCTCCGTGGGTAGTCCTGATGCACTCGGCTTTCAAACCCTTCTAAATTTTCAATTTTGTATAAATCACAGTAAATGTGGTTATTTTGTGGGAAATTAGGCTAAAAACCGCATTACTGTGCGTATGTTTTGATTTTTCTGTTAGTACCTTGTAGGGGCAAGAGATAAAGACCGAATTGGCAGGGAGCGATTTATGTCCGTAGAAGCAATGGTACAAGCAATGATTGACGATTTAACTGCCACTCTTGTTGATGCTGCAAAGCATGACAAGGGTAACTCCGCTGCCGGAACTAGAGTCAGAAAGGCTATGCAAGAAAGCAAAGCCGCTGCTCAAGCTGTCCGTGTTCAAGTCCAAAACGACAAGAACAACTGAGCCTAAATTTGACAATTTTTACCGTCAAGTTCAGCGAAAGCAAGGCATGTCAAAATCGGTGGATTTCACCCCTTGATGCGACAATGCTCAAAACTGGGCATCGTCTGAATAGTACATGGAAGACAAGAGGATATGGCTAGGTGTCCTATTTGTCGGACTTTTCTTCCATGTAGCATCGGCAGCGGTGATGCCGCTTGGATTAGATGCACATATCCATCTCAACTATGTTACAGATGACTTAGCCGATGGTGAAGCAAGTCTAGACTGGGGCGAAGTCAGAACTGAGGGTAGCGAGTACTCGACTCCTGAAGAAGTCAAAGCCGATGATAGGTGGCAAGTATGGCATGCAATAATTGGCTTGTGGATTGCTATTTTTGGTAGCACATTAGCATCGTTGCACATACTTTCGTTAGCCATTTCATTCGGCTGCTTGGCCACAGTTTACTGGTGTACTAGTAAGATTTCTAGCCAAGAAAATGCAATTGCATTGACAGCCATTTGCTCAATTTATAGCCCATTAGTGAGAGCTAGTGGCAGACTATACCAGGAAAATATTGTGTTATTACTAGCAACTTTAGCAGTGTTTGGTTTACTGCAAATATATCGGAAAAAGCGTCCAACTTTTTGGGCAGCAATTACCTTCTTCTGCGTAATGGCAATACTGTCGCTAAAAGGATTAAACCCGGCTTATGCCATTGTAATATTCAGCCCAGCGGCATATATTGCAATAAAGCAGATTGAAATGAAACCGCTAACCCTGCCTGTGGTGTTCGTTATTTGTGCAATAGCGGCATTCTTGGCGACTGTACTGCGTGGCGAACAAGTCTCGTTGGACACAGCATATTTCATCGTTCGAACACTATTCGTTGGTGGTTTCATCTACGTGTTCGTTGCAACGTTATTCTTTAGTTCCCAGAGTGATAGTGAATCTCCGGAATCCAATCTATTGCTGCTACTCACTCAAATTGGATTTGTTGGTTTAGTGGCCTACATCGTAATGCTGCTGGAGGTTGAAAAATCATCACTCGGCATAAGTGCGGGTTTGGCGGCCGACCAATTTAGCTACATCTTTCGCTACATGACGGTACTGATTGTGCCTCTTTGGTGGTCATTCCTGACTCGGTCGGAAACCGAGAAAATTACCTTCACTGAAAATCCATCTCGTAACGCAATGATTTACGCCATAATTTTGATTCTATTCCTCAATTCAACTATGCTAAACACAACCAAAGGAATGGAGTATGTCGGTGAGGAAATCTCTGATGAGGTCGAAGAAGGCGATAATATCCTCTATGTTTCAGAGCCGTACCACGCCATGCACAGATTGTACACTTTGCAGATTACCGTGGATCCTGAACATGACAGAGAGATAACCGGTTAT
>CALDPP010000039.1 GCA_937911345.1 uncultured euryarchaeote | reverse complement strand
GATATTGAATTAGTCACCCTTGTTGTATTTTGTTGGCTAACCATGAGCTGGGGCGGATATGTTGGGGCAATCAGCATTGTGCTTTTTGTTTCGTTTAGATCATTTTTCAATAACGAGCTTAACTTTTTGTTTGAGAAATCTAATGACTTGTCAAAACAAATCCCCCAGGTGATGATTATGACATTATTGCCCCTGGTAATTTGGTATACATGGTGGGCAGCACTGGGCCAAATTGGTGGATTCTACCATCCTAGAGATGTTGACCCCGGAAGTTTATACTTGAACGGTGGTTACATTGGAGATAGATTCTCCCCAAGCAATAGTTGGGTAGGATTCATGGGCGGTGGCCCTGCTGCTGCGATGTCAATTCTATGGTTCAGTTTATTCTACAAAGCAGGTTTCAACATTAGGTATGTTGCATACTTCCTAATTGCTCGATTAGCGATGTTATCGCTACATTTATCCATTTCACCCAATCTTCCAAGATTAATCTTCAAGTTGTCTTGGGATATAATATTCGCACTGGGGTTACTTGGATTCATGATTCATGTCTTAGTTCAAGATCGACTCAAGAATAAAAATCTAAAATCAATAGACGCTATTCTGACTCAGTAAGTTGTTGTTCCTGCAATTCTGATTGCATAGGTCCTGTGACAATATAGACAATTAGCAATATTGCTGATATTGAATAAAGGATGAACTGAGGTCTTGTATCTCCAAGGTCGATGCCAAACTCTGTTGAGTGAATCAGCGATAAAATAGTACCAGCCAATATAGCAATACCCTGAATGGCAGAAATTTTTAGCGGCAGGCCGCCTTTGTTTTTTGGTAACTTTCGATCTGCAATCATAAGACCTCCAGAGATAATCATCACTGGTAGAATCAAGAAATCAAAATATGGCTTCTCTACTGTCGTAGACCTAGATGTAAATGCATCAAAAAACCCATCGGTTGTTACATCTGGCCCAAATCCACTTGATGGTTGTAACCAAATCAACGCTGCTGCGGTGATGAGAACCATCGCATTTGCTGGCGAGGCTAGGCCGTGAAAATATACCTTGTCTGAGGCTTCTTCATATTGAAATCTAGCCAACCTCAACATTCCAGTTACAATCACCCAACAGGCAGCTATTCCAAGTGAAATTGTCCATATTGGGGCTGCTTCTCCCCAACGACCGAACATAACAAAGATCAACAAAGCCGGTGCGACACAGAATGAAATACAATCTGACATTACGTCGAGCGTTCCTCCGAGTAATTTTCTTTTTGAGTACCTTCTTGCTATTGGCCCATCGATTATATCGCCGATTACCGATAGTAGAATACAAGTCATAGCACCCCAAATATAGTTGGTTTTCACACCGTCTGCGAAATATGGATTTTGTAACTCCTCAACTGCGAGAATAATGAACATCAAGGCAGCAACACCAAGCAAACCATTAGCGAGAGTGATAAAATCTGCAATTCCCATTAACCTGTAGGTTGATTTCATCACGATTCCCCCAATATGGTTCAACCCTCCTTGGTATTCTATACAAGAATGTTTAGCCGGAAAGCAGCCAAAAATGCCCATTGTGAGGTAAGGACATCTAACACGACATGCTTAAACCTAAATATCGCCCACACATGCGTAAATCATGGGAAAGAAAATTCTCGTAGTTGCTGTGTTAATGCTGACGTTATTGGCTCCTAACACCACTGGTGCTAGCGAAGCGGGTGTTGATGTTAATCCAGAAGGAGATGAACCATTCACAGTAATTGAACGCACTACACCGTCTGTCGACAAAGAAACCTGGTCACTAACAATTGAAATGAGTCAAGAGGCACATGACAACGGCACCACTTTCAAAATTGTCACACAAATCTGTACCAATGATGGTGTATGTGACCCTCCAGTAACTATGGACGCGGAAATTACTGAAAGACTGCACGCTGTTTCACTCTCGCCGCCAAGTGATCATTCTTACGTTAACTGGCGTGTAAAAGCAACTGATGCTAATGGTAACAATACCAATCACCCTCATGGCGATTGGTTCAAAACGTGGTCTTCATGCTGGTATACCGATGGTGCATGGGGTGGAGTAGATTCACTAAGTGATGGTGGTTGTGCAGAGAATTCCGAAGAAACTCCTGGTTTTACCACAATAGCTGTCGTTGCAGCAACAACCCTTGCTATCGCAGCCATATCTAGGCGAAAATCCTACCAAAAGTAATACACAATTGGTATTGACAGGACAACTACAATTGATACCCAATAAAGTGGTTTTACCCACCACTTACCACCCAATTTTTTGTCGACCACCTCTCCAACTGCCTCAAGTGCTTCTTCGACCATCTGTGATGGAATAATGTCTGCTGGCATGGCTCCTACCGGACTAAAACTAAACTAATCTACAAATCAAATTTACTACAGTACCAAGGTTGATAACCGGTTTTACTCTAACACATCCATGGAGTGGACTGTAGTATTGGCATCACTGTTAATTGCTTATCTAATTATTACATTCCTCTTTCACATCATTTTTCCAGAGCGCCATCTTGATTGGCAGAGCATCAACCTAGATGATATCACTTTTCCAAATGATTTCACCTGGGGTGTTGCAACTGCATCCCATCAAATTGAAGGTGGCAATTCAAACAACTGGACACAGTTTGAAGAACGCGAGAACAAGGAACGTAGTGGTGTGGCTTGTGACCATTGGAATCTGTGGAAAAAAGATCACGAACTATTAACTGAATTAGGTGTTGACAGCTACAGATTCTCTATCGAGTGGAGTCGG
>CALDPP010000038.1 GCA_937911345.1 uncultured euryarchaeote | reverse complement strand
ATTTGGTGGGCCCGCCCAGATTTGAACTGGGGTCTGACGGCCCCCAGCCGCCAAGTATAGGCCAAGCTAACCCACGGGCCCCTGAATCAAATTACTGACTTGGTGCGCTGAATGGAGCAACTTCTTGGATTAGATCCAAGTGTCCAATGTACATTCTTCGACAACAGTATCTTGAAAATCCAACTTGATCAAGTGCGTCAGAAACTTCAATTCCCTCTGCAACTTTTTCATTGAATTCTTCCCACTTATGTGCAATGACTGCACCACAACTGAAACATCTTACTGGAATTATCATGCTTTACACCTCATCGGTAGGACTTTTGTTTCTTTCGGCGAGCACCACGTCCAAGTTGGTGCTTTGGTTCCTTTCTTCTTGGGTCGTTGACTAGTAGGCTTCTATCGAATCTAAGATATTCATCTCTTAGGTCTTCATCATGGCCTTTTGCGCCGCCGTTGTAGAGGACTAGTCCTCTAGCAATAGCAGTTCTAATTGCGTCTGTTTGGCCCATTATTCCGCCACCAGTAGTGGTGATATTGATATCAACCTTTGATAGTCTGTTCATTGCATCAGCAATGATTAGTGGTTCCATGGCTTTTCTTCTAGCCAATGAAGGTTGTAGGATTTCAATAGGTTCGCTGTTGACTCTTACTCTACCTTTGCCTGCTTTGACGCTTGCTCTAGCGATTGCGGTCTTGCGCTTGCCTGATGATTCTACTGCCTTACTCTTTTTCTTAGCCATCATTGGTCACCTCCGGTCCATCTGTGGCTTGGTGCACCTAGATTATGACTGATGTCACCAAGTGAAACGAATCGCTCTGGTTCTCCTTTGCGTATTTTACTGTCGTCGCCATGCTCATGACCTTCTGGCAAGTCACCGCTCAGGTGGCTTGGACAGCCGATTTCAACGCGTAGATTTCGTAATGCTCTGCGACCGCTGCTCTTGCTTTGGTAAGGTAGCATTCCACGAACTGCACGCTTTAGGATCATGTCAGGCATTCTGGGGAAAAATGGCCCCTTTCTTGCATGGTTCAACTTGTACTTTTCTTGGTAGTTGTTGAACACTGAAGTCTTGCTGCCTGATACAATGGCTTTTTCTGCATTTACGATAATGACTTTGTCGTCTCTATCTTCTCTTGCAGCCTTCAACAGGAGGTCTGCAGTAGCTGATGCTAGTCTGCCAAGGATCATGCCTTCAGCGTCAAACACGAATGTCTTTTCAGCCAAGGATAACAACCCCCTTTCCTGATGGGTTTTCGTTCATTAGCTCACCGTAGGTCATTACTCGACCTCCAGCAGCTTCTATCTTCTCACGAGCACCGGTGCTTACACTGTAGGCGGCGACAGTGTGGTTGCTGGATACCTCACCACTGCCGAGTAATTTGCCAGGCACGAGGATTGTTGCACCCTCTGGGGCATGGCGGCTTACTCTGCTAAGGTTTGGTTGGGCCCAGTTTTTGCGACTCTTGGAGAGGCGCATAGCCACATCTCGCCAAACAGCGGAACCAGTGTCGCGAGACTGGGCTTTCAGTTGATTGATTACATCAACCAACTGGGCGTTTGTCTTGCGGTTTGGGTTACTCATTTGACTCCCTCGATGCTTTGAAGCATGCTGGCGACTCACCAACCCGTTATCAAAGCACCGACGCGTCTAGCATATTGAAACACGCGAATATCGCGCCTGTTTTGCTAATTATTCGTAGAGAATATCGCCCTTTGCATCGAGTAGTTCGACAGTCAAACCTGCAGCTCTACTTTGGACGATTATTTCATCGTGAAGCGTATCTGAAAAATCATCGAGTGCTCCCAGTGCAGTGGTTCCCACGACATCGGTTAATTGGTCAATAAGGTGATTCAGTACACAACTCACTCCGTATGCTTGACCGGCTCTAAACGCATGGTCAACGCCACCTACCTCGGGATCCTCGGCTTTCATACGTAGCATTACTTGCTGAGAGTATGCTACTAGGGCTCCATAGATTGATTCGATGATTTGTGCAGCTTCAAGGTCACCCAGTAGCATTTGTGCTTCACTAAGCGCTACCCTCACCGCTTGCCCATAAGTTGCATGAGCGGCAATTAAGTCAGCTGTTTCCTTTTGCATAGCTTGGTCGATTAGGCTCTTCCAGTCTTCCATGGACAAGCCACAGCACAACCGCACCTTGAAGGTTCGGAATAAATCTAGGCCGATTTATTTCAAATCTTGAAGTTTGAACCTTCGCCATCAACTATTCCGGCTTGTCTAACCGAGCCGTCTGCTGCAACGAATTCGCCAGCCTTGGTTTGGTTATCATACAGGTTCACATCGTCGAAACGCTTCACTAGCATACCTTCGCCGAGTGCAACTGTCAGTGAATGCTGGATCATTCCAAGTGTTGCAACTGCCCGGTCACGGTGACTTGCATCGATTGTGTGGTCTGAATATCTAGCCTCTTCAAAGATGGTGAGGAAGGCGTCCAATTGCTCGCTTGGCACCATATCGAAGGCCTTTCTTACTGCGGCTTCGAATTCTCTGGTCGTTTCATAGACCTTCTTCATGAAGCCATGCTTACGGAAATGTCTAACCAAATTCTTGTAACAATCAAAGATTGCTGCAATGAATTCATTGCTTGCCTCTAATTGTAACATAGCATCTGTCAAAATACCACGTAGTGCCTGTACTTGTCGACGCGCTTGAGTACGCTGATAGTACGCCGCACCACCAATTATCAGTGCCATTAGTAAAATCACCAATGCCATAGTATTGGCTGGAGTAAAGAATCCGGTATCGGCACTAACCGCAATCGGTTCACGCCACTGTATTTCGTGAGAGATGTTATCTTGTGACGGAGCAAAGAATGTTGAGCCTGGATAATAGGCGGTAATTCTCCAAAGTCCTTGACAAGGTTGTCCTCCACAAGTTCTACCATCGAAGGCCCACTCGAAGCTGGCAATTCCCTGTTCGTTGGTTACTGAACGGTTCTCGCCGTCCGTTTCCCATACGCCCTCATTAGAGAAGAATTCTCGACGGAAGAAGACTTCTTCATTCTCAACAGCAAGGTCTAATCTGTCCCTCAATAGAGCAATTTCGCCAATTACTGCATCGCCTTCAGATAGGCCATTATCGCCACGGTAACTCCATGTTTGTTGTACTTGAATATCAACTCTAGATCTTACTAAAATATCAACATCCATGAATGAGCCATTCAATGATTTATCAGCATCTCTAGCACATCCACCATAGTTACTCAAATCCTCTGTAGGCTCATAAGCAACACGTAGAACACGGAAACCTTCTGTCTTGCCACCTGTTGTTTCAACGCCTTTCAAGGTTGGATTTTGTAGCGGGTCGCCACTAAACCAATTGATTGTCCCTCTGTCATCCAATGCTTGGCTAGTTCTGATTCTAGCGATCGGTCTAACATTTTCTTCTGGATCGAGATATATGTTCAAACACTTATCGCCAACAGGATCCCCGTTACTCTGCTTCAATACTGCATCGATGTGGAATGATTCCTTCAGGAATAATCGATAGTATTCGGTTCCATTAGGTGCTAGCCACTTGTCTGTCGTAGACTTGAACGGTCCAACATCGGTAATCGAAAGAGTCGAGTTCGAGAAAATCTGGTAGGTTAGCGGCAGTGTCTTTGACTTGTAGCGGTATTGGTCACGATTCTGGGAATCAAGGGCTGAATAGATGATGTTAATGTCGGCTTGTCCTGCTTGTACACCCTCAATATCACACTCGATGACGAAGATACCAAATTCATCGGTTCTGACATCATTACACTTGGTTATCTGGTTGTTCGGATCGTTCTTCATTGTGTATTGTGCAGATACGATTCTGCTAGTTAGGTTGTTGCCCAACTCATCATATAGTCTGCCGCTCAATATCATCGGCTTGTCTTCGTATTGGTTAGTCTGTGGATCAAACTCACCGGTGTAGACAATTTCTTCATCAGGAGCATCAATAAATGTTGTTCCAATCAAGTTGAATCCGTTTTCGATGTTTGGCATAAATACACGGAACTTCTCACTGTTTGGAATAAATGTACATGAATCCCATGCGCCGCCAAGAGTTCTGATATCTAGGTCATCAGCAAATGGCTGACAACCTTCGTTTGGCAGTGTTTCCTCATATCGTAGAATAACGTTAACTGGCCCGAATCCGTTCGGTAAGAAACCTGCAGGGTCTTGGGCTAACTTAGCAGGCGTTAGTGGTAGAATGTCTGCTCTTAGACAGCCCACTGATTCTTCTCTGCTTACTACGCCATCCTGGTTGGTATCCCAATCTGAGAATTGATCATTGTTGCCATCAAAGTAACACAAGTGAGAGTCTCCGGCGCCTGGAATAGGTTCAGGCAGAGTTAGTTGACCTGCGCCCTCTGGGGCAATTGTTGCTACTAACTGGCGATATGTGTTGCCTTGGAAGTCAGTTCCTTCAAAGATTACATCGACCAAGCCCCCGGTTGGCGCTTGAGCGCCGTTGAGATTGACCGGAGTAATTCCTGGGTCATTGGCGCCATCATCGGTTATCTGAGCAACGAAATTCCACGAATCTCCACTAACTCTGAAATTACCAAATTCTTCCTGTACTTGTCTAGGCAGTAAATCGGTAACCGATATATTCGTCCGTGAAATAACCCATATGTATTGACTCACAGTTGAACCTTTCAACAGTTTCGAGCCTGGATACTCAAATTCCAACGAGAAATTGCCAAGAGAATCGGTGCTATTGATGGTAAATGGCACTTCAAAGAATCCATTATCGTCAGTGTAGTTAACTCCGGTTCTACCATCGAACGACCAAGTATAGTTGACTGGGGCATTTCTAACCGGTTGTAGTGAATTGTCTACTAACTTAGCTTGGATGACTGTACTAGTGTTACGATACAGCCTTGGTGTTGAAGTCATTTGGAAATCAGTTGTACCAATCACAGTGATGTTGATGTAACCACCTGTAGGCGAGAGCGCACTGGTATTTCCTGTGAAATAATATGCTGAGTTGGTAAAGTCGACTCTGGTTCCGTAAGTCTTAGCAGTATATTGGCTCAACCATGTGAAGTTGTAATCATATACTGCATCGCATGAAGAACATGCTTGTGTTGGCTTAGAAGTAAACTGTGTCTCTTGCTGGCCGATAAATAGACCATTGCCGTCAATATCGATTTGCAGGGTAATTGGGTCTTGAACCCAAGGCGCTAGAGTTCTATTAGTTACAGTACCGACCACTCGGTAACTCTCACCAGTGTTCATTTCAGGAACAATCTCACATCTTACGTCACTGTTTGGATCACTTGGGTCAACTGCACCGCAAGGTGGCAGGTTGGTGTTTCCACCATTAACTAGAGCAATTGACCAATTATCGCCATCCGTGTCGATAAAGGGTCGCAATAATGCTGCCTCTCCGGTCAGGCTTGCAGGGTTACCATCCCAGTTGGTTGGATATGGTTTGATTGCCGAAACCTCATTGTAATTTAGTCCAGCATTAGTCAGCGCATCAGCGTGGAATAATGTAGCCCAATTTCCAAAACTGCCATCGCCATTATTGATGGTCTTATCGAAGTAGTAGACCGGGTTTGTTCCTGGCACAAACAGCGTTCCGTCAATATTCATGCGGTGCATGACTCGAACGTTTTCTGGCTCTGTATCATCACCATACAAGTATGGGAATGGCCATTCTGAAGCTAGTTCTGGCAACACTTGTCCAGTAACCAAATAATCCCCGGCAGGGAGTGTTGTATTCGTGTACAAACTCGTGAAGTTGCCAGTAATTGGGTCCCCTGTTACTGGGTCCGTTACAACTACGTGTTTTTTGGTCAAATCGTCCCAAATAATTTCTTCATAACCACCAGGAATTTGGCCAGGTCCATTGTCTAGACTTGCATTAAGTCTAATCTGCCGCCAGGTTCCTGAAATACCGGCATCCTGGACGAATGTTACTGAAGCGAAACCACGATTATCTGTTCGATATCCGTTTCCGTCAAGTCCAGAGAAATTAGTCGGCTGTGAGATGTTACCGAATGGACCTCCTCGTACCGTGAAAGTAATTGGAACATTACTGAGTAGTTTGGTGTAATCTCCTCGATCAGTATCCGCTTTGTAGTGCGCCCAGAAGTCAATCTTGAATGGTTGCTCGCTACTCTTGAATGAGCCAATTGGCGCGATGTTTGCAGTTAAGTTAGCCTCTGCACCAACAAAGTAAGCTTGTGATTGGTTACCATTGAAAGCAAACAATTCGGTTACTTCAGCATAGACCTTGTAGGTGCTACTGTCACCCACAGTCAACATTTCAGGATAGATATACTGATTGTAGCTAAAGTTACCAAAGTTGTTGGTTGGAATGTAAATCGATTCGATGGCTTTAGTTCCATTATTCGCCCACTCAATGTTGATTTGTACTGGAACGTTTGGTGCTGGCTCAAACGCACCAGTATCTGGATTGACCCAGTCTACGTGACCGGTAAATCTCTGTGGTGTCGTTGCATCTATCCAAAGCGTATCAGGTGCATTTAGAGTGATGAAAGTCGGTGCCTTGTCATCCTTGTCAAGTGTACAATCGTTATCCGAATCCCAGTCACTAGACTCTGCGCCGTTGTAACATGGGAAGCCTGTTTCATCGTTTTCTAGATGGTCAAAATCAAAGTCTTCTAGACTATCTCCATCATCGTCAACATCGATTGCGTCTGGGCCGGTAGTATTGTTGGAAGGGTTTGCGAGTGCTTCACCGTCGCCAAAGTCATCGTGATCCCATGGGTTGGTTGAGTTTCTGTCAAATCTGATTGGCCAGACCAGGATTTCGTCCTTGTCTTTCATACCATCTTCGTCGTCATCGTCATCAATATCGTCTCTCAGTCCATCGTTATCATGGTCAAATGCTTGAGTTAAGGAAACCAACAACTCAGCGGTGTTAGTCAAACCATCTGCATCCCAGTCATCATCAGCCCAATTTGAAATGTTGTCATTGTCATGGTCCCATGGCAATTGTTCCTCGCCAGTGAAACAACCCGGCAACAGCTCTTGTGCCCAGTCATCTATTCCGTTGTTATCGTCATCGTAATCTTCTGCGTCTGGGACACCGTCGTTATCGTTATCTACGTCATAGAACCGTGGGTTTTGATAGCCTTGAGTCATTTCACCACGATCCCAAACCGCTTGGAAGAAACCGTCTTCGTCAGCGTCTGCATCATTACCATCGTCGTCATTATCGTCACAGTTTGTACCGGTGAAGAAAGAGGAGCCCTGTGGCAGATTGATGTTTGCGTCCTCATCTAGATCGTCGTTAGTATCCATGTCGAAGTAATCCCAAATTCCATCATTGTCATCATCAATATCGAACCAATCGTAGACGCCATCAGCGTCATCATCAATATCTATCGTATTATTGAAACCGTCGCCGTCTATGTCTTCATCGACTTCGTTGACCTTGATATCCGCACCCATTTCGTCCGGGAAATCCTGGACTGCTCCGGTATCAGAGTTCCAACTCCAGCCTTGTACTCCTAGAGTTAGGCCCATCCAAACGGTGAAAGCGTCTCTGCTGTCAGCAATCTGACTGTAGGTAATTCCTGCGTCAACTGTTCCGTCGCCACCATAGTCGTAGTGGTAGCAACCGCCTTGAGCACCTGGAGTACAACTCCAGTTGTTCGAAGGCCCACCAGGGGTTTGACCCTGGTCTAATCCGATATCTGGCCTAGTTGAAAACGGCAGACCTAATTGTGCATTGACTCCATTCAGCGGCATTTGATAGGCAAATGCGTATGTGTAACCGCACGAGAAACCCGTGGCGAAATTACCCGCAGTATATCCACAGGTTGTCAAATTGAAAGTACCACCCATCTTTGGATCATTGATGTCCATTATTCCATCATTTCCTTCATCTTGGTCCCACCAATCTGGTAAACCGTCACCATCTTGATCGGTATCTAACCCGTTGATTAAAGAGTCTCCATCAGTATCAATATCCCACTCATTTCCTCCATTACGAGAGTTCCATCTAGCGAATAGGAACCAATAGAATTCTGGTACAGTACCTGGGGTAACAGGTTGTGTTGTGGTATCATAGCCATTGTAATTAATCATCATGGCATCAAATGGATTATGTTGGAAAACCATCTTCCAGTAATCAGACGAGTTGTCAGCGTAGCCTTGTCCGTCTGAACTGCCATCTAGGTCACCGCCATCATCCACTGGGTAATATGGTCGATAAAATGCATCAGTCTGGTCGAAATCTACGACACCACAATTTCCATCATCTGGGTCATAAAGGTCTGATAAGCCATCATTATCGTCATCCCAGTCGATGCTATTCTCAAGACCGTCGCCGTCAATATCTGAATCGATATCGTTCGGACCATCGTCTCGATAAAGGGCTCCGTTAATCAAGTGTAAATCATTATCATTGTCGAAATCACAATCCCAATCGATATCAAGAACGTCGATAATACCATCATTATCGTCATCAATGTCATCCCAATTTGAAATTCCGTCGCCGTCCCAGTCATTGAATTGTGAATATGAGGCTCTTCTTGTAGTACATCTTGGATCAGGATTAGTTGGAATTGGATTTGCTTGGGTTGGACAATTCCAAGCCGCAACATCTGCACTGGCATCTAGTGGGAATGAGTCATTCTCATTTTGAATTTGGTCGTCATCTAAGTCATACTCAAAGTTGGCTTGGTCGCCGCTTACTGCGATGTTAGCTAAGTTGTCTGGGTTTGGTGTTCCGCCCATGTCGACATCTAGCCAGTCGTAAACTGCGTTGTAATTTTGGTCAAATGGTCTTAGACGGTCATCGTCTAAGTCAGCGTCATAATCAATTTCACAATCTATGCCTGCTACACCATCAGTATCGCCACCTGGTGTTTGATATGAGCCTGTATCGTTATTCCAATTGTAATCGTTTAACCCATCATTGTTGTTATCAACAACAACACAAACATCTGGAATGCCATCGTTATCATCATCAGGGTCAGACATATCTAGAATGCCATCGTTATCATCATCGGTATCCGAACTGTCTGGAATGCCATCATTATCGTTGTCTGGGTCGAGGAAGTTAGGTATTCCATCTAGATCTAAATCTCCATCGAAAATTTGCGTGAATGAAGGAGTTCCCTGGGAAGTTATTGTTGCATCCTCGAATAATGGATAGAATCCTGAAGCAGTCGCTAGTGGGCCATTCACACGGTTTTGTTCCCAAGCAAGGTAGTCAACGCCACCGGAGTAAGCGATGTACTCATTCAGTTGCCACTCACGTGCCGGGTTAGTCAATTCACCGGTATCACCCATAATAGTGAAAATCGATGCATTGTATGGGTCACGGTCTTGAATATCTGGAACTCCATCATTGTCGTCATCGTCATCGAAATAATCCTGAATACCGTCACTGTCTAAATCACACGGCCACTTGAATTGGTCGATTCTACCATCGTTGTCATCATCTTCATCATATCTGTCTGCTCCAGAACCATCACTATCCTCATCGGTTACACCATCGTTGTCATGGTCCATAGGGTTTTGATCTGCTAAGTACAGTGCCCCAACAGGTTGCCCGGTCCATGGATGAACAATACCAGGGTCAAGATATCTGTCGGTTGAGACGTTAATCGGGTCAAGCCCTTGAGCCTCAAGCGCATCAATGTCTAGCGGGCCTTCCAAAATTCCATCATTATCATCGTCCCAGTCATCAACATCAGGGATACCATCATTGTCGTGGTCAAGTGGATCAGTGCCATAGCAGCCATCGAATCGTTCCAATAAATCGTAAATACCATCGTTATCATCATCAAGGTCATTCAAATCATTTATTCCGTCATTATCGTGGTCTTCCTTGTTTGATTCTTCAAGGAGTACTGAATAGGTTTCTGACAAAGCGAGGATTGCTGACATATCGCTGATTACCCCTGAAGAAACTCCCGGGTCGGTCCACATTATGTCGAATAATGCAGGGTGAGGTTGGGGTGGCAATTGATTGAAATCAACCAAAGTACCTTGACCGGATACTTCTCCGCCTTGAGGTACAATCTCCGGAATCAATACGTCTCCTCCGGAAGCGATACTGAAACTCGGAGTCTTTTCTTCTGTAGATGACTCGTTAGCTAAAAGTGAAATTGTAGTACTTGAGATCATCAAGAAAACCATAAGCAATGATAAGGTCAATTTCCTTCTATTTTCAGATTTAGTTTGGTATATTTTTGTTTGCATTTCAGCACCCCGACAGTTTGCCACCGAGGTATGGTATATCAACGCGATAGGTCAGAATCTACCTTTAGTATCAACATGATAGATAAGTATCAACGCCGAATTTGTCAATAAAAAAAGGCCCCCTGAGGGGCGAACCCCTCAGGAGGCCAATAACTGATATCGCTATCAGTGGAACGATGTCAATCTAGACTCAAAGTTCTAGATCATCGATGATTCCGTCGTTATCGTCGTCATCATCAATGTGGTCGTCAATGGCATCATTATCGTGGTCAAATTGACCAGTCATGTCGTTACCGTCGTTGTTCTCGAACCAGTCAGAAAGACCGTCGTTATCATCGTCAGTATCTGTCATGTCGACATATCCATCGTTATCGTGATCGTAGCGATATCCTGTTGATGTTGGACCGCCAATTTCCTCTGTGTCGAGGATATTGTCGTTATCATCATCAAGATCGTCAGCGTCATTCATACCATCATTGTCGTGGTCGCGTGTGCGATCCTCGCCGGCATCCATTACGCCATTGTCATTCAGGTCTTCCCAATCATTTCTGTTGTCAATACCGTCATTGTCAATGTCTAGATCGACGCTGTCGGAAATTCCGTCATTGTCGTGATCATAGATGTCGGTGTTTGGGTTTGCATCAGTGACTTCTTCTTGGTCGTCTATACCGTCTCCATCGTCGTCATTGTCTTCTGCATCATCAATACCGTCATTGTCATGATCTTCTGGATTAGCGTCAATGTCGTCTGGGATTCCATCATTGTCGTCGTCATTGTCGACGTCGTCAGGTATTCCATCACCATCATTGTCGTTTTCACCGTTCAAATCCTGGTTGTCTAGCTGCTGGCCTTGTTGCTGGTCGGTCTGGTCACCTTGTTGACCTTGTTGACCGTTTTGGGTTTGTCCAGACTGTTGTTCATTTTGTCCGTTTTGGTTTTGTCCATTTTGATCTCCTTGCTCTTGTTGACCTTGTTGACCACCTTGTTCGCCACCTTGTTGTTGCTGTCCTTGTCCATTATCCTGCTGCTCACCTTGCTGGCCTTGTTGACCTTGCTGGCCTTGTTGACCTTGCTGGCCTTGTTGACCTTGCTGGCC
>CALDPP010000037.1 GCA_937911345.1 uncultured euryarchaeote | reverse complement strand
GGAATACAACGGCTAGAACTGCGACTTGTAGTGTCGTTGAGGAAATCTCTGATGTGGTTTCATCCTTGTCGTCATTACTATCTGGGCTTGTTGTGCCACCGTTGTTATTGCCGGTGTTACCAGTATTGCCTGACGATCCAACATCAACGGTAAATTCGATGGTTGAGGAGTTGGAATTGCCTGACGCATCGGCACTGACTACTGACAATGTGTAATCGCCATCGGAGAGAATTGTGGTAATGTGTTCGTGATTCTTCTTGGTCGCAAACTCGTCACTGTGGATTACTGTGCCATCCAGGCTAATCGATTCAGTAGCGCTCTCAGAAGTATACCAAGAGATTCTTACCTTTCCATCATCCAAGACGTCAACGGCTAAGTTGAGTAATTCTGGTGGGGTTTCATCAACCACTGTTGAGGTGGTAAAGTTGACCATTTCTGAGGTAATATCGCCAATTGAGACAATACATTCGTATTCAGTTCCTGAGGTTAAACCAGTCGCTGTTACCGTATTGGTCAATTCTTCACTGCTCCATGCCTGATTGACTGCTGCTGTAGTCTCACCTGCAACATTACAAGTTAGGTCACCAGATGCTGCTTGGGTTGTCGACCATTCTAGAATGGCTGAATCAGCAGTGCTACTGACATACTTGAAACCGTAAATTTGCTGAGCAATTGCCGGCATTTCAAAGCCGGTAATTTGCGCATAAACGTGACCATCAACATCGTAAGAAGATAGCATGGCTTGCTGACCATCGCCGTCGAGAATGATATCGACGATGTTTGGATCATAATCAATACCATCATCGGCGGCAGGGTCGGCACCACCACCAAGTCGCCATGTCTTTGCAGTTGCATCAACATCGCGCCACTTACCGGTTCCAAAACCGTCTTGGCTACCAATTACGATGATGTAGCGATAGTTCGAAACATCGTCGCCAATTACGTCTTTACTGACTGTGAATGTGATGGTTTTGTCATCAACATTACCGGTTACGTCAATGCCTCTAGCTGAGGTACTGCCGGTTTCGGCTTGGACCGCCTGAACGGCACCTGGCTCACCAGTTCCACTGATGGCTACCTCCCAAGCCCAGTCTGGATGCACTTCGGCATTGGCCCCTGTTAGCATCTCTACTTCCCCGTAACTGGTATCGCCTTGGTCAACATAAATTTGCACGATTTGATGGCTGAAA
>CALDPP010000036.1 GCA_937911345.1 uncultured euryarchaeote | reverse complement strand
ATACACCAAGGGTATCGCAATAACCGACGTAACACCGACCTCTCTCGGTGGTGATGTTGTAACTTGGTCGATCTCGCCAAACCTACCAACCGGCCTTTCCATCGATGCAGCAACTGGTACGATCAGCGGTACACCAACTGTATTATCCACTGTGACAACTTACACAGTTACCGCAACAAACACTGGTGGTAGTGACACAATAACCATTGACATAACAGTCAATGATGTAGTGCCATCAATTTCATACAGCGGTGCGCCATTTACTGAAACTAAGGATTCGGCTATGGCACCTGAAGCACCTACAGTTGGCGGCGGTGCAGTAGTTACTTGGTCAGTTTCACCATCCCTGCCAGATGGTTTAGTACTAAGTCCAACCACTGGTGTAATTACTGGAACACCAACAGTCGTCTCTTCTACCGCAACCTATACAATTAGCGCAACAAATAGTGGTGGAACAGGTACAACAACTGTCGAAATTACCGTCAACGATATTCCGCCAACCAACATAGCCTTCACATTGAGTACACTAACTCTAACCAAGGGCGAGCCAATGACTCCAATCTCGCCGACTTCGGGCGGCGGAGCAGTAATTTCTTGGTCTGTATCTCCATCATTACCTGCTGGATTGACGATTGATTCTGCCACTGGTGAAATAAGTGGAACACCAACTTCGGTTACTCCAAATGCAGTTTACACTGTAACAGCAACTAACTCTGGAGGTACAGCTTCTGCAACTATTGACATTGAAGTCAATGAGGCTCCACCATCGGAAATTACCTACTCACCAGACTCCTTCACTCTCACCATAGGAACAGCAATGACCAGTTCTGTAACTCCAACATTTACCGGAGATCCAGTCACGAGTTGGTCAATTTCCCCATCCTTGCCAACCGGCATATCGTTTGGCACCAACAATGGAACAATTTGGGGAACGCCATCAATAATCAGCGCCTCGACAACATACACTGTGACTGCGGTCAACAACGGTGGTAGCGGTACAGCAACCATCACCATGCAAGTCAATGACATAGCACCATCTTCGATAACTTACAGTCCAACTTCACTGTCCTTGGCTAAAGATTCCCAAATGGGTGACCTTACACCGACAGCACAAGGTGGCGACGTTGTAACATGGTCAATCTTACCAGCACTTCCAAGCGGATTGAGTATCGACTCATCAACCGGAACCATCAGCGGAACACCTACCGTAATGTCGCCGAGTACAAGTTATACAGTAACGGCAACAAATACTGGTGGTAGTGCGACAGCAACCTTGACAATCGTGGTAAATGATGCGATACCAACGGGAATTAACTACAACCCAAGTTCTTTCACATTGACAGTTGGTTCTGAAATGACATCTGTAACGCCCACTTTCGGTGGCGGAGCAGTAGATTCTTGGTCAGTTTCACCATCTCTACCTGCTGGTCTATCAATTGGCTCATCTAATGGTACAATTTACGGCACACCGACAACAATAACTGCTTTTGCAACCTACACAATTACTGCTACTAACTTAGGTGGTTCTGGTACTGCGACAGTTACCATTCAAGTAAATGATATCGCACCTAATACCATTATCTACACACCGAGTTCACTATCGTTAACCAAGGACAGCGGCATGAGTCCCGCAACTCCAACTGTGCAAGGTGGGGACGTAGTTTCATGGGAAATCCATCCAACACTGCCAACCGGTCTTTCTATTGATTCAGTAACTGGAACTATTAGCGGTACACCAGCAGGCACCTCTCCAATCACCTCCTACACCGTTTACGCAAACAACACAGGTGGTAGTGCGACAGCAGTCCTAACAATCGAAATTTTAGAGGCACCTCCTTCATCAATTACCTATGTCCCTGGTTCCTTCACTCTTACTAAGGGTACGCCTTTGGGTGCCGTCACAGTAACAGCACAAGGAGATCCGGTAGACAGTTGGACAATCAGTCCAAACCTGCCAGCAGGTCTGATCTTTGACCAAGCAACTGGAGGACTAAGCGGAACTCCAACTGCGGTATCGCCTCTTACAACCTACACAGTAACTGCAACCAACAATGGCGGTAGTGGAACAGCGACAATTACTATTCAAGTAAACGATGTTGCACCTTCATCCATCACTTATACCCCTAACTTCCTTGAATTGAATAAAGATACTCTAATGACAACCGTTACTCCAACAAATCAAGGTGGCGATGTTGAGACATGGTCGATTTCACCAACATTGCCGAACGGACTAGTATTCGATACTTCGACAGGTTCAATCTCAGGAACTCCAACTGATGTTACTGCACAAGCTACCTACACTGTCACAGGTACCAACACTGGTGGTAGTGCTACAGCAGCGGTAACAATAATCGTCAACGATGCAGCACCAACATCAATTGTCTACACTCCAAGTTCATTCACCTTGACCTTGGGCTCAGAAATGCAGAGTGTTGAACCGACAGCACAAGGTGGTGCAGTAGTAACATGGTCAATTTCACCATCGCTACCTACCGGACTTTCGTTTGAGCCTTCAAACGGTACAATCTCAGGAACCCCGACAGCGATCTCACCGTCAACAACCTACACAATCACGGCAACAAATGCTGGAGGTTCTGGAAATGCAACCGTAATCATAGAAGTTAACGATCTGCCACCATTTGGAATAAGTTACAGCGAAAACCCGTTCACTTTGACCAAGGGCACTCTCATGACGGCCGATACCCCAACAGCACAAGGCGGTGCGGTTGACTCATGGTCAATTACCCCGCAACTTCCAAACGGACTAAGTTTCTCATCTACAAATGGTGAAATTTCCGGAACTCCAACTGACATTACCCCAACCTCAACATTTACCGTTACGGCAACTAATACTGGTGGTAGCACAACGACTACAATCACCATTACTGTGAATGATGTCGTACCATCGTTGGTTAGCTACAGCGGTAGTCCATTCACTTTGACTAAGGGCACTGCAATGAATGTAGCAACTCCATCTGCAAATGGAGGCGATGTAGAGACTTGGTCTATTACGCCAGGTCTGCCTTCTGGTCTAAACTTTGATACATCCACTGGTGAGATTTCAGGAACTCCTACAACAGTATCATCCCAAACCAATTACACAGTTACTGCCACCAACACTGGTGGAAGTGCAACTACAACCATATCTATTCTGATTAATGATGCTGCTCCAGTGATTGATTACTCACCAAACTCCTACATCCTAACAGTCGGCACACAGATGCCAAACGCGAATCCAACATCAGGCGGTGGCGCAGTTGTCTCATGGTCTATTGCGCCAGGTCTTCCTGCAGGTCTAAACTTTGATGCCTCAAACGGTCAGATTTCCGGAACACCTACGGCAATTATTGCAGCAACAAACTTCACAGTTACTGCGACAAACGCTGGTGGTACTGATACCGCTTACGTTAACATTACAGTGAACGATATTGCACCATCACAGCTAGATTACACACCAAATTCCTTGTCATTGTCTAAGGGCTCACTAATGCAGACTGCAACTCCAACATACATCGGTGGCACAGTCACTACTTGGTCAATTTCACCATCTCTGCCAACAGGACTTTCATTATCTGCTTCGACTGGTGCAATCTCTGGAACACCTACCGTAATTACATCCTCCACTGCATTTACAGTTACGGCTAGCAACACCGGAGGTAGCGCCTCAACTATTATCACAATAGAAGTGAATGAGGCTGTTCCAGTCATTGCTTATGGAACTACTACATTAACCACTCAAATTAATCTACAAATAAACACCATCACACCGACTTCAACAGGTGGCCCAGTTGCAACATGGTCAATTTCACCAAGCCTACCAACCGGCCTTAGCATCGATGCATCAACTGGTGTAATCAGTGGTACTCCAACAGTAGTCTCTCCATCAACAGTATACACAATAACCGCATCAAATAGTGGTGGTACTGATACTGCAAATGTAACCATTCAGGTAAATGACGTTGCACCATCCACGGTTGCCTACAGTTCAACGTTCCTTCAACTAACCAAGGATACAGCAATGACGCCAGATGAGCCAACTAACCAAGGTGGTACAGTGACATCGTGGACCATTACTCCAGATCTACCAAATGGATTGTCAATCAATGCAGTTAACGGGACAATATCAGGTACGCCACTATCAGTATCCACTGCGATAACCTACACAATTACTGCCGCAAACAGTGGCGGTAGTGCAACAGTGAGTATTACTATCTTGATTAACGATGCTCCACCATCGTCAATAAATTACAGCCCAAGTTCATCTGTTTTGACCAAGGGTACAACAATGGGTAACGTTACACCAACCTATGTTGGCGGAACACCAACCTCTTGGACAATTACTCCAAATCTACCGACTGGTCTCTCATTCAACACGTCTAGTGGCGAGATTGGTGGAACCCCAACTGCAGTTTCCCCGCAAACAACATACACAATTACCGCAGCAAATGCTGGTGGAAGTGGTTCAACCACAATTACCATTCAGGTAAACGACATCCCGCCGTACCTACTTTCATACAATGATGATCCGTTCACTCTGACTAAGGGAACAACAATGCAGGCTGCTAGCCCAACAATAAGTGGTGGACAAATAGATACATGGAGTATAGACCCGACCTTGCCTACTGGACTATTAATCGATTCTTCAACTGGTGAAATTAGTGGTAATCCATCAGCAATTTCACCATCCACGGTTTACACAGTTACGGCAACCAACACCGGAGGTAGCACTACAACAACCATCACAATTACTGTTAACGATGTCATACCTTCTGCTATCACATACAGTGGCAACCCATACACGCTGACCAAAGATTCCGCAATGACAGCAGACACCCCGACAGTTCTTGGAGGCGCAGTAGAATCTTGGACAATTAATCCAAACCTACCTACTGGACTATCATTCGACGCATCTACTGGAGAGATTTCAGGTACCCCAAGCATTGTATCTTCACTGACTACCTACACTGTTACTGCAACAAATACTGGTGGTAGTGCAACAACTACGATTGACATACTTGTCAATGATGCTCCACCATCTGGAGTTACCTATGGTAGTGGTCCATTCACCTATGAAAATGGTACGCCAATAACTCCGCTTACACCAAATGCTGGCGGCGGCGCTGTAGTTTCTTGGTCGGTATCACCTGCATTGCCAACGGGCCTTACTCTAGATCCTGTAACCGGTGCGATTTCAGGAACACCAACAGTAATTTCACCATCCACAGATTACACAGTTACTGCAACCAATGCAGGTGGCAGTAACTCAACAACTGTTACTATCGAAGTGAATGATGTTCCACCGTCGCTAATTGCTTACAACCCAAGCGCTTTCAGTTTGTCAAAGGACTCGCCAATGGGTGCAGTAACGCCAACGAATGATGGCGGCGATGTTGAAACATGGACTGTTTCACCGGCTCTTCCATCAGGACTAGTTATTGACAGTAGCACGGGTGAAATCTCAGGAACACCAACAGCAGTCACTGCCTATGCAACTTACACAATAACTGGAACCAACACTGGAGGAAGCTCTACAGCAACCATTACTATCATTGTTAATGATGCGGCACCAAAAGACATCGAATACTCTGGAAGTCCGTTCACTTACACCAAGGGTACACCGATTAACGCAGTCACTCCGACAGCAAACGGTGGTGCAGTGACACTATGGTCAATTTCACCAACACTGTCACCAGGTCTGATTTTCGACACCTCAACAGGTGAAATCTCAGGAACACCAACTAGCATTACCACTGCTACGACATATACCGTTACGGCAATCAACGCTGGAGGTAGCGGAACAGGCGAAGTCACAATAACCGTCAACGACGTTGCTCCGTCATCTATCTCTTACACACCAAGTTTCTTGTCACTGGCTATGAATTCGACAATAACACCTGCAACCCCAACAAACCAGGGCGGAGTAATTACTCTCTACACAGTTAACCCATCACTGCCGGTAGGACTTGTATTGGATTCATCCACTGGTATAATATCAGGAACTCCAACTGCGATTACTGCTCTGGCAGTTTACACTGTTACTGGAACTAACTCAGGTGGAGGTGCGACCACAACTGTAACCATAATCGTCAACGACGAGATTCCTTATGATATAATTTACAACCCAAGCTCTCAAACCCTGACTAAAGGAGCCCCAATGGGTGCTGTTACACCATTAGTAAGTGGTGGCGCAGTTAACACATGGACTATCTCACCAGCTCTACCAACAGGATTGACAATAGATGCAGCCACTGGTGAAATAAGTGGTACGCCAACAGTAGTTTCACCATCCACAGTTTATACCGTTACAGCGACTAATGCTGGTGGTAGTGGAAATGGAACCATAACAATCCAAGTTAATGACATTGCACCATTCTCAATAGCATACGGCAATAGCCCATACACGCTAACCAATGGAACTCAAATGACTGCTGATACTCCAACATATCTAGGTGGGGCAGTAGAAAATTGGTCAATAACACCAACTCTACCTACAGGTCTAGTCTTTGACAACTCAACTGGTACAATATCAGGAACTCCAACAGTGAACTCTCCAACTACAACTTATACAATTACTGCCAACAATACCGGAGGTAGTGATACAGTAACTGTTGAAATCACAGTAAACGATGTGATTCCATCGACGATTGTCTACACTGGCGATCCGTTCACACTGACTAACGGAGTTCAAATGTCAGCAGACACACCAACTGCTGCAGGCGGTGCGGTCGACTCATGGTCTATCTCACCAGATCTGCCAACAGGTCTCGCCTTTGATACCGCAACTGGTGAGATTTCAGGAACTCCAACAGTGCTCTCACCACTCACAACATACACAATTACTGCAACCAACACAGGTGGTAGTGATTCAGTAACAATTAGCCTTGAAGTCAACGATATTGCCCCAACTTCAATCACCTACGCCAACACACCGTACACCCTAACTAACAACACTGCTATGCAAGCAGATACGCCAATAACAACCGGTGGCCCAGTGGTATCTTGGACAATAACTCCAGCACTGCCTGCGGGTCTTCTGTTTGATACCGCAACTGGTGAGATATCAGGAACTCCAACAGTTGTCAATGCAACTACTACATACACAGTTAATGCAACCAACACTGGTGGTAGTGTTACAACAACAATTTCGATAACAGTTAACGATGTCGTTCCAACAATTGATTATGCGGTAAACGACTTGAATCTAGTAAACAATACACCAAGTAGTGATTTACCACTTATACCAACTGTCACTGGACCTGGAGAAATTATCTCTTGGTCAATCAGTCCTTCAGTACCTGCCGGACTGGCCTTTGACACAGCAACTGGAGAACTCAGTGGAACACCAACAACTCTGCTGCCACGTGCCATGTTTACCATAACTGGAACCAACTCGGGTGGAACAACTTCAGTAGACATCAACATTACCATTGTTGATGAGGTCCCAGCAATTTCCTACCAACCAGATGACTTGAGTTTGTCTAACAACACTGTGAGTGATGACCTGCCGCTTGATGCAATATTGACCGGTTCTGGCGAGATGGTTTCTTGGGTAATCAGTCCAAATATGCCAGATGGCCTATCTTTCGACACTGCAACTGGTACAATCAGTGGAACACCAGCACAATTACTAGACCGAACTATGTTCACCATTACTGCAACAAATACCGGAGGCTCAGCAACAACTTACATCAACATTACAATCAATGATGAAATCCCAACAATTGTTTACACTCCAGATGATCTGACTATGGTCAACAATACTGCAAGTGTGGACTTGCCGCTAACTCCAACCGTTTCTGGTGCTGGTGAAATCACCAGCTGGACGATAGAACCAACTCTACCAGAAGGCCTTGCATTCGATACATCAACTGGTGTAATCAGTGGAACTGCTACAGAGACTTTCAATCGAACTATGTTTGTCATCAATGGAACCAACACAGGTGGAACGGTTACATCCTACATCAACATTACAGTGGTAAGTAATAATCCAATGATTGCTTACATCCCAGATGATGTCAGTCTACTAAGTAACTCGAGCGTTTTGGACCTATCACCAATATCCACTGGTGGACTAGTAACACAATGGAGCATATCGCCACAGCTGTCTCCTGGCCTTTACTTCAACAATTCAACCGGACAACTTAGCGGTATGCCAACAGAAATGGTCAGCCGAACACAATACACAGTTACGGCAAGCAATGATGACGGAACAATGTCGGTTAACCTGAATATTACAGTCGAGGATACAATCTACGATGTGCCAACTGGACCGATATACTTGCTGAATGGCAGTGAAATTACTCCTATTGTACCAATCTCAAGCATTAGTGATTCAACCTTCGAAATTCACCCAGAGTTGCCAGAAGGTATGGTATTCAACGAAACAGATGGTTCGATTTCGGGCACTCCAACAGAAGTAATTGGCTTGACTAACTTCACCATCTATTCCAACAGCAGCCAATTAAGTGATAGTGTTGTAATTGAACTAGAAGTCCTTGAGGATACAGATGGCGATGAACAGCCAGACGAACTCCCAGAGGGCTATATTGGCGACCTTGTGGAAGATCAAGATGATGACGGTGACGGATTCTCCGATGCTGCTGAAAGTGACTGTATGACTGATTCACAAGACGCTGGTTTAACACCACAGGACATTGATGGAGACGGTACATGTGACGCTCTTGACGATGACATAGATGGTGACGGAATACCAAACGATGAGGAAATAGACTTAGGTGGTAATTCGACTAACACTAACAACCCTGACACTGACGGTGACGGAGTATGTGACGGTCCAGCAACACCAAATGCCAGCATTTGTACTCCAGGCCCTGACGAGTTCCCACTTGACTCGTCTGAAACAATCGATACCGATGGTGATGGAACCGGTGATAATGCTGATACTGATGATGATGGTGATGGGTGGTCTGATGAAGATGAAGCAGTCTGTGGAACGAACTCCATGAACGGAGCAAGTATACCACTCGATGGTGATGCAGATGGAATTTGCGATAAACTCGACGACAAGATTCTAGGATATTCTAACAACGGTGTAGAAACTGATGTCTTTGAAGCGGTTATCAATCAACCTGACTTTAGGATTATACCAAACTTAACAGGTATGGAATCTGGTACATGGTCGATTATCCCTGCACTTCCAGCAGGATTAGAGTTCAGCGGAAGCATGGCACGTTCTGGTGACACCGGAATTATATCTGGTGTTCCAACAGAGACATCACCAATGACCAATTATACCGTGTTTGCTAACAATAGCCAAACAGGCGTGATGTTTAATTTCTCAATGGCTGTACTCGCAGATACTGATGATGACGGATTGCCTGATGGTC
>CALDPP010000035.1 GCA_937911345.1 uncultured euryarchaeote | reverse complement strand
TTTGACCGGGTATTTTGCTTGTTTTCTTTCAGGGATTTTCAAGATAAAAAGAAGGGCTTGGAAGAAATATACCGGGTACTAAAACCAGGAGGTCAATTAGTAATTTGTGATGCTGGGAAAGCAAATTGGCTACACGGATTGGCTGGTAGGATTTGGATGTCAACAATAGTTCAGTTGATGGCTAGGTATGTGACTAAGAAAAAAGACCATCCATGGAAAGGTTTGGCTAAGACTTACTCTCATTATGGGACAAATGGATATTATCGAAAATTAATGAAGGAAGTAGGTTACAAAAATGTACAGGGAAGGCTACTTTTGCCTTTCTGTATGGCAAGTAGGTTTAGAGGTTCGAAGCCAGAGTAATTGCGCATAATTGCCGATTCTGCTTCAATAATTCACAATTTCAAATCATTACACTCATAAACCCCCTTCAAGTGGCCGTTTTGTAGGTGATGAATTTGACAATGGCTGATGTCCTGAGGAAAATTAAGCAAACCGAAAGAGAGGCAGCCCGCAAGTTGTCTGCTGCCAAGGATGAAGCATCCAAAATAGTATCAGATGCTAGAAAAAAGTCAACAGAATTAGTATCTAAAGCCTCTGATGATTCAGTATCTAGTACTCAAGCAACATTGGACGGGGCTCGTGAAGAAGCCTCTAAATCAGCGGATAAGGTACTAAAAGATGGCTCAAAGTCAGTGGATGCAATTTCTACGACTGCGGAGAAAAATCAATCTAAAGCAGTTGATCATATTCTCAAAACAATGTCTTCATTGTAGGTGTTAAGAAATGTTTGAAACTGCCGAGATGTCTAGGTTGACAGTAGCATCTCCAGTTGGAAAACTAGAAGAAATCCTAAGAATTTGTGCCGAATTGGGATGTGTTCACATTGAGGAATACGGGAATTTTGAGGATGGTATTGGTGTTGGGCAGTCCATTTCGACTGAACAATCAGCCGAAACCAGCCAACTGCTTACTAAGGCCAGAGCATTGCAGTCTGAAATCAATGCGGTAAACACAGATGGGCCCAAGTCAGTTGCTGAAGTAAAAAAACTTGTAGCCTCAATGAAATCAAAAGTCGATGAAGCTCTCGCTAGCATAGACATTTCCCGTGATGCTGAGTCAGAAATCGCTAGACTACAAGAGCGGGTAAAAGCCCTACAAAGAATTGCTCCTCTGGGCATACCACTTGAGTTAATGGCAGGATATGATGGGCTTGAACTATATGTGGCAGAATCTCCAAAGGCATCCAAAGCACGCTCTGAATTTTCCGAAATAATCTCTGAAATTGAGCTACAGGTTGCTAAAGGAGTGATTGCGGTAGCATGTCGCCCGTCTGATAGTGCAGAAGTCCAAATGGGTCTAAGTTCACTTGGCGCCAAAGCAATACAAATCCCATCCGGTGAAGGTTCCGTTGAGAGCATGATTTCCCAAGCAGAGGCGTCAATAAACTCACTAGAGTCAGATATTGAAAATGCTAACAAATCGATCGAAAAATGGACAAATTCAAACGGCAGGGATTTGGTAATTTTGCTTGAATATCTCGAAAAAGAAGAATCAATCTACACTGCTCCAACTCTATTAGCAGTTAGCAACCAAGCCTTCGTATTAGATGGTTGGGTGCCCAGTGAAGATAAAGAAAAGGTCGAATCTGCTCTAGGAAAAGTCGCATCTCACGTTTCTATAGAACAATATGTTGATGACCACCACCATCATGATGATGATCATGACGATTCTAGTCACTCCAAGGAAGTGCCAAAAGAATTAGAGATGCTAGCTGATTACCTTGACTTGAAGAATCAATCAGTGTTTGAATTCTTTAAGAGCATGGATTTAGATGACTCAGGCGAACTTGAGTTCGGCGAGATAGAGGCCGCAATGAAGAAGGCTAACATACCAGACATGCCGCCTCTGAATATGGCAAGGTTCCTAGCAGCAATCGATTTGAATAGAGACGGTAGAATCAATTTACCAGAATTAGACTTGGCTATTGGGTCCATTAGAAACGGTAGTTATCATGTCGGAGAACACCATGACGATGCACAGCCTCCAATCAAGTTTGATAACGGAGATTTCTCCGAACCATTTGAACTTCTCGTAGACCTAGTAGGTAGGCCAAAATATGGAACATTTGATCCAACGCTACTAATGACGTTTACTTTCCCGATATTCTATGGAATGATATTGGGTGATTGGGGATACGGTCTCGTTCTTGTTGCATTAGCAGCATATTTTGGAACCAAACCATTTGCCGCAGACCCAATTGCCAAGAATGGATTAACAATTCTTCGCTGGATGGGCATATGGTGTATTATCTGGGGATTAATTTTCGCTGAAGGATTTGGTTTTGTATGGGATGATACGGGGCAATTAGGCAATTCCTCGCCATTTGACTTTATCTATGATTGGACATATGCAAATATCCACGTCCCTGGAACCATGGCCGACTTACTTGCAATGGGTGGCCTTCACGTACCATTCCATCGAGCAACGCCCGGCGGCGGTCTACAAGAATACGTAGTACTTTCAGTATATGTGGGAATCTTGCACATCTTTGTGGGGCTATTTATCGGTCTTTTCACCGTGTTCAAAGCCCATGGTGCAGCAGCAGCTTACTTCGAAAAAGGGTCTTGGTTACTTATCATGACTGGCGGAACCATGCAAGCAAGAAATATGGTTATGGGATTCAATGAATTATTCGAGTTCCAAGTTTGGACCGTTTTAATTGCAGTTGGACTGGCATCGTTGGTTGTTGGTCTTGCAGTTTACGAAAAGTTCGGCTGGGTAGGAGGATTAGTAATGGGGCCAATCGAAATATTTGGTTTGCTCGCAAATACTCTATCATACCTTAGAATAATGGGTGTTGGAGTTGCTGGGGTAAAGATTGCAGAAATTTCAATCAGTATGGGCTGGGACAAAATAGGTCCAGCACTAGACTCTGGAGATTATCTAACACTTGTAGTAGGGATTGTACTTTTCGTGTTAATTCAACTGTTTGCGATAGCACTTGGAATACTCTCTCCATCAATTCACGCCGTCCGTCTACACTTTGTAGAATGGATGGGCAAATTCTACGATGGTAGTGGAAAAGCGTTTGCCCCATTAGGAGGCAGAACCCTTCATGTGGAGGGGAAATCATAGTCCATTGGACAAAATAAGGAGGTAACAAATATGAACAAGAATACCCTAAAAATGAGCCTAAGAACATTGATCGTCTTGCTGGCATTGACCTTGGTAGCACAAGGTGTTGCCGCACAAGATGCAGCAGCAGATGATTCAGGAGACGACGACAACATCGGTGCACTCGGTGTTGGTATTGCGCTAGGATTAGCAGCTATTGGTGCTGGCTACTCCCAAGCTGCAATCGGTAGTGCAGCAGTTGGAATGCTTGCAGAAGACGGAAGCAAATTCGGTTACGCACTAATTTTCACTGCTCTACCTGAATCTATCGTTATTCTAGGCGCATTGCCATTGTTCCTACAGTGAACATTGACCTTTGACGGCCAAGATGGCTGTTGGAGATGATGGAGGAATAAAGATGACGCTAGAAACGTTGGCGAATGATATTGCAGCCTCAGCAGATGCTGATGCTAAAGCAATAATCGATGAAGCCAAAGCTGAAGCAAAGCAGATAATCGATGAGGCAAAGAGCAAGGCCTCTGCAATAACTGGTGATGCCAGTTCCCGTGCAGAGCGAGAAGCTTCGCAAATCTCAAGAGAAGTTGTAGCGAGTGCAAGACAAGCCAATCAAAAGGCAATATTGATTGCCAAAAGAGAAGCAATGGATAGTACTCATGCTGCAGTCAAGGAACAACTAGCAGACCCTGGTTTCAAAGGACGTGCCAGCATGTTGAAATCTCTGGTTTCTAAGGCTAATAAACTGGCCTCTGCCGATTTCATAATCAGGCCTGTGGAAGTAGACAGGAAAGCTCTGGGCGACCTGAAAGGGAAACGCAAGCTAGGCGAATCTGTTGATGGACTTGGTGGTTTCATTTTAGAAGCAGCAGACAGTTCAGTATCTTATGACATGCGATTTGACACTTTGCTAGAAAACGCTTGGGGCAAATCCCTATCAGAAGTTAACAAAATATTGTTTGAATGAGGCGATAAGATGGTTGGTAATACTGCATATGTTGTTTCGAGAGCCAAATCTCGAAGAAAGAAACTTGCAGATTTGGCGAGAATGCGCCAATTGATTAACCAATCCACAGATCAATTAACTGCCTCAGTAAGCAACATGGGTTATGCTGACGAAGTTAATCTCTATGCAGGCAAGTTGTCTGGAGCAGATTTAGTTGAAGCAGCCTTAACACACAACCTAGAAGCAGAACTATCTGAAATTCTCGAAATGTGTGGAGGTAAAATCAAGGGCATTGTCGAGATATATACTTCTCGTTTTGAATATCAAAATGCTAAAGTTGTACTGCGTTCAGTGCTAAATGAGGTTTCGTTAGAGAAGGTATCCAATTCAATTTTACCTGATTTGAATGAAATTAATACTCCATGGCTAAAGATTATTGAAACTGCGGATGACCTTCGGTCCGCCGCGCTTCAAATGCGCAGAAAGCCGTTTGGTAATGATTTGAAAGCACTACCAGACGATGCGAAACTTTCAGATTATGAGGATGCCTTGGACAGGCATTACTTCAAATCAGCCTTAGGCCGTCTTACTGCACATGATCCAGCAACTCGATACTTGAGGGATTATGTTCGCATGGAAATAGACCATAGGAATCTGTTAAATGTATTAGAATCAGATTCGATTGGAATCTCCTCTGATGAGATTTCCGAGTTGTTGATTCCAGGTGGTAGGATTCTACCGCCAAGGGCTTTTTCTTCTATCGCAGCAGGTGGTAAATCTGCTCTGATGGATATCCTTAGGTCATCATCTAAGTTCGACATGCCACATTTTGAGACTTTACTAGAAGAAGTTACTAAATCCAGAAGCCTTGATTCAGTAGTTACATGGTTCAAAGAAAGGGAATATAAATTCATGAAGAAAATGAGTTATCTCCATCCTATTTCTGCGCTACCAATCGTATATTACGTTGCAATGAAGGTACAAGAAGTTGCAGACTTGAGAATAATCGTTAGGGGAAGATTTGCCGGATTGCCTCCTGAAGTGCTAGAGGCGCACATTTTGTAAGGTGATAACATGGAGTTGGCGGTAGTAGGTTCTCAAGAATTCACGCTTGGATTCCAATTGGCTGGAATCTCAAACATCTTCAATCCAGAGACGGATGATGAAATGTCATCGCAATTAAAATCACTACTAAATTCAAAAGAGGTTGGAATTATCGTTATCGATTCCTCGATAATGTCAACCTTGCCAGAAAGACTGAGAGATCAGCTTTCTGCATCAGTAACCCCAACGGTCCTTGGAATTGGGACCGAAGAGGATACAACCTTACGTGACACAATTCGTAAGGCAATAGGAGTCGACTTATGGAAATGATTTCCAAAAAGGAGGAAAAATAATGAGTAATGAAGGAGTAATATATCGAATATCCGGTCCGGTTGTAACCGCTACTGGTATGAATGCAGCTATGTATGACGTTGTCAGAGTTGGTAATGAAGGTCTGATGGGTGAAGTTATCGAACTTCACGGAGATAAAGCGGTTATACAGGTATACGAAGATACGTCAGGTATTAGACCGGGTGAACCAGTTCTGAATACAGAAGAAACGCTTTCTGTATCGTTGGGTCCAGGTCTATTGACTCAAATTTATGATGGAATTCAAAGACCGCTTGCTACCCTTGAGGAAGTAATGGGTGTCTTCATCACAAGAGGTGTTGATGCTGATGCTTTTGACCTCGAAAAGAAGTGGACATTTGAGGCAAAGGTCGCCAAGGGCGATGAATTAGCCAGCGGCCAAGTCATTGGCCATGTCCAAGAAACTGAAACTATTGTTCACAAAATCATGGTTCCTCCGGGTAAAAGTGGCAAAGTAAAGAGTATAAAATCTGGTGATTTCAATGTTACAGAAACCGTTTGTACACTTGACGACGGTACAGAACTACAGATGATGCAGAAGTGGCCTGTTAGGTCTCCAAGACCATTTAGACAAAAGTATGCTCCAGACACTCCGCTAGTGACTGGTATGAGAATTCTCGATTTCTTATTCCCACTTGCAAAGGGTGGAGCTGCAGGTATTCCGGGGCCATTCGGTTCTGGAAAGACAGTTACTCAACAATCACTGGCAAAATACTCAGACGCTCAACTCGTAGTCTACATTGGATGTGGCGAGCGAGGTAATGAGATGACTGAGGTACTTGACGAGTTCCCGCATTTGATTGATCCAAACACAGGAAAACCGTTGATGAACAGAACTGTGATGATTGCTAACACATCGAATATGCCGGTTGCTGCACGTGAAGCGTCTGTATATACTGGAATCACCATAGCTGAGTACTTCAGAGATATGGGCTACGATGTTGCACTTATGGCAGATTCCACCTCAAGGTGGGCTGAAGCAATGCGTGAGATATCCTCTAGACTTGAAGAAATGCCAGGAGAAGAAGGTTACCCGGCATACCTTTCATCAAGAATTGCAGAATTCTACGAACGTGCTGGTCGTGTTGAAACTCTAAACGGTGACGACGGTTCAGTTACCGTAATTGGGGCAGTATCGCCTCCTGGTGGAGATATATCAGAGCCAGTTTCCCAAGGAACTCTTAGAATTGTTAAGGTATTCTGGGGTCTTGATGCAGGTTTAGCAAGACAAAGACACTTCCCTGCTATTAATTGGTTGAATTCTTATTCACTGTACCCACAAAGTTTGGATCAGTGGTTCAGAGACAATATAGCACAAGACTTCCCAGAGATTAGAACACAAGTTAGTGGTTTGCTCCAAATAGAAGCTGAACTTCAGGAGATTGTCCAATTAGTAGGTTCAGATGCATTACCAGTAGACCAACAACTAACCCTTGAGGTTGCTAGAATGATTAGAGAGTTCTTCCTACAACAGAATGGTTTCCATGAAGTTGATGCATACTGTGACATCAATCTACAGTACAAGATGGCAAAAGCAATCTTAGCATTCCAAGATTCTGCCAAGTCTGCTATGGCTTCAGGCGCCCAATTAAATGACGTTGTCAATGTACAGTCAAGAACAGACTTGATGAGAGGTCGATTCGAGAAAGGTTACATCGATGAAATTGATGAAATGGTCAAGAAAATGACCGATGAAGTCGCAAGTACCGTGGAGGGTAACTAGGAGGGATTATCATGAGTGGAAAAGAATACAGAACAATTACCGATGTTAAAGGACCTCTGGTCTTTTTGAATAAAACCGAACCAGTAGCCTTTGGTGAAATAGTAACCATTAGGCTTGCAGATGGTTCAATCAAGAATGGACAAGTTCTTGATACCTCAGATGAACTAGTTATCGTTCAGGTTTTCGAAGGGACTGCAAAAATCAATCGAGAATCTGGAGTTACCTTCATGGGGGATGTTTTCAAACTACCAGTCAGCACTGAACTTGTTGGTAGAATTCTTGACGGTGCTGGACGACCAAGAGACGGCGGCCCGAGTATTGTAGCTGAAGAAAATGCCGACATCATTGGTGCTGCTATTAACCCATACAGCCGACAAAGCCCACACGATTTCATTCAAACAGGAATTTCAGCTATTGATTGTTGTACGACTCTAGTACGAGGTCAGAAGTTGCCAATTTTCTCTGCATCTGGTTTGCCGCACAATGATATTGCTCTGCAGATTGCCAGACAAGCAAAATTGAAAGATTCCGATGAAGAATTTATCGTGGTATTCTGTGCAATGGGAATCACCGCAGAAGAATATAATTTCTTTAGAAGTGATCTTGAGAGAACCGGTGCTTTGGAAAACGCGGTATTGTTCGTTAATTTAGCGGATGACCCAGCGGTTGAGAGAATCATCACTCCGAGGCTAGCACTTACCGCTGCTGAATACCTTGCTTTCGAGAAAGATTACCACGTTCTAGTTATCTACACTGATATGACAAACTACTGTGATGCTCTAAGGCAAATTGGAGCAGCTAGAGAAGAAGTACCCGGAAGAAGAGGTTACCCTGGTTACATGTATACTGATTTGGCTATGTTGTATGAACGTGCTGGAATTGTTAAGGGCAAGAAGGGTTCGATTACTCAATTCCCGATTTTGACCATGCCTGGTGACGACATTACTCACCCAATCCCAGATTTGTCAGGATATATTACTGAAGGACAAATTGTTATTTCGAGAGAACTACATCAACAGGGTATCTATCCGCCGATTAACGTATTGCCTTCACTATCACGGCTTATGGGTTCATGTATCGGAGAAAAGACCACCAGAGAAGACCACAAATCTGTATCAGACCAAATGTATGCTGCATATGCTCAAGGTAGAGAATTGAGAGGTCTTGTGGCTATTGTTGGTGAAGATGCATTAAATGAGCGTGACAAGCAACTCTTAGACTTCTCCGGAGTATTCGAAGACAAGTTCCTGCGTCAGACAAGAGATGAAGACCGTTCAATCGATGAAACACTAGACCTGTGCTGGACCTTGATGGCATCAATTGACACCAAGTATCTAGTAAGATTGGATCAAAAGTGGATTGAAAAGTATCACCCAGAAAATAAAGAGTGAATCAGGAGAGATATTCATGGCATTGGACATCAAACCAACCCGCAGTGAATTGATTAAGCTGAAAGCAAGAATAAAACAAACCAAGAATGGTTACAAACTTTTGAAGATGAAAAGGGATGGATTGTTTCATGAATTCAGACAATTGTTATCTAAAATGATTGAAGCAAAGCGAGAACTTACCGACGCTTATCGACTAGCCAAGCAAAGGATTGATTTGGCAAATGCAATTGATGGAGGTTTGAAGGTAAGAGCTGCAGCAATCGCTAACAGTGCTCACCCCGAGGTAGAAGTTGAGAGACGAAACATCATGGGTGTAGTTGTTCCTAGTGTCAGTGGAACCAATCTAAAATCAACTTTCCAAGAACGCGGTGTAGGATATATTGGTTCATCACCATATATTGATGAAGCAAGTGAATCATTTAGTGAGTTAATTGAGAAAATAGTCACAGCATCAGAGATGGAAGCAACACTAAAGCGTTTGCTTGAAGAAATAGAAGCGACCAAACGTAGGGTGAACGCTCTTGAATTCAAAGTAATTCCAGAGTTAGAAGAAGCTAAAGTGTTTATTCAACTTAGATTAGAAGAAATGGAACGTGAAGAAACATTTAGACTGAAGCGTTTCAAGAACAAATAAGTTTTATTTTCTCAACGATGATTAAAGTAGGAAAGAACTACACCCACAAACTGTGAGGTGGTCCAGTGAGTAGCGATGACAACGAATCGACTACAAATAATGGCGATGATAAATCTCAATTGAAGGCCCACAAGCAAGTTTGGGGTCAAAAGGAACTGCTTGGTAACATAATTGCAAGATATTTCATTGTAACCGGCGAATTGGGCGGAACCAAATGGCCTGTTTGGAAGATTACTGAAAAAGAATCAACTGATGTTCATTCGCAATTAGAGAAACTCAACTCTCACTTGGAGAATCTAGGTTGGCTGGCTAAGTTACAAGTTGGAGACCCTTGGTTTGTCCAAGTTATTCCAAGTCCTGAAAGACAATTCCCATCATCAAAAACAACTATTGGATTTTGGTCATTTTCGCTGATAACCGCAACTATTGCTGGAATGCTTTGGATTGAGGATGCAAGACCAGATGATGGATGGTTTGTCGAATCATTATTTCTCGACGCATTTATTGGCTACACTCTACCTATTTTTTCTGCTATTTTGTTGGCATCATTCCTCCAGAAAGCTCATGGAGAAAGGCATGGATTGCGAGTTGGTCATCTAACGCCAATACCCGATCCTTCAATCTCGCTATTTAGTATTGGTTTGATGCCGAAGTCATTACTAATTTGGCCGTTTGGGATTTTGATAATTCCATCCTTGCCAAGAATGGATGCAAGGCCGTGGAAAGACCGTGAAATGTTGGGCTGGAGCGCTCTGATAGTGCCAACTACAATGGTTGGTTTAGGAGTTATACTGTGGTTGGTTGGTTTGCACTTAACTCCTGAGATAGTCGCAGTTTCATCAATGCAATATGTACCAGACATGCCGTTAATTGTTAATTTGTTGAGTCCATTATTCTCAGATAATGTTACGACCCAACTTGTTTGGTCACATCCTCTATCGAAGGCAGGTTCAATGCTGTGTTTCTTTGGCTGGATTTCTTTAATTCCAATACCAACATTCCCAGGTGGCCGTTTGCTAATCGCTAGAACTAGTATGGCAGAAACTAGAAATTCAACCAATCAACTATTTCTTTTTGCAATTATTCTTGCCTTTGCTTGGATGTTTGATTCTTTTGCAAGTTTCAATATTTGGCTTCCAATACTGGGAATAATTTTCCCGTTATTGTTACTACTAGGTGCTGATAGAAGGGTGCCACTGATTTTAGATGAGCCAAAGGAAGTCGACAATGACAGTGTTAAACGGATGGGGATTTTGCTATTCGTAATTTTCCTATTGGGACTTCCGGGGCAGACTCCTTACTCAATGGATGATGATTGGAACCAAGAAATCTCATACGAATTTAATGATTCTATCTCGATATTAGAAACCAATGGTTCATGGAATGGCACATTAGAAATTGACATAGTAAACATAGCATCAATCACACAGTATTGGCAAATTGATTTGGCAACTTCTGACGGTGTAGTCTCTCAAAACTGGAATTTTGATTGGTTATGTAGCGATGATGAACGCAATTCATCTACATTAACAGGCTGTGGCGATAATATTCTTCCTGGTATGGTTTCGACGGTTTCTTTGAATGTAAGTTGGAATTATAATCAATATAGTCCTACCTCAGAAGAAGTATATTTGGTTACATATGTCGATGATCAGCCAATAATTTCAACAATAAAACTTACACCTGAAATACCTCATTATGTTAATTCTAGTTGGTATATGAATTATGACTCAGATGATGTGATGAGGTGTTTAGAGGTATTTTCAGATAATGAGCAGCCGTATAATGTCTCATTCCCTAATTCAGCATCTGATTTTACCTTTGAAACTAGGATGTATTGGATTGAAGGTCATCAAGGTTTGGAGGCAGAAATTACCGAAGATATTGGTGAGATCTGTATTAAGGGTCAAGACCCAGTAATTTTACTAAGGTCTTATGTCCTTACTGTGATCAAAGTTGGAGATCATACTTTCTCGCCACAAAATCCTGTACTTCCGATGAGGTTTATCTCTCCAGAAAACGGCACGTTAGTGGATTCTACTGATGTTAGAGGTTGGGGTTCAGAATTAGAATCCGGAGATATCCTATCTGTTTCTGAACAAACTTGCAAACTCAACCCAATGGCGAGCACACCCACAAAACCAAGCAATCAGTCACAACAATGGATATGGAATACGAACTATCGCCCTAGTTCAATGATTCCTGCGATTCAAGAAAATGATTCATTGTTAATTGTGCTAAATGATGAGGATGAAATTTCGATATGTTCACAACAATTGTATCCAGCTCCAGACAGTATAATCTCTATAGATTATGGCCCTGAACTGATTTTTGAAAGGAATAATATGTTTTACCGAATGTGGACTTCGCTTTGGGCATCTGCTGCAAACGGAGAATTATCTGGAAGTAACATGTCAGAATTTGTAATCCATAATCCCGTAAATTCTACCACTCGAGTTAACATTGTCCAAACAACTTCAGGAGAAGACTCAGAGGAGTGGTCGGTAATCGAATCAGTAACCGAAATCATGCCAGGAGAGAATAGATTTAACTTTGCGCCACCAGATAACTTGTTATCAACAATGTACATAGATTATGAGGATGGAGAAGTTTACATCTATCTAGGTAGTTACTCATGAGTGATAATATGAAATTTGTTATTCTAGGCGCTGGCAATATTGGTACTTTAATCGGTGCAAAGTTGGCTCAATTAGATGATTCGGAGGTACTCATTCATGGCAGAGGTGAACATGCAGCAGCACTAGCAGTGAACGGCATTTCTGTCGATGGTGTTGAGTGTTTCCATATATCTCCAGATCAGTATCATCTTTCAATACAAGATGTTGGAATTAATTCAGTCTTTGATGGATTAGCAGACTACATTTTGATAACTTCAAAGGCCGGAGATGTTGAAGAATTACTCAAATTGGCTAAACGATTCACAAACAACGATACTAGAATAATTATTTTGAGTAATGGTCTTGGACATATTGAGTTAGGATCACAAGAGTTCGGTTCCCATCGAGTGATACCAGCAACAACAACTCATGGTGTGTGGCGAAAAAACCCAGGTAGCATTGAGTGGGCCGGCCTAGGAGCAATCAATCTAGGTAAAGACAGAAATAGCCCAAAATTAGAACAATTAACCAAACTAATTAGTTCATTTCAGGCTGCAAATCTAAAACCAACTTGGAGCGATAATGGCAGTAATTTGGTATGGTCAAAGGTATTGATTAATATTGCAATTAATCCAATTGCAGCTATAACAGGGCAGAAAAATGGAGAATTACTCGAAGGTGATATGTTTGAAACATGTACAGAGGTCATGCTAGAAGCAGCTAAAGTCGCAAGAATGGAAGGTGTGGAATTAGACGATGATAGTCAACTTGTAGACAATTTGAAATTAGTTTTACAGAACACCAAGGATAACAAATGTAGCATGCTACAAGACGTTAGATTAGGTAAAACTACTGAAATAAAGTTTCTCAATCGGATGATAGTTAACAAAGCAGAGAAATATGGTTTGGCAACTCCTTTAAATCAATTACTTAGTGAATTAATCGAGTCATTGAGTCTATATTAGATCCGTATTGAAGTGAAGGCCTCGGTTTTCTGTTCGACTTATTGCATCATGGACGACTAGATTAGCAACTTGAATGAGATTTCTTAACTCAACAATTTCTCTTGACGGTTTGGAGGATTTCCAAATCATCGCAATTTCTTTTTCTAGTAATTTTATTCTTCTCAACGCTCGATTCAGACGTTTATGGTTCCTCACAATCCCTACCTCACTTGACATTGTATCTTTCAGCATCGTCAAGTCGTTGATTATCGGTGCATGCTCATTAACGATATCTAAACCATCAGCCCGCCATTCTGGTAGTTTGTGACTTATTTGTGATGGTGGATTTTCTATAATGTGTTTTGCTGCATTGTCCGCGAATACTACAGCCTCAAGTAAACTGTTAGACGCTAGTCTATTTGCTCCATGCATTCCGGTACATGCAACCTCGCCAATTGCGTATAGGTATGGGATTATTTCACTGGAATTGAATATTCTGGGCCTACCATATTCGTCTACATCCAAGCCACCAACAATATAGTGGGCAGCGGGGGATATCGGTAGATGATTAACTCCTAAAGTTAAATTATATTTGTCTAGATGTTTTTGCATATTAGGAAATGAATTTCTTAACATTTCTTTATTGAGGTGTGAAGTTACAAGGTAAACTGACTTTTGTCCTGTTTGCTTCAAGTTTTGGTCAATCGCTCTTGCAACAATATCCCTTGTTGCCATAGATCCAAGATTCGAAAATTGTAGAGTAAATGAATAATCTTCAGGTTTAGGCCGCTCTAAGCCGTTAGTAAGTGATTGCTCACAATCGGTATTCCATTTACCTAGTCCTTCATCATCAAGTATAACTCCTCCTTCTCCTCTCAATGCTTCGGTAATCAAAAATGGGCGGCCATTTTCAATCGCAAGTGCTGTAGGGTGGAATTGAATAAACGCCATGTCTTTCACAGCGGCTCCGCAACGGTATGCCATTGCTACACCATCGCCAGTAGCAACATTTGGATTAGTGGTTTTTGCCCATAATTGACCTACGCCACCTGTTGCAATAATTACTGAATCAGCAGGTAAAGTGATTACTTCTTTAGTTTCTTGGTTGAAACACCAAACGCCGCAAACTCCCTTGCTTGCATCACCATGTTCTCTCTGGATCAAATCGACTGCCAGGGTATTTCTCATCAAAGTGATTTTTGGATGTTGTTTAGCAGCATTGATTAATGCTCTTTCAATTTCTCTACCAGTTGCATCTTTTGCATGAAGAATTCGACGCTCTGAGTGCCCTCCCTCTTTTGCTAGCTTAAACTCACCATCATCGCCTTTTTCGAAATTAACACCAATATTGACTAGTTCATTGATACAGTCGGCAGCTTGCTCAATTACATCTCTAACAACTGCTTCATTGCATAGTCCATCACCAGATTGTAGCGTATCTCTAATGTGTGCTTCTTTTCCTTCACTATTGGTCTTGTCAAGGATTCCAGCGATACCTCCTTGAGCCCAATTTGTTGATGAATCTTTTACTCTTTGTTTTGTAATTATTGTGATGTAGTGGCCGCTATTTGCTAATTTCAGAGCAGAAAACAGTCCAGCGATTCCGCTGCCGATAATGGCTATTCTCGTCATAGTCAGCGATTTAGCCAAATAACTCTCACTTTTGAACTGTTTGAGCGACAGCACTATCAAACTAATTCTGTGTCAGCGGAACATGGGGAGCATCCGTCGCAATATAGCCACCATTGTAGGTGTCTCTATGGTTGCGTTTGTTATCGCAAATGTCCAGTTTGGTTTAGTGGCTCCTCAATTGATTGAAGGCGCAGAAACCTCCAAGTTGGATGTATTGAAAATGCTAGAACCTCATTGTGCAATCTCTGAAATTGAGTCAGAACTTGCAGAAGGAAATGATAGTTTCTGTTTAGGCAATTCCGGTGATTGGAATGGGGCAGATTTGCTATTATTAGCCGAAGGATTGTTTATGATATTTGTTGGAAAATTCAAATTCCCTCAACAGGGTAGATGGGCCAAGCGTCTTAGGAGAATTTCCTTCATTGGTGGTTGCACGCTATTTGGTTTAGCAATATTAGATAGATTGGAATTACTTCCAACATCGGTAAGTTCAGAAGGGATTGCTGGTCTTATTCCACTAGATGTGTCGCCCTTAGCAGTGCAACTTGGCATGGCAATAATTGGTGCATTTATGATGAGAGGGCCAAAATATTGGGAAGCCGAGGCAATAGATCTAACCAACAAGAGATTGGAAAAGCGACGAGTAGTCGCTGAAAAATTCCGCTCTAAATACGGAACTATAGCAAAACCACTGCCTGAGTTGCATGGCAAACAGAAGCGTGTGGCACGGTCGCCTTTGATGCACAGGGACTCAAAATTGACAATGAGAAGTAATAGTTCTTTGAAGGTTCAAGCCACTTGCCCATACTGTGAAGGCGCTGGTTGTTCAAAATGTGATTTTTCCGGATCAATTTAGACTAATTCGGTGAATTATTTGACCTCATGAAAACGCAGTATTGAGTACTCAACACTAGTATACTTTAAGACCCTTACAGACCCGCTCTAAAGAATAAGGTTGGAAATATTTTCCACTTGAGGGATTGGGATGTATCTAAAAGCACTCGAAGTTTCGAATTTCAAATCATTTAGAGGAGAGGTGACAATACCTCTAGAAAGAGGATTTACTGCAATTACAGGGCCTAATGGTTCAGGTAAATCCAATTGTGGTGATGCTATACAATTCGTACTTGGGCCAAGGTCAAACAAAACAATCAGGGCACAGAACTCTAAGGATTTGATTTTCAATGGTGGAAATAATCACAATGCTGCTCGTTCATGTAGCGTCACTTTAGTATTCGCTAACCCTTCTTTAGACAATGGCCGCAGAAGGCTGCCGTTGAATATGGATGAAGTACGGATGTCTAGGTCAATCAGGTTGACTAAGTCAGGCAATGTTGTAACTAACTATCATTTGAATGGGGAGGAAAGTTCGCAAAAGTCATTCCATAGAATTCTTGGTGCTGCAAATGCTCGCCCTGATGGGTATAATATCGTCTTGCAAGGTGATGTTACTAGCCTAGCAAAGATGACTGCAAAGGAGAGACGAAAGGTATTGGATAGTGTAGCAGGTGTTACTCTATATGATGATGAAATCAGAAAAGCAGACCGGCAAAAAGACAGCGTTGATGATTATATTGAAAGAATCAAATTACTTGAGGATAGTCAGAAAATTCGTTTGAAGGAATTAAAGAAACAAAAAGATCTTGCTGTAAAAGTTAAAGACTTGGTTGAAGATTTAAACCAAGCTAGAATCACTTCGTATCAAGCAAGTTATGCAAGCCAGTTGGCAGAAAAGGAATATCAGGTAAACGAACAATCTAGATATCTCGAGGAAGCAAATAATCTAGAACAGCAGGTTAGGGAAGGCTCGAAAACATTGCTTTCACTTGATGACCAAATTGGTGAATTACAAAAACAGATTGAAGAATTAACTGGCGGCGAAAGTAAAGGCTTGAACAAGGTAATTTTTGATTTGCATTTACGTATAGATACCAACAAAGATAAAATTTCAGAGGCCGAATCAAAGGATTTAGATGATAAAGCCGAAGTCGAAGAATTATCAAGTCACCTAGATGGGGCAAAAAGTGCCTTGGAGGAATTCGTCAACAATCTTAATACTGCCAAGCAAGACTTGGAAGACTCGAAGAAATCGCTTGATGAAGCGCAAACTGAAGAATTAGAAATTCAGAAAATCATGGAATCATCTGGCGATGAAAGTGCTAAATTCTCCCAACAACTAACTAGTTTATTATCTGAATTAGAGCAAGCAACAGAGAAACTCAATTTGGCCCAAAGTGAAGTGAATAAAACTGCTGTTCAGGCTGAATTGATTTCAGAACAGTTGGCAAAATCTCAAGAAACAGCTGAAGAAAATAGATTGGCATTGGGTGAACTTGAGTTACAGGGTCAAGAGTTATCTGGCAATAACCCTAGCACGGATAGGAATAAATTGTCTAAAGACTTGATAACTGCCCAAAGAAGCGAAGAAAAATTAGTCGAACAATCTCAATTGGTTGAAGTTAAGTTGCGAGAAGCAGAGAGAACTAGGGAAAGATTACGAGCAGAGATGGAGAATTCATCTGGTGCTAAAGGAATGGCTGGTGGTGCAGCAGCAGTAATCTCAGCAAGAGATAACGGTGAACTTACTGGGATTATTGGAACAATTGCAGAGTTATGTGCGCCAATCGATTCATCTCATGAAAGCGCTTTGGCAACGGCCATTGGCGGAGGCATGACTTCTATAGTGGTAGAGAATGATGAAATCGCAGCAAAAGCAATCAAGTGGTTGGCAGAAAAGAGAGCTGGAAGAGCAACATTCTTGCCATTGAATAAATTGAACAATAACAGAGCAGCAGGTAAAGCATTGATGGTTTCAAAGAAACCAGGAGTGGTAGGATTCGCTCATGAACTTCTAGATTATGATCCAAAGATAGATATCGCAATCAAATTCGTTTTGAGGAATACTTTGATTGTAGATTCACTTTCAACTGCCAGGAATTACATGGGAGGTGTACGGTTAGTTACTCTAAGAGGCGATGTAACTGAGGCAGGAGGTGCCATGATTGGCGGTTCAAAAAGACCCATGAGAGTATCATTCGGTGGCGGGATTAAGGGTGCCAGCGAAATAGAGAAACTTTCGAGCGAGATAGCGAAGTTAGAATTAATGTCTGAAACAGTTTCTGCCGCACTTCACCAAGCAAGAAAGGAACAACAACAACTTAGAACTAAAATCAATGAACTCACTGATAGTGACCAAGCCGTTAAATTGCAAGAATGGCGTGCAGAGATTAAACAAGCAAAATCAGTTTACAATAAATCACTTGGAGAAGTCAATGGTCATGAAACTAAATTGTCCGATCTAGAAATGCTAGCAAGTAAACAAATAGATTCCTTGGATGAAGCACAATCTATGGTTGCAGACCTAAATGAAAAGGTTTCAGATACCAGAAATGAGATGGAAGCGGCGAGCCCAGAGCACCTAAAAGATAGACTTCATGCCGCTCAAATGAAAAGATTAGATTCTGAAGGTTTGATGTCTAAAGCACTTGCTGCGCTTGAAAGCGGCAGTGAGCACGAAACACTACTGACCGAAAGAGTCACAGATTTGACTTCTAGAATAGAATCATTGAATTCAAGTATCATTTCTAGGTCTGATATGATTGACAATCTTCAAGCATCAATAGCTACCGATTCTATAGAACTTAAAGATAGGGAAGAGGAGAGGACTCAACTATTAGAAGAGAATAAAGGTCTAGAAGATGAAAGACTTGCTTTAGTTGATGAAAGAGCCAGTCTTCGAACTGAACTGACTCAAAAATCTACAGATGCTCAATCAAGAAGACGATTAAGTGATGAATTGGGCCGTTCAATAATCAACAAAGAGATGGTCATCAATGAATTGTATTCTGATATGCAAGCAAATGATATCTCTCCCGCACCTCCAGAGGTTAGTTTACCTTCAGTTGGCGACGCAGAAAAGCGAGTTAGGTCTTTAGAACGTGCAATGGAGAAACATGGTCCAGTAAACATGCTCGCAATCGAACAATATGCAGAATGTGAGGAAAGGCTAGACTCCATGAAGGTTGAATTCAAACAACTTCAATCACGTAGAGCTAATCTAGTTGAGATTACCGAGAAATTAGAATCGCAAAGAAAACAGAAACTTGTGAAAGTACTAGATAAGGTCAACGAGAACTTCCAAAAATCATACAAAATCCTTAGTGATGGAGGTAAGGGCGAATTATACTTAGAAAATCCAGACGAACCTTTCAAAGGAGGACTAGAGCTCTGGGCGAAACCAAAGGGTAAGTCATCCAAGGTAAATCGGCTTCAACTATCTGGAGGAGAACAATCAATGGCAGCATTGGCACTGATTTTTGCAATTCAGGATTATGATCCGAGCCCATTCTACTACTTCGATGAAGTCGACCAAAACCTGGATGCAATTAATGCAGAGAGAATTGCAGAAATGTGTAGAGAAAGAAGTAAGAAAGCACAATTCTTGATGGTGACTCTAAGGAAGGTTTCATTGAGACTCGCTGACCACCACATAGGAATAACTCATGGTGGAGACGGTTGTAGCAGAAGAATAGTTGACTTCGATAGAGAAAGAGCCATCAAACTAAGTGAAATAGAATCGGCTAAAGATAATCCACTTGATGAAAGGATTAGTGCAATTGCACTAGAAAAACAGCAAGATGCACAGGCAGATATGCCTACAGTCCCAGAGCCACTTCCGCCGCCAAAGAGTTTGGGTGGTTTGCTAAATTTCACTGAAGAAATAGCAGAAGAAGAAACAACGATATCAGGTCTTATGGAAAGAGCTAGCGAAACTAGTGAAGATATACAAGAAAGAAGAGAAGTTTCCGATGCAATAAGTTCTATAGAGGAAAAATTGGAACAGACAGCGCCGACAGAGCATATTGAAGAAGAAATTTGAGCGTGGTAGCATGGCCAGTAAACAATCAGTGTTGGACAAATGGTTCCTTAGACAGGATATCATCAATCAATTACTGGAGTCTGGTGAAGAATCTGAAGACGCTTTGAAATTCGCTGAGAGGATTATGCCTGTTGTTGAAGCTGAAGAATCGGAATACCAGTCTTTAGAAGACCCATTTGACCGATCTGTTGCCCTGGTATTGTCCTTGGTTAAAGATCAGGAACTCAACCCATGGGACGTTGATTTATCGACATTTTTGAAGGTCTTTACTAAGCGAGTCAGACTTGAATCTGATAAATTGAATCTTCCTGCTTGTGGTAGATTGATTAGGATGTCTTGGGAGGTTTTGAATCAACAAGCTATCGTATTGTTTGACCGTGTACAAACTATGGACCAAGAAGAGGAATGGGAAGATGAGATTGATTTCGGTTGGGAATCAGACTATGACGATCAGGACTTTTTGTTTACAACTTCAATCCTAGAAGGACAAGCAGATGAAATATTACCCTCACTATTTGATGAGAGAATTCGCAGGGAAGAGGGTAGACCAGTTACTTTAGGTGAGTTGTTATCTGCTTTCAAAGATGCAGCAGAAGATGCTGAAGAATTAAAAATTCGAGAAGAAAACCGTTTAGCACATCAGGCAGAACTAGGAGAGTACCTCAACAATGTGGGGGGAAGAATGCATAATGAGGACTTGGAGGGTGACATTTCTAGGTGCTGGAATGCGTTGAGGAATACCTGTAAAAAATATAATTCCAACAAAGTCAGGGTTATCGACGTGATGAATGAATTAGGATTAATTCTAGAACAGGAAAACGGCAAAACTCCTGAAGGCTATAGCGAGGAAGCCAAAGTTGCATCTTTCATAGCAAGTCTATTCCTCACTCATCGGGGATATGCTCTAATTAGTCAAGATGAAGTACCATACGGCGATATAATGCTGGAAGATTTGTGGCCTGAGATTAGTGAATTTGAAGAGGTAAACTTACGGATTGAGGAAAAGAAGCAACTTCAATCACAATCCAATGAAGGTGAAGAAACAGGTTCGGTACAATTTGCCAAGAAACGGGCGGAAAAACTACGGCTGAAAGAAGAAAAAGAACGTGAAGCAAGAGAACAAAATGCATCCGAGCAAAATGTTGAGGAAGATTTGCCATCACATGATTGGCTAGTTGAGTAAGGAGTTAATTACATGTCTGAATTACAACTTGATACCCTATTGGAAGCCACTCTGTTTGGTGCTGGAAGATCCATGTCAGTAACCGAATTATGTGACTCTCTAGGCTATGACGAGGATGAAATGCTGGATTGTCTATACTCTCTTCGTTCAACATTGAAGAGGCGCCGTGGAGGTGCTCTGCAGATTGCTGAAGTTGGAGATCGTTGGGCTATAGAGGTAAAACCAGAAATTGCTGAACATCTGCCTAAAGAAGCTAAGACCGAATTGCCGAAGAAACTACTCAAAGCTGCATCACTAATCGCTTATCACCAACCAATGTCTCAATCTAGGTTGGTAGAACTATTGGGGCAAAAAGCCTATGATTATGTTAGGGAATTAGCCCAATATGGCATGATTGACCGTAGAAAAGATGGTAATACAAGGAGGTTAACGACCACCAGAAGATTCTCTGAGGCCTTTGGGTGCCCATATACCGACCGGAAGAAGGTAAAGGCTTGGTTTAGGGAACAGGTTCAGAAAACAGGAATTCTAGACGACCTTGAATCAAGCGACGTGGTCAAGGATGAATCAGAATACCAGGGTACAGTGCAAGACACCTTGAAATTTGAAGAAGAGTGATTATTTGCTTCTCAATTCTTCGAGTATATTTTTTACAGTTGTTTGAGTTTTTGGCCCATTATGTGCTTGTAATCTTGCTGCAACAAGTTCGATTTCTTCACCAACCGCTCCAGCACTGACGGCCATATTCCTTGAGTGTAATTTCATATGGCCAGCCTGTATTCCACTTGTTGCCAAAGCTCTCAAAGCACCAAGGTTCTGTGCTAAGCCTGCAGCACAAATTATACTCGCCAATTCATTTGCTGAATCAACTCCAAGTATTGCAAGATTGGCTTTCGCAGTTGGATGGACTTTAGAAGCGCCTCCAACTATTCCTACAGCCATAGGAGTCTCAATACTGCCTACTAGGTTACCATCAGAGTTAACTGTCCAATTGGTCATTGAACTGTAGTGTTCATTCGAGTGGGCAGACCATGCGTGGCAACCAGCCTCTATTGCTCGCCAATCCTGTCCACAGGCAACCGCAACACTACTAATTGCATTCATTACTCCCTTGTTATGTGTGGTTGCCCTAAATGGGTCAGCAACTGCAAAGTGATGTGCCTCGATGATACCTCTGATAACTTCCTGCCCATTTTCGACACTTCCATCATTTGCTAATTCTTCAGGAGTAAAAGTTGCTTGTACTCTCGCTAGTCTATGTGCGGCTAGATTCGATAAAATCTTGAGGTGAACTCTGCCTCCAGTTAGCCTTTCCACTTCAGGCGCAATTAGTTCTGCCATTGTGTTAACTGCATTAGCGCCCATGGCATCTCGGCAATCAACGATTATGTGCAGGATTAACATTGGTCCAGATAAAGTCTCTATGACTCTAGTTTCTATTCTTTTACAACCTCCACCCAATTTTATCATTGTTGAGGGTAGGCTGTTGCACAGAGATATGATTTCATCTTTGTTCTGGTTAATGTTTTTCATTGCTTCTTGTAGGTTTGGGGTATCAAGGATTTGGATTTGACCGATCATCATCGGTGCATCATTTTGGCTTTGAAAACCCCCATTTTTGAGGCATCTTTTAGCCATATTTGATGCGGCGGCAACTACGCTAGATTCTTCCAAGCAAAATGGGATCAGGTAATGCTTGCCGTCAACAACGAAGTTGGTAGCGATTCCAACAGGTAATGACATTGTTCCAATAACATTCTCAATCATTCGATCCGCTGCTTCATCAGATAATTCACCATTATCAGCTAGTGCTTGTACATGGTCTTCCGATATGCCGGATAATTTTTGAACCAATTTTCTTCTCTCATCTACTGACAATTTGAAGAATCCACTCAACCTACTGTTCTCTACTGGCATGGCCTCACTAGTTGCATCCATGTGTGATTGGCAAATAAGTGATGGGTTTGTGAATTAAACAAATTAACGCATTTAACGCTTTTATTAACGCGTTAGCAATACGTTAACATGGCGTTAAAATCAAAAAAAACTGCTGCCGAAGAACACGATTAACATCAAATAACGCATTATTACAATTCAAATTCTACTGAAACATCAAATACCTCATTGTTCGTTCCGCCAATCATGCGTGTAGACGGTCTCGGTTTTGAGATTCCTAACTTAAGTTCTAATCCATTTTCTGCAATGCCACTTGAAGGAAGTAAATCGGAGCTTTATGTTGGTAGATTAGATATCAGAGGACGATTATCCCAACACATCAAATTCCGATCAACAAGAAGAATTCTAATGGTCGGAGATTTAGGTAGTGGTAGAACCTCACTTTTACGTTGCTCTGCGCTTGAGGCTCCAGTTTCGGTTCATATTGACCATATTTCAGCATCAAACCCTCATGACAGTCTCCTGCAAAGGATGTATTCAGAACTTGTTGGTTATGATTTTCCGGCCAATACAGTTCAGCTAGTAAACAAAATGGTTGACTTCTCTCAAACATTTACTGAAAGTCTACCACTAATTGTAATTGATACACCAAATGTCGATGACAGCGTTTTATTTGTCGCCCTTAGAGATGTGCTACCAGCCCTTGAGCGACTTCAGGCAGTTATTGTGGTAGTGGTCGAATCAAAACAGAGAATGAATCTCCAAGATAGTGTGTTGCATAGTTTTGATAGTGTTGAAACATTATCACAATTGTCTGTAGATGAAGTCCAGGCACTCATTGAAAAGCGTATATCATCGGTTAGTAATGATGAATATAAACTGGAATTACACCACGCAAGAGCCATTCATGAGAAGACTGGCGGTTTGCCGTTAGAAGTGGTAAAATTCATGAGAGATGCAATCGATAATTACCGTCTAACTGATGCAGGAGTTATCCAACAAAGCCCACAAATTGATACAAAGAAGGATTTAGAAGAAGTTCATTTTATGCCGCATAATGAATATGATGCCGAGGATGTTATTGAATCAAATAACACAGAAATTATCGACGCTTCAGTACCTTGGGATAAGCGAAATCATGAACAAAAAACAGAAGACTTAGTAACAAATCATAATCCATTTGGTTTCGAACTAGACTTAGATGGTTTATCAGAGTCTCAGGAATTAGATAAACCCGTTGAAGACCTTGCTTATTCAGCTAGCCCTGATACTGAAGAGATAATTGTTCCAGATTCTAAACCAAAGCCAATGGTAAATGCTGGAGCATTTGGTGGACTTTTAGATAGAACAAGGGTCTTTGACGAAATGGATAAATCTAGTCCTGAAGAAATGGTAAATCAGCATAACCAACATGGTAGTGAACTGTGGGTCTCTAAAGAAATGATTGAGGCTGAAGAGAGAATTGAATTTGAAGAACACAACTCTGCTGAATTGATTTATGACGAAATCGGTTTAGATAATGATGAAGATGCAGAAAATCAAGATATTGAGGAGATCGCCGAATCAATACGCTATCAAGGACAAAATAATGAAAATAAAAGCATGCAGAATTTGATTGATTTATTGACAAATCTAGTTTATGGTTCAAATCCGAATATGGCTTTAGAAAATGATGACTTCTTAGAAAAAATGATGAATTTATCATCCAATAATTTTGGACAAAAGGTTGACTATCCATTAAACCCAACAGCATTATCAACGCTTAATTCATCTGAATTATACGTCCTTTCAATCGCTCGAGTAAGAAATTACTCACCTAGTGATAAAGAAATATTAAACCACCTTGGAATAAAGCGCCCGAGATTGTCTCAGATTAGTAATAAATTACTGAAGTCTGGAATTTTAGACGCCCGCATGAAAGGCCGAAGTAGATACTATAAGATTACACAATCAGCAAAAGCACAGTTAATTGCTTGGGGCGTAATTGGAGGTGATGAATAATGTCTTGGAGTATATCTTGGTCTTGGCAAGCCAACCAAAGAATATCAGCGATTGCTGCTGTAGAAGGAGGTATTGTTGTAAGTAATGGTTTGGAAATGGTCCTAATAGAATCAGATGGATCGATAAGGTGGTCAATAAAGACGCCTTTCAAAGTCCACTCTATGAATTATCACAACGGAATACTAGCGGCTCTTGCAGCTCATGGATTCTACGTTATCTCAACTATGGATGGTAGTATGATACATGATGGAAGGTCCACATTTGGTGGTTTTACAGACGTCCTACACAGGCCTGGTGGCGGATGGATATTGACCGGTAAAGAAGGCCAAATGCATTTATTCTCTCATGAGGGAGTCGGAATAAAGAGGTTCCAAACAGGCAAGGTGAGGAGGATCGTTGGTTGGCTAGACAGAGAACATATCTTATGGCAATCTGATGATGGTAAACTATGGTGTGGTAGACTTGGCAATAATTATTCCAAACGGTGTCTAGAAGATAGGATTTGGAGTTGGGTCTCAAGATTAGATCAAGGTCGACTACTATTGCAAACTAGCTCGGGTGAAATATGGGAAGGTGTACCTCATCCGTTCGGCTGGGATTATATCGAAAAATTGCAATCTGACTCACTTGAACCTATGGAAGGAATAAGATGTGGCGACGGTTGGTGGGTGCTAGGAATTGAAGGTTCGCTTTACCTATTATCTGGCTTAGAGGAAGAAGATGAGATTATCTTGGGCCAGAGTATGAACCTTGGTGATTTACTACAGAAAGTTACCACCGATAGTATGGTTACCGCTACAAGAAATGGATTGCTAAGAATGTGGAAAGCTCCACATCTAGCAAATTCGGAAAGAGAAAGTCGCTTCCAAGCCGCCGCAGAGGCTGCATTGGCAAGAAACTGGGATGAGAGAAAGGCTATTTTTGACCGAGCAGTTCATGCTGAAGATGAAGGAAGACTCTCTCTTGCTGTGGAATTATACCAAGCACTTGGCCGTCAGGAAGATGTTAAGAGGCTATTGAAGAGACAAAAGGAGGGCGGAGAGTGAAAAAAATCGAAGATACTATCTCTAAAGAAAAATTAGAGCATTATCTAGGTTTAACAAAAAAAGCAAGAGACAAGGCTACACCTATTCATTCAGGTGGCTCAAAGGAATCTGAAATGCTTGCCATATTGCTAAGAATGGCTGATGATTATACCAGTGATGCAAATTATTTCATGGAAAATGGTGACTATGTTAGAGCATTTGGAGCAATAAATTATGCTCATGCTTGGATCGATGCAGGAATCAAACTAAGGTTACTTGACGGTCATGGAGATGATGAACTGTTCACTTTGCCATAGTCGTTCTATAGACCATCTATCAACCTCAAATGGTTGCTTTTTGCCACCTCAATTACAGATATACCGTGTTGATACAAGCGCTTTTTCAAAACTTTGTCAATAGTTAGTACCGAATAATCACCTTCACTTGCAAGTTGGAAAATGTAATCATCGGTATGAGAATTCATAACACTTGAGAGATGATTGGACTTTGCCCTCAGCATGTCTAATAGTAGTGATTTTCTTCGGGGCCTTGCTGAATCTAAATCCTGTAACTCGGTCTCTACACTATCAAGGAGGATTAGTTCAAATGTTCCAAACATCCTTTCAAGTTCTAGTTCGAAGTTTATGTTAGCATCAATTATCGCCACCCAGCCACAGCTGTCGACAATAATTTGCTGAGTCATTTTATCGCCTATTGGATTATTCCGTAGCCTATTAATCGCCAGCGTGAACCGATTCTTCTGGATAAAGAAACTCTCTCTCCTACATCTACACAAATTGGTAGTCTCAATTCAAGGCCTGTTCTGGTTTTTTCAGCGTTTTTTGTTACACCGACTGATGTTGCAGTTGCAACATTTATCATTAGCATCTCATTATTGCGTAGAGGATGGATTTTTTCTGGGTTTGAACCGTCAGTAGATACCATCGAATCCATCAAATGTACAGAGATATCGATTCTTTCTCTAGTTTCAGGAAGTGAACCAGATAGAGAGACGACTTGTCCGGAGAGGTTGTCGGAAGTAGTAATAGAAGGATCAAGTTCAGTAGCAAGACCACATAACCCACCTGCGTGCATTTTGTCTAGGCTTAATCCTCCGCCTTGCATACTAGTAACAATTGCCTTAATTGGTTCCCATCTGACCTTAGATCCCTGCTGAATTTTTCGCCCAGGTCCGATTTCAATTTTATCACCAACTTTGAATTCACCCTTTACGATACTACCACCAATAACTCCTCCTTTGAGTTTGGTTGGTCTGGTACCTGGTCTGTTAATGTCAAAAGACCTTGCAATATGCATCAAAGGCTTTTCTTTGTCACTTCTTTCAGGTGTCGGAATTGTTTTTTCAATTGCGCCGATTAGAATATCGAGATTAACGTCATGATGGGCTGAAACAGGTATAATCGGGGCATTTTCAGCAACAGTACCTTTCAAGAATTCTTTGATTTCTTGATAAGATTCAATTGCTCTTTCTCTACTTACAAGATCTATTTTGTTTTGAACCACAACTATATTCTTTATTCCTGACATATTTAACGCCATCAAATGCTCTCTAGTTTGTGGTTGGGGACACTTCTCATTAGCAGCTACCATAAGCATGGCTCCATCCATGATTGAAGCACCTGTTATCATGATGGCCATTAGTGTCTCGTGACCTGGAGCATCAACAAATGATACAACACGTTGCAATTCTTCATCGACATCTTTCTTTCCATTGGGGTTCTTTCCCGAGGCATAATATGTCCCATCGTTGGTTTGATAGAATGCCGTGTCAGCATATCCTAGTTTGATTGATATGCCTCTTTTTCTCTCTTCAGAGTGAGTGTCGGTCCAAACTCCTGAAAGTGCTCTAGTTAGAGTAGTCTTTCCGTGGTCTACGTGACCGACAAGTCCAATGTTTACAGTTGGTTGTGTAGGAAGTTTTCTAGCCATTCCTACACACTCCTATTCACGAAAACCCTCTCGGGATTCACTCCGATGTTTCCTCACTTTCGGCCGCTAAAATGTCACCTAGTGCTTTCTTACCAGCCTCTACTACTTTGAGATTAATTTGTCTTGTGTCTTGAGTAATTGTGTTGCCACGGAAGTTTCTACGCTTTCTTAGACCATCCGGCTTGTATCGGAAACGCTTCTTTTCCCCACCTTTGGTTTTGAAAACTAGATTGTGGCCCTTGAAACCAGTAGATTGGGTTACTAGGATTGATTGTCTTGAACCGCCTTCAAGATCTCTTCTTAGAGGAGTTCCTGTCTTATCTGCTCCACCAGTGATTTGTAGTTTGTAGCCAGATAATGTCTTGTCACCTTCACCGACAAAAATACCATCCACTACATCACCGATTTTCTTCCCTAGGATTTGGGAATAATTATTTCCCGAAATTTTCAGTGAGTATGCTTTCCCGTTGCTTTTTGGGTCAGTATCATTTACGACAGCAACGAACTCTCCTTGTGTACCAGTAGCCATAATATCGCCTCTAAGACAGGTTGGCCAACAGTGACCTATATTTATGCTCACCGGATAAAAATCTAGCGGCACATATCGCTTACAAGCGCTTTTTTACTAACATTTCAAGCCTACTTGCAATGTCACTAGGAAGGAAATGCGGCATGCTCAGGTGTGTTGTTCTGCCACGTCCGTCGCTGACCGTTGAAATTCTTGTCTTGATTAATTGTCTATTTTCAAGTTCTTTCAAATATTTCCAGAGAGTAGTATGACTTTTCATCTGCTGTTCATATTCTTCGCATACAACTGCATAGAGACTTTCGACATCACCAGTAGTCATTGAACTTTCTTTTTTCAGACGCCTGCATATTGCTAGTAAAACCAACATTGCGTGTGGTTTTAGTCCATCAATCGCATCTATTTCGGAAACCATGTCAACGGATAAAATCTCATCTTTAGCGTGAACATCATCGATACTTATTGCTCTTTCAGTATGGTCATCTTGTCTTATTTCACACGACTCAGCAGCCGCTTTTAGCAATTCTATTGCCAGTCTAGCGTCACCTATTGGTGCGGATTTTTCCGCTATTAGTCTGATAATTTGTTCTGAATAAGAACCTTTTACCAATGCGAGATCAGCTCTTTGCATGGCAATATTAAACAATTCATCCTCATTATATGCTGGTATTTTTATCAGATTAGTCTTGCCAATTCTAGAAATAACTGCGGTTTCCAAAACATCTAACACTTGTTCCTGGCTAATCAAAATAAGAGATAGTGTACCTTTCCCTTCTTGGTCTTCATCGATTCTCAAAAGTTGGTACAATATGTCATCACCAGACTTTCTCAGCATGTGGTCTACTTCATCGAGTATAACAATAAGATGAGATGAATTTCTTCTGGTTAATTTACGGAGACTAAGTAGTAATTCACCGATTGATAATCCTCTGTCCGGGTGACCAGGATCAATTGCATGTAATATTCTTTGGACAACCCTAGTGCTTGTTGATGCATTTCTACAATTTACATGTGCAATGTTTATTGTTCTACGGTTAACCAAATGACGTTGTAAGTCACGGCAGAAGGTTTTGACAAGTACAGTTTTACCACTACCGACTGGACCGGTAATTATTGCCCTGCAACTAGAATCAACTTTGTCTATAGAAGAGAATCTAGCAGCCAAGTAGTTTTGATATTTCTCTCTACAAACCAATTCTTTTGGAACATAATCAAAATCCAGAGGGTCGGGGTTATCAATCACATAACCAGCCCCAATCCTATCTAGATAACTACTCATAACAACTGAAGGCTTACGCCAACCGTTATTGAATATACGCTTTAATTTGGCCAATTTTTGGCAATTATCATACTCAAGGTATTTCGTCAAACATGTAACCAGTTTCCCACTGTTTTTCACCCAGTGCAACTTCTAGTTCAAATGGTGTAATCAATGGTTTACGGTATCTAACTGCATCATCTATGGCAATTCTTGGGCAAGCGGTGTTAACGAATGCATCGACTGGATAAAAATCAATCAAATCAGGGCCAATGTGTTCAAGTGCTAACAAGTAACCTTTCTTACCATGCTTCTCAAGCATTCTTTTCATTCTAAGAGCAAGAGTACGGCGCATTTGACCTGGTTTTTCCCCAATCAATATGCCAAAAGATTGGGAATCTTGACTAGACATAATCAAACCAAATCTTTGCCTTAGTATTCTCTCGATTCTTTCGAATGACATTTCCTCTGCAGATCCTGAATAAGGGTCTAGCATGGCCAGAGGTTTCCCAGTGTGTAGGACTAATCCAATTGGATGGAAATCCCCCGAACCCAGGAAAAGATAGTGACCAATACTGGGATCATCACCAGAGTAATTACATCCAAGTACCTGTCCGGGGAATGATAATCTCGCTCCACCAATAGGAATTGTAACATCAAAGCCTGCCTCTTCTAAACGATCATGAAAGTCCGGCAACAAGTGAAGATGTTGTATAGATCCAACCAATCCTAGTTTTGTACCAGTTAATGGAGCCATTCTACCAACAGCGTCGAGGAATTTATCTTGGGCTTCTGCTTCCGACAATGCTGGATTTTGTTCTTGATTTGCCATTCTTTCTTGAGCCATCGAAAGGTGTTTATTTAGAATTGGTAAAATCGGTTTCAACTCAGGGTCGCCATCGTAAGTAACATCGATAAATTCGGTTGGCATTCCAGAATCTATATTCATTTGAGAATGACCCATATGGGCAACTAACTCAACGCCCATCATCTTCATTTTGTCGTGAACCAAATCGCACGCTCCGTAACATGGATCGGCAGCTAAAACAACCTTAGCGCTTGTTTCAGTTTCTATTTCATCCATCATTTCCAAAGCCTGCATCTTGAGTCCTTCTGGAACCTGGAGTGCAATTAGACGGTTGTCATTTTGCTTAATTTTCTCAACCAAATCATCGAGTTGAAAATCGTGTCTATCAAGGTCCAATAATTCACTTCCTAATCTAATATTACGACTTTTTCGCCGTCCATTTCAAGTTTGACCAAGGAGTCAAACTTGATGTTTGGATAGTCATTTTGTAAAATTTTCATCCCGGGTCCTTTTTCAACTACTACGACAATATTTTGGATTACAGCACCGGTTCTTTTGACACCTTCAATAACTGACCTTATTGTTCCACCAGTCGATAGTACATCATCGATTATGGCTATTTTTTCGCCTGGTTTGATATCATTTAGAAAAATACTGCCTTTGGAGTAACCGGTTTCTTGATTTATCTCAATCTCTCCTTCAAGTCCATATTGACGCTTTCTAGCGATAACCATTGGGATGTTGGTACGCATCGACAGCGGCGCCATCAGAGGCAAACCCATCGCTTCTATGCCTAGTATCACGTCGATGTTATCCCAGTTAATTAGCGGCACAGACAATTCAATAATCGCTTCCAAAACCTTTGGTTCTAGCCTTGGTACGCCGTCAGTAATGGGGTGAATAAAATATGGATAATCGCCTTTCCAAATTATCGGCGCTTTCTCCAGACTCTGTTTCAAAATATCTATTTCTTCCATGATGGCCACCAAAACCATCACAGTTCAGCAAGATATTCAACATATTCGTCAGGGTCTAGTAGTAATTCCAAGTCTAGGTCATGAGGTTCTAGGATGATAATCCAACCAAGGTCATATGCGGAGTCGTTAGCTAAGTCTGGGTTTATTTCTACTTCACCATTAACCTCAGCAATGAGTCCTGAAAACGGTGCAGGGAATGGCTTTTTTTCCTCTGCTGTCCAGATAGAGAACATACCATCTCCCTCATCAACTTCTGTTTCAGCTTGTGGTAGAATTACTCTTAGGACATCTCCAATTTCTAGTTTCAAGAATTCACTTACTCCAATCATCAGGCGGTCGTCCTTTTCCTGATACCACAAATGATCTGTGGAGTATTTTCTATTGTGCGCTACATTAAATTCAACGGTTTCTTCATCCAAAATGATTCCTCCTGTCCGCGCCTCATGAGCATCATATATGAATAATTTGGGAAAAATGAATATTATAAAATTAGCAAACGGGTTAAGTGAGTCGGCTTATTGGGTAGGATGGGGAGACATATGGACTACGCCGAAACCGATGAACAGCAAATGATTAGGGAACTAGTTAGAGATTTTGCTGAGACAGTATTATCACCTACAGTTGAGCATAGAGATGCTAATCAAATTCCACCAAAAGAAGAGTGGCAACAATTTCTTGATTATGGTCTACAAGGAGTAACAATTCCAGAAGAATACGGAGGCTCACCGGTTGATGATATCTCAGAATCAATTATTGTTGAAGAACTTTCAAGAGTCGATCCATCATTTGGTGTGATGTTTTGTGTTCATGTTGGATTGTGTGCAAAAACGATTGCATTACACGGCAATGAAGAGCAGAAACAAAATTATCTGCCTAGGCTTGCAGCAGGACAAGTAGGCGCATACTCACTTTCTGAAGCGGGTGCAGGTACTGATGCTGCAGCAATGATTTGCAAGGCTAAGTTATCAGACGATGGCAAGCACTTTTTGTTAAACGGAGAGAAGATGTGGGTGACTAATGGGGCCCAAGCAGAAATTCTAGTTCTGTTTGCTAAAGATGTCGATCATCCAGACTATGGCGTCAAAAAACATGGCGGAACTACTGCATTCATCGTCGAATCGTCATTCGAAGGATTTTCAGTTGGTAAGAAAGAAGACAAACTAGGAATACGTTCTTCAGATACCTGTACTTTGATTTTGAATAATTGTAAAGTTCCGGTTGAAAACGTACTAAAAGGTGTAGGAAATGGATTTCCAATTGCTATGAACGCATTGGATAATAGCCGAATTGGTATTGCTGCGCAGGCACTTGGTATAGCACAAGGAGCATATGAAGCGGCTCTAAATTACTCTCATGAGCGGGAAGCTTTCGGCAAACCAATCGCTCATCACCAAATGATTATGTCCTACTTGGCTGACATGGCAACTAGAATACAGGCAGCGAGACAACTTGTTTACCGTGCTTCTTGGGCCAAGCAAGAACATTATGAGAACAATGGTCCACGCCATACTCAAGAGGCAAGCATGGCCAAATTGTATGCAGGTGATACCGCTATGTGGGTCTCAGAAAGAGCAATACAAGTCCTTGGTGGATATGGCTACACTAAAGAATTCCCAGTTGAGAGATTTTTCAGGGATGCTAAAATCACTCAAATATACGAGGGCACTCAAGAGGTCCAGAGGATAGTAATTTCAAGATCCTTAAAGTAACTACAAGGTTAAATTTGAACCTTTCAGTTTAGCTTGTCTAAGTCCACTTGACCAATCATGAAGGGCTCCAGAAAATGAAATCTTCTTGCCCACTAATGTCTCGATTTGATCATTGTAATTTGGCTCAAATAATACCGCTACGGTGTAAGGTCCGTTATCAAGTAATCCTACTACGGTCATGCCTCCTCTATAACTGTCCATTACCATCAATGTCCTTTCGACCCTTTCAACTATGATTGTACAATTACCAGGCTCAGTAGATTCAATTACACTGATCGCTTCTCTATGCAATCTTGTCGAGTGTAGTTTCTCTATACCAATTTCTATAGAGGTATTGATGCTTGGCAATTCCTCAACATTATTGTCATTTTCGACCACAATAGCAGGTTTTTGTTCTGCTTGAGTTATGGTATCGGTTTCTTCAACATGTGGAATATCCGGAATCTCTTTTATTTCTTGATCAATATCGATTTCTGATTCATCTGACCATTCAGCATCTTCGTACACATCTTTTTCATGCACCTCTTCTGTTGATTCCTCGATTACTGGTTCTTCCACAACCATTTCTTCGGTTACCGGTTCCTGAATTACAGGAACTTCAAATCCAATTGCTCCGAGGTAATCCCATAACTCTTGAACTTCAATTACTCCATTTTGGTCTTTGTCTAGAATAGAAATTAGTGTTTCAGATACCCATTCTGGGGGTTGAGTTCCAGATAGATTTTGAATGAAATTATTTAGTTCAGTTCTACTAATCATACCATCGGAGTTAGTGTCTATTTTTGTAGTAATTTCCACAGTAGAAAGGCCAGAATTTTGCAGCCACTGGCCGAATTGTTGCTTAATCATGTTTGCCATTCTAGGATCAACATTATTTGCGACGTTTCTAACTTTATTTTTGGCTGCCTCTACAGCTTTCTGTTTTAGGTTCTCTCTCCACGAATTAATCTCGGGTTGTTGTGATAATATTTCGATGACAGTTTCTCTAGGTACATGGGAAGGAGGGGCATCGCCAACAAATTCTATCGCTAAGTTTGCTAGTTCTGAATTAGATAAAGAATTCAGGTCATTATTCTCTGATATTTTTTTCTCAATTTGACTAGCAACAGCCTGAGATATTCTACCACTGAACATGGACTTGCCTATAATTCATCATTCTTGAAGATAATCCCTTCATTCTAATGACATTCTAGGCCATGATTCGAAATCATCATTTTGCCATTGAATCTTCGCTAGTTGCAGGGTGATTTCTGATACATCAGTAAGATCATTTTCAATTTGAATTCGAAATAACCATTCCTTTAATCGTCCAAGTTTTTGTCCTTGTCCCAGGTTAGTTTCTCTCATCAACCAGTTACCATCAATAATTTGTTTCTCAAGTTTGTTTTTGGGTAAATCTGCTAGCAGTGATATTATTTGGTTGAAATAATTATCATCAATATCAGTGAAATTATTGTGTAATTCATACTTGCAAAATGTTTTACTCAGTAAGATAATCTGTCGACATTTAGCTCCTAGTATATGTCTGTATAAGCGGAGATATTTCTCGTTCTTTGATGGAACAATTAATGCATTTGTAAAAGTAAATACGACGTCCTTGGTGTCTTTCCTAGATAATTTTAGCGATTTGCATAATTCATCAATTGACCCTTGATCTAGGTGGTAATTGAGCAGTACAAACATCGTGATTAATTCAAACTGACTAGAATCTTCAAGAGCCAAAACCAATTTTGAAGTTTCAAAGTTATCCCATTGGAAAATAATTTTTAATATTCCATCCGATAACATTCTTACAAGTATTTTTCCACTTTTTGAGAAGCTGAGAATTTTGCTCATTTCTTGCCAAATTCGTTCGCTAGACAACTCTTCTAGCAAATATGAATTAACAACCATAACATCACTAAGATGTTTTTCTAACTGCCAATTTTTCCCACCCATTTGTCCTAAGAATCGATATGCTCTGAGGATTCTTAAAGCATCTTCATTGATTCTTTTTTGCGGGTTACCAACACAACGAATAATGTTATTTTTTATATCACTCAAACCATTGTGTGGGTCATAGTATGTTCTTCTCGCGACATCAATAGCCATTGAATTAATAGTAAAATCTCGTCGCTTTAGGTCTTCCATTAGAGACATATTCCATTTCACTTTATCGGGCCTTCTAGAATCAATATATTCACCATCGGTTCTTAGTGTAGTGGTTTGGAAGAGAAATATCCCAGATTTGATGGTAATCGTACCAAAAGAAACTCCAGTTTCTATAGCATCCGGAAAAATTCCAAGAATTTCATCGGGAGTTAAATCAGTAGCTAGGTCTACATCTGAAGGATTTAATCCCATTGAAGCATCTCTTACAGCCCCACCGACAATCCACACACCTCCGCCGTTAACGGCGATTTTGTTTAATACATCAATCAATTGAGTCGGCAATCTATCAACAAACTGAGACATTTCATTAGTCAAAGGAAGTCCTTTGACATCCGATTCATTGCCTAGAATATGCTCAATCAAATTAATCTCCAATCCCTATGGTAATTGCCAAAGTATTATCCTTGAAATACTGTTCCCAGTTTCATGTGGACTGAAGATGATGTCGTCATGGTTGAGGTCGATTGGTTAAAACCACATGAACAAATTAAATCCAAAGCTCGAGACAAGTTACTTGACATGACCAAGCGATGGGGGGGTTTTACTAAACCGGTTCTAGTTGATAGTGTAACAGGCTCATTGCTAGATGGGCATCACAGATTATCAGTAGCGCAAGAATTGGGGCTATCAAAAATACCAGCAATATGTCTTGATTATCTTTCATCTGAAGATATTACTCTCGAATTATGGCCAAATACGGATTTTGATTCAATTACTAAATCAATGGTAATTCAAATGTGTGAGTCAGGAGATCTATTTCCTCCAAAAACCACTAAACATACAACGATTTTTGATCTCCCACCAATATTAGTTAGTCTTGATGATCTCAAATGACTCTACTGGCAATATAATCGCGCCATTTGGCGTTGCCGTTACCATTTAACTTATTCTTCAATTCCGGTTCAATACGCAAATCAATTTTGTCAAGTTTAATTATTCCTTCATGGTTATAACAAATTTCAACATTTGATGGCTCCAATTTTGCGAGTATTGATTTCAACGATTTGACGCTATTTATTCGCAATCTGTTTATCGAAATCAATTCATCACCCGGCATGATTAATTCACGTAGTGGAGAGTTTGATTGATGGCTGGACACAAGCACTTTGCCACCTTTGTCCGACAAATTTAATCCTAACCAAGATGATGATAATTGGTTGTCTTTCGAAACTTTACTCTTTAGGCTAAGGCCGTAGTATCCTAATGCCTTAGCAATGTTTGGTGCAGACTTATCAAAAACCAATTCATCAAGATATTTTCCTAAGTTTCTTCCACCTTCCATGTTGACTAATTCTTTTCTGATATCTTTGTAGTCTACGCCTATTTGAACTGCATTAGGGTATCCAAGAGCGTATTTCTCGCATAACTTTACCATTAGGTCGCAAATTCCATGCTTGCCCTTTGATCTCTTTCTTAATTCAGCATCTATACAAAAAATAGCCAATTCCCCTTCAAGATAATATGATATCTGTATTTCTCTCGAGAAGCTATGGCTTCTATAGAGGTGTATCCATGCATCGTGACTTGATTCTGCAAGTGATTCATGCTCGGAACCGTTTCTTATTGTGTGTCTTGATAATTTTCTTTCCATATCTTTTCGCCAATCGTCTTCCGACCATGCACCTGAACGTACACATAGAATATCACCCAACCAGGATGTACATCCTTCAAACCACCACAGTAAATCGGTGTGGATTTCTTGTTGTAAATCATAGTGGATGAAATTCTTTGGTCTTAATCTCTTAACATTCCATTGGTGCATATATTCGTGGCTGAATAGGCTGATTAGGTCCCGATATTCATCAACAAAGCCATCTATCAAGCATACTCTTGGCAACATCGAAGTCTGTGAATTTAAATGTTCCAAACCACCTCTTGATTTTTCAGTTAGTTGTAAAACTGTGACGTAGGCTCCCCAGTTAGGTACTCCAAATAGGGCGTGATATTCTTTGATTATTTTCTTCATATCTTCTATGAAACGGGTTACCATCGATGAATCGGTTTGGAAACCACCACTATCCCATAATTTGAGCACATGGTTTCTACCATCAACTTTGAAGTGGATATTTTCGTTGCTATTTACTTCAATGATTCCGTCAAGTAAGCGATCTCTATCTGGTGCTGAAAAGGTATACAAATTTGCTTTATTGCCAACCATTGAATCGTTATTTTCGTCTTTCTTAACAAGATGTAATTGTGTTGCTGGTGACCATTCAGTTGGACAATAAACTTCAATTTTATGTTCCATATCCATGCGTGATTTATCAATTCCTGAAGTGGGTAACAGGAATGTGAATGGTGGCATCATATGTAAATGAGAGTTATCGATATGTGTTGACCTTACTGATAATTCAATGCCAAATATCTTGTAATTTACCACTAAATCGCTGGACTGGTCACTTAATTTTATTTCAACAGAATCAACTGCTTTTCGGGCAAAACTAACATCTTTTTCATTTTGATGGCATGAAATCCCAGTTAGATATTGCATAGGTTCTCGAATGAAGTAAGATCCAGGAACCCATCGCGGGAATTTTAGCGTTAACTTATTGCCAGTAAACGGTGGTGAGACGGTAACTCTAACATGCAAGTATCTACTTGCACCATCAGTTGCATCGATTGCAAACTTGACTCCAGAGTCCGTTGTCATGAACTACCCTCAGCATTGGCGGTTGAAAGGTTATGCGCTGTTATTTTTATCAAATCACTATCTGATTCTTCTGAAATAATTTTTGCCATGTTAATTATATTCTCTTCATCACATCGTGAAAATAATCGCTCAACAAGGCGGCATCTTTCTATCTCATCCACATCTTCATTGGCGATAATCTCCCATCGCAATTTATCTATCGCATCACCTTTTTTGCCTTGTAACCACCTTCCTAAGACTACATAGGATTTACTTTGAATGATCATTTTGATTATTTCATTATCCAAGGTTTTACACTCTTGTCGCAACATCTTAACAATCATTCTTATCTCGGTGCTGTTGAGATTTTCGATATGTTCAATCAGTTTCTTGGGATTATGCTTTAACAAATATGGAGCAAAATTTGTGAAGTCTACTCCATTGGATATTAGTTGGGATAATTTATTTTCTTCGATAATAAAGTTTGAATCAGTTAATTTACCAAGGCTAAAATTGACTATGCTGCTTGATTTATCTTCTAATGATTTGATTAGTACTTCTTGTGTAGAATATTTACTATTCAGGGCAATCAACTTTAATTTTGCATTCTCATTTAATAATAAATCTTCAAAGAAATCTTCTTGATTATCACACTGTAGGATAAATTCCGCTGACTTTATCTGGCAAATCAAATCATTTTTTTCGAATAATCCTTTCACTGTTTCTATGTTGTTTTTTTCAAATCGCTCTAAAAGGTTGGCAGCGGCTCTGTTATAATCCAAATTTTTGTGATTAATTAACGGAGCAAGGTGTGATGTATCTAGTCTAATTGACCACATTCTAAATGCATCCAGTGCTTTGGTTCTATACCAAGAGTCTTTGTCATCTAACAGAGGTATGAATGAGGATAGATTATTTTCGTCATCTAGTTCGAAAAGCTCTCTAACGGCTCGTCTTTTCTTACGATCATCTTTGCTATTTAGATTTGCAGAAGTAGAAAACCTAGTTGACAAGTTACTCACCAGTCAGTATCTTCGTCATCGTTGAATTGGTTCCATGTGTTGAGATCAAAATTTGAAATCATTGGATGTAACATGACTTGAATTATTGGCCATAGCCGAAGGAAAGACGGTGAATAGTGCCACAGTAATTTTACCATTGGGTGATCTGAAACGGGAATTCCACCCTCTCCAATGGGTGGCGTCTCATCTGGTAAATTGTTTAATTTCGCAACCAAATCTTGCAGGCTCTGGAGCTCCTCATAATCAATTATTTCTAATTCTTCACAAGTTTCAATTGACAATTCAATCAAATCTGCAAGTTCTTTTGGATGAAGATGAGTATTATCATTTGAGTCTAAATCTATTGGGCCAAAACATACATTGCCTAGATTTGTTTCAAGTTCTAAGTCATCTTGAAATTCAATTTTCATCAAATGTTGTGAATCTATATCTCCCAGCGGGGCGATAACAAATCCTCCGTCGCTAACTCTTGATTTAATCCATTGTGGTATTTCTTCTATTTGTCCCGTCATAATTACCCTATTGAATTCGCCAGGAAATGCAACTGGTGCAATATTTAGGTCTTCTACAGTCCTTATTTCAACCGTTGGCCAATGAGATAGCCTTTCTTTTGCGTGATTTACAACCTCAATTGAAGGATCTAAAACGTTTACTCGCCCTTTTTCTCCTACTATTGTTGCTATCAATGCAGATAAATAGCCGCCTTTACATCCTATAACAATAATTTCCTGCCCTAAACTAAGTTCCATGTGATGAAGAAGTGTAATTATCATGTGAGGTGCTGAGATAGTTTTGATGTTGCCCGAATTTGATTCAATGTATGGTACAGGACGGTCAGCATAGAAAGGAGCAACATCATAATCGGTAAAGTCCTCTAAGTCGACTTTTAGCATCGCTTTTTTTACTTGGTCAGGGACTAAAACACCATCTTTGGACAGGCGTCTAAGTAAGTCCGCTGCCCGGGTCATACAGTGTCTATAACTTCGTATCTTGTAAATGATGTCATTAATTTGATGAGGACTTAAATTTCTCTTCAACAATTTCGTCAATAAAACTTAGGTTCTCTTCATATTCTTTTACAGCCAATTCAATCAATTCATCATCGGTTTTTTCATCAAATTCTTCACTTTTTAACTCAACAATTTGGGACGAAATTGATTTCTTAATATCCGATAATAAGTGAATCATATTGTCAACTAGATTCATGTCATCATTTTCAATTTCCATAGTTACAGTTTCAATAAGCGACTTAACCAATTTAGGATCTGTATATGCCTCATCATACGAGGAAAACATGTCGTCCATAAGTATTGATTCTATTCGAGCTAGATGCTCCGAAATTGTGGCTCTAGCAAGTCCGATTTCACTAGCTAAATCAGAGATCCTTGTTCGCTTTGGGATGTCAAAAAATCCCCTATCATAGGCAAATTTTGCCAACTTCAGTTGTTTGGTTGAAAGTGCAGAGTGATTGAGGGTTGAGTTGAAATCTAAACTTCTTGCACTTATTCTATCTGGTTGAGCAATTAGCCTTGCTAACGTTGAAACCAAACGTAATTTGATTGGTGGACCTTGAATAATGTAAGTCAAGCCTTCTCCATCAAGCCTACTCCCCGGAACTGAACTCGTGCCATTGGTTCTAGCGTTTAGATTTGAGACAGAGTGGTTCAGTTTTACTAGAATCAGATAACTGTCGGAATTATCTCTAGGTTCAAGAATTACGTCAAGTAATTCAAGGAAATGTAGGTCGACTATGTCTTTTGGCGATTTTCCATCGCAAAAATTGACTTTCAAAATTATTCGAATATCTTTTGGCACTCTTTTCACATATGAAATGAACTCTGCTTGCTTGAATATATTGGTAAGTTCTCCAATGTCTAAATCCTTGATTCGGTCTCTTTTCCAAAACAAAGTGACCTCTCGCATGGTAACGCTAGCATTGATTGTTTCATAACATCTATTCCTGCTTGATTTGTCAATTTCTCATTTCTAACCAAGCCAAAAACGAAACAATTGGCAATAAAATAAGTAGAATACGATTAAGTTTATTTTGATAGTCATTATATTCACTAGACTTTACAGGGTTCACTTCTATAGATTTTGCTTTACGTGTTCTTCTCAAAACTCCTACACTATCTTCGACTCTTTTTAGTACCCGATTACGTAGTTTCGGGGATGAACTTTTGATATTGCCTCTTCCAACTATAAATTTAACAGTTGTTTTCTCTGCTAATTCTAGTGCTGCATCAACAACACCTTCGATATTTTCTAAATTATGCATGTCTATCCTTAGATTTACACCATCACTAGATACATGGCTCAGAACTCGCCATTTTCCTTGCCCTTCATTAAATTGTGACAACTTCTCTCTTGCTTCTATCAAAGGCTCTTTAGTTAGTATCACTGGTTTACGGCGCCTTGCCAAAAATGGTCCTAAAAGTATCGAAAATAGAAATGGTGGAATGCACATTAACGAAACAGTTCTTTGGATATTTTCTGCATCTGTCAAAACAGAAATTGTTGCAAGCGAAAATCCTAGGTATAGTCCAATAAGACCTCCAGCTTGGAAGCCCATGCCTAGGCCAACAGGTTCCCCTTGGGCTTCCTCCATGTATGTGTGGGCTTGATAGAGATAGATGAACACTTTGACGTTAATTCTTTTGTACTGCCGATTAGTACGCCAACTGTGAATAAGAATGGACTTGCCTCGAGAGAGCGTGAGAAAAAAGTAGGAAACAGAGTTTTCTATGTTTCAAGCTTCTTTTTACTCTCCTTCTTCATTGCGCCTATGGTTGTTGAAACTGGAGAAATTCCAGAAATAAAAAACGGACGAGCAAATGCATTTGATTTCGCTACAGAGGATGGCTTTTGGTCTTCAGGAAATGATAACACTAATCCAAATGAGACATTTGCATGGACTGAATTAGATCCTTATTCTGCATTTATTTATGCATTTGGCGATTTGAACTGCCATAACAAGGCGGAGCGTTCAATCCTCATAAATGAAAATCAAATGCCAGTTTGTACGAGGGATGTAGGGATATTTTTTGGTCTCGCTGTAGGCGGTTTTTGGTTTTCAAGAAAGGGATATAATAGATGGACGGTAAAAGATACATGTTTATCTCTACTGCCAGATAAATGGCTACTGGGTACCTATCAAAAAAATAGAAGGACACTGATTTGGTTACTTTGTGGCTTGGTACTTTGTTTGCCATTAATTGTTGATGGATTTACCCAATTGTTAACCCCATATGAATCGAATAATATTACTAGGCCAATAACTGGAATCGGTTTTGGCATTGGGCTTGGCGTCTTGATTAGTGCAGCGTATTCTGCTCGTTCAAAGTTCTTCAAGTCAGCTGCACAAGTCTCTTTGCCAGGTGGAATGAAATTCCGTCTTGTTGAAGAGGAATAATCATGGTGGAGGAGTTTTCCACCAAACAATCAATTCTTCCTTCGTTGTTGGTACAGGACATTCATTGTGCCCGCTTGTTAGTATTTTTAGTCTCTCAAAGACATCACTGAGAGATTTTTTAACTTGGTAAGATGGTAATTTTGAGTTAGTAATGAGGTCTTCTAGGGCCCCTTCCCATTCGAGTTCAGGATTCGCTCTCCGCCAAGAGGAAATCATTCCCCTCAATGGCCAAAGTGCAAGAGATAATCTTCCAAAACCTAGTCGATCCTGTTTTAATTTGAAAACTTTAGCGTCTGAAAATGGTATGTGATTAAACTGTTTATTTATCCATTTTTCTTCTTCTAACCATTTGACAAGTCTCTGTGTGTGGCGCTTGGTCATCATTCTGTGCGGACCCAATAATTTGTGAAGTTTGGGAACTTCTGTTGAACCTCCAATTAATGACAGAGTCCCAATAATTGACCATGATGAAAAAGAAAACGGATTACTTGGTACGTCAAACTGTTTTGCGGATTCTTTAGGCCAATTCGCTTCGACAAATGCCATCCATTCAGCAGGGCTTTTACCACTTAACCATCCTTCATGTATTGCACTCATGTTCAATGGTGCTCCAGGTAGACGAGTTTGAGTTTCAAGATTGCCGATTAGTCGGCTTAGTAAGTATCTGTCTACTTTATCGGAATCGACATTAAGTGGAGAAGGTTTTTTGTTGAAAAATGTTCGAAGAGTATCTGCTAACTTCTTCTTCAGTTCATCCAATCCTGACTCATTTAGAATTGGACCTACAACCTCACATTTGTCGAATGGTTCAGGTACAGTAATCTTGCCAGATAATAGTTCACTGAAACCCTGCCTTATTTTCTTTTGAATTTCTGTAGTTTCAAAATATTCTTGCTTGTTGCTAGTCATTCTCAAAGTTCCGGAGCGTATCCTTTTCATTGCCTTTGCAGGATCACAATCTATCCATATTACTAAATCAGGAATCATTGCTGCAGAATTCATCTTTACGACATCATCTATTCCCAAATCACCAACGATTCCCTGATAGATAAGTGATGAGTGTATATTCCTATCAGATATTACAACATGCCCTTTGTCTAGCAATGGTTTGATAATTGTGTGCGAGTGATCAAGTCTATCAGCAGCAAATAATCCCGCCTCTTCAAGTGGAGTCTTATCTCCTTTCATAACCGAATCAAGGGCTAGTTTACCCAACTCACTATGTCTTCTGGGTTCATGAGTAGAATGGATTTTCGGAAACGGGAAACTAGTCAACAACTCGCTGATTATTCTGGCGGCTTCTCCTTTACCAGAACCGTCTCCTCCCTCGACTGAGATAAGATACATTTTCAATCCTCGATATAGTCTTCATATTGGTCTTTGACCATACTGTTTAGTGCGATACCTGCGAGAATTAGAATAGGACCAATCCAAATTAATCCTCTGCTAAATAAGCTAACGCCAGCGAGATATTGTGTTCTCCGGTATTTTTTCCCTCGCCTTATTTCAACTGATGCTTGAATGCCAACAAAGCCAGTAATTATAGTCACTATTCCAAGAAATGTCGATAACGCCACTGCTGCTTCAAGAGACCAACCCCCCTCACTACCAACAGTATTTTCTTGGATAATGCTTGACGAGTTTCCTTCAACCATAGTAAACGGAGCAATCAATCCATTTTCCGCCCTGAGAGTTCTTTCGACACTTTGGTAACCAGAGATAACTACTCTTATTTCCATAATTTCAGGCTTAACATTGTAAAATTGAAAATAACCATTTTGATCTGAACTTGTTGATTGGATTACAACCACGCTTTTTTCCTCATATAATTCAATAGTCGCATTCTCTAAAGTTACGCCATCAACGGTAAGTATTTGCCCGGTTAAATCAACAGTCTCCGCCTCATTAAAAATCGTTGAGTTTAGTAACTCATCAGGATTACCTTGAAGTAAAATTCCACCACTGACAACGCCTAATATGCTCCCAACTAAGACCAATATCGCAACAATCATCCTCAATCTTTCTCTGTCATCATAATCAAGGTCAATCATTGGCTTAACTACTATTTCTTGTTCGTCTTCAAAAGGTAATAGATCTGATTGTTTGTCTAAGATGTTTTGTTCGTTGTTTTCGAGCTGATTTTGAACCCGTTGCCTGAGAGCAGCCCTGCGTTCATCAAAACTCTTCTCCGACATAACTTCACCTCCGACCTAATCAACCCTTATGGTGCGCGGATATGACCCCTTTCCCTAATTGTCCGCGCTAGGTATTACAGTTTAAGACTGATATCTGCCACTAAAATCAGAATTAATATGGCTGATACGATTATTATTGATAAGTATCCAACAAAATTACTTTTTTCAACATTATTTTCTAAATCGTCATTAGTTTCCAGTGTGTTATCGTCTTGATTTGATTCGTTGGTTAATTCATTCGTATCTATTGGATTTAATGTCCATGCTGACGTTATCAAACCTAGTTCCAATAAATTGCCTATGTAGCCAAGAGATTCAGAACTTACTTTGTCTGCAGTATCCTCATGAGTATGCCAGTGACCGCCAAATACACTGGCATTTTCACCGTAGTTTATGTCAATAAAATTAATCGCAGGGATGCCGGCATTGTTAGCAGGAACATGATCGTCAATAACCCCTCTTGTTGTGTTAGGATTGTATATCGGCTCACCATAATTGCCCTCGCAGTCAAGTTCTGATTCCATCATTCCAAGGGCTGCAGCAATCGGTGTTATTGTATCCCAAAGCTCACCTGAAGTGTCTTTTACTTTGGTGAAATCTAAATATGCATCGCCAATCATGTCAATAACGATATAAGCAGATATGTTATTTTTGTATTCTTCAGTTAAATTTTCCACCCATGCGTATGCTCCATATGACCATGTCAAAGGGTGGAATCCACCTGTTATCCCTTGATCTTCAGCGTCAGTAAAGAAAAGAGTCACATCATGGTTGAGTTCGAGATTGGGGATGATTTTTCCCAGTTCGATAAGTACTGCTACGCCACTTGCACCGTCATTTGCTCCATCAATAGGTTGGTTTCTTTTCGATTCATTTTCATCTCTTTCTGCCATATATCTGCTGTCGTAATGAGCAACAAAAACAATATTTTGGCCAGTGGAATTGTCTGGACTAAAGCTGCCGACTAGATTTGTAAGCGTGAAGTTTTCTCTATTATGGCTCGATTCTTCGAAGGTAAATTGAGTGAGATTTTGAGTGATTGAACGTCTAAGTTCAGCGGATGAGTTGGAACCAGGCAGTCTAGGACCCAAATCTGTCTGCCAAGTTATTGAAGCATTTGCTGCAGTCGAATTAAATGATAATTTGTCTATTGACAAGCATGGTTCTGAGCCTTGGTACTCCAAATCAGATGAAGCAGAACTTGATGTACTCAAAAAGCTTGTAATAACTAATGAAATCAAGACAAAAGCAACCACTGAACGGCCTTCTCCTTCTCTCTTGCTAGTGAGCATTATAGAATCCTAACAGACTGACCCTTAAATACTTCTTTTTTACTGCTCAATTTGAATGCAATAACGCATTTAGTGGGATTTGAACTATGTCGGAAAAACGCTCTACAAAATCGTGCTTGTTAATTGCATTAATGTTGGTCTCGTTAACCGTTCCAATATTCTCATCATCGGTGTCTGCAGAATCCGATTCAACATCCGAACAAATGCCATACAATGCCCAAGGAGTAATCATTGGCGATTTAGCGAATTTTGATGTAAATAGCGGCCGTGAATACCTCCTAATCGATGAGGAAACTCCTGTAGTTTCCGCTTATGGTTTCATGAAACAGGCTTGGATTGATGCGGGAATGCCTGGGGTTGATGAAATGAAATATGAGCCAACCACTCAAGGAAGAACGAGTGGAAGGGCCTGTAATCCACATCTTGTAGGAGATTCACTTACCGTACCAATTTCTGGTGGTTCACTAGATGCTTATGTAGCAAAAACGACTAGTACAGTTGCATTTGTTGTACAAAATGGTAGAACACTTTCCTCAACTGTACTCAATAATTTAGCATCTTCATGGGACTCGACAATATATCCTACAATGACCACATATTATGGCAAGGATTACCAAGATGGAAGGGGACTGGCTGCCCCGGATGTTGACAATAATTGTCAAGTTCAGATTGTTATCTACGATATAGACGGTGCTTTCAATACTGGTGGTTACTTTGCTCCATCATTTGCCAGTTCAAGGGAAGCAGTGTTCGTTGATTTTGCGGATATAACCCTCTCTTGGGGTAAATCAATCATCGCACATGAGTTGCAGCATTTACTCCACAATGCCCAAGATCCATATGAAAATTTGTGGATTGATGAAGGAAATGCAGATGTGGCAATTTACCTATGCTTCGGT
>CALDPP010000034.1 GCA_937911345.1 uncultured euryarchaeote | reverse complement strand
TGACGAATGAATCTATTAGTGTTCTAGGCCAAGATAACAACGGGAGATTGCGATAGGATTCAATAAACAATAGTCCCGCTCTTGAACGATTTATTTCACCATTTGGAATTAGAAACTCTCTAGCACCTTGAATTGACTTCTGTAGACGGTCTCCGAGTGTTGATTCATTACCGTGGCCAATCGACTTGAAATGCGAAATTACCATCTTTGAATGTTCATTCATTGCATCTAAGTGCCCGTTAATATAACTAGAAACCACCTCATTATCGTTTGATTCTGTTGGTAGTGAGCCATTTATCGGAGTCCGTGAAAGCCAATTTGTCAGCAAGTCGTTGAGTGATGGAGATTCTATCATAATCTCGAATTCAGTCAATACATTTGAGGATATTTTACCTTCACTTTCTAGGCGCTTCATGTGACTTAATGGATCCATTCCAGCATCCCTTTGCTGCTTTTCAAGTCCTAACATAATCTCAATTTGACGTAACTGCCAAGATTCAAAGCCAGAAGATGTCCCTAGCCTATCTCTAAATGATAAAAAATCCTGCGGGCTTAAAGTTTCCATAACTTTCCATTGTTGTGACATTAAATCAAACACCTCTGTAACTCGATTGAGGTGACGAACTATTTTTGGCATAGATTGCTCACTTATTTTTTCGCTATCCATTAATTTGTGTACTTCTTTCAACTCCGAAATCACAAGTTTGAACCATAACTCAAACGCTTGATGAACGATAATGAAGTGTTTTTCATCATTACAAGGCTCAGGAGAGTAACCATTAGGCCCCTCTTGCAATTTCAGCATTTCTTCTAAACGAAGATAATTGCCATAGGTCATTCTACCCGAGTCACCCTTCTCTTCCATACCAATCGGACTGTAACTAAAGACTTGAACTTTCACTGTTATACTAGGGAAAAATGAATCATTGGAATCTATTCCTTGGGTGATTTTGGTCTCAATAACTAAAATAGGTGCATAATGCTCATAGGGGGGACACTAAACCCCTCGACATGGGCGTAGACACTGATACACTGGCATCATGGCTTTCTGACTACGACCTAGACAATCTAACCATTGGAGTTGTCGCATCTCATTCATCTTTACAGATTCTTCATGGTGCAAGGAAAGAGGGTTTTAGGACTCTTGGAATCGCTGTAGGAGAAAATCGAAGAAAATTTTACCAAGCATTTCCAGGTGCTGACCCAGATGAATGGTTGATGCTAGAAGACTACAGAGAAATGCTTGATTACGCAGAATGGTTTAGAAAGCGCAATGTAATAATTATACCTCACGGCTCTCTAGTTGAGTACTTAGGGTCGACTAATTTCAAGAATCTTCAAGTTCCCACATTCGGCAACAGAGGCATATTACACTGGGAAAGTAGCAGGCAAAGACAAAGAGAATGGCTAGAAGCTGGTGGCTGTGACATGCCAAAGGTACTCGAAGACCCGCACAACATAGACGGCCCAGTTATCGTAAAGTATGCTGGTGCTAAGGGTGGTAGAGGCTACTTCATCGCTAGAGACTATCGTGATTTTCGTAGAAATGTAGACATTGAAGAAGAGTTCACAATTCAGGAATATGTGTTAGGATGTCGTTATTATCTACACTTTTTCTTTGACCCAATCGCTGAAGATGGATATCAAGTTCAAGGGAAAGGAAAGCATGCGGGGAAAAATCTAGGTCGTCTTGAACTACTTTCAATGGATAGAAGAGACGAATCTAATGTTGATGAGTTCTACAAACTAGGATCGCTAAGAGACCTTCGTGAGATGAGTTTGGAACCATCATTTGTGGTAACTGGTAACCAGCCTGTTGTAATTAGAGAATCCCTACTTCCAAAAGCATTCGAAATGGCAGAAGGAACAGTCGCTGAATCGTTTGTTCTAGAAGAGGAAAGCAGAGGTATGATTGGGCCTTTCTGCTTAGAAACCATCGTGACTGACCAGTTGGAATTCAAAGTGTTTGAAATAAGTGCTAGAATAGTAGCAGGTTCAAACCCATTTGTTGGAGGATCGCCTTACTCAGATATTAATGAAGAAAGAATGTCAACTGGCAGAAGAATTGCTAGATCGATCAACAAAGCAAAACAAGAGGGTAGATTAACTGACATTTTGTCATAATCAAATATCCATTTCGTCGTCTTCAATTTTTATTTCTATCTCAGGCTCTTCATAATTGACGGATTGTTCTTCGATAACTGATTCCTGTTCAATGACAAGGTCTTCTTCAGTACCTGATTGTGGTTCAATTACTGATTCTTCTTCAATAACTACTTCTTCTTGACCAGATAATATATTCATCTCAGCACGGATTGCATCAATCTTGGATTGCCTTTCCTCCATCGTTGGCACATCAAATTGGGCGACTAACTGTATTGGATCGCCGTGAGATAGTTTTCCATCAAATTCCAACAAGTCACCGACATTATTCACGATAACCTTGAATTTAGTTGGATCTTTTGTTCGACGTTTCTTGTGCTTTTTATAATGGTGAACATATACTTGATACTCACCTGGTTGAGCAGTTCCATCATCCCATACAACGTTCTCGACTGGTTTCTTGGTCTCTGGCCTAACATTCGCATCAACATCCAACTCTCCCCCACACTCTGATATCTTGTTACCACCGTGTATCCTCTCGCCAGATGGACAGACAACGTGCAGGTCGAGGTCATTGTAATTGTCCCACATCAGAGAGATTTGAACATCTCCTGAGCGAGCGCCTTCTCTGTCTAGTCTTGCTTGAAGTTCTTTCATTGCAGTTTCTGCAGCCTGTCTCGATTCTAATTCCTCTTGTTGTCTAGCCGCTTCTAATTCTGCTAGTCTTTGCTGTTCTGCTTCAGCAAATTCGGCTTGTCTTTGCCTTTCTTCTGCTTCTCTTTCATCTTCTAATCTAGCAGATTCTTCAGCCTCAATTCGCATCTGCTCCTCAAGACTTTTCTTAGCATAATCTGCCTGTTCGTCTCTATCAGGGACTTCAAACTGACAGACTAGTTTTATTGGGTCACCATGGGTTAAATCACCATGATATTCTCGGTAATCACCAACATTGTTGACTATAATTTGGAATCCTGTAGGGTCTTTGGTTCGACGCTTCTTGTGCTTTTTGTAATGATGAACATAAACCTGGTAAGTACCTGGAGGAGCTGTTACTCCTGGCCATACTACATTTTCAACAGGCTTCTTGGTTTCTGGCCTTACATTAGCGTCTACGTCTAACTCTCCACCGCATTCAGACTTTTTGTTACCACCGTGAATTCTTTCTCCGGATGGGCAGACTACATGAAGATCAAGGTCGTTGAAATTCTCCCACATCAAGGAAATTTGCACATCTCCGGTCATCGCACCTTCTCTTGAGAGTCTTGCTTGCAACTCAGACATGGCTGCCTCAGCTGCAGCTCTTGAATCCATTTCCTCTTGTAATCTAGCCGCTTCAAGTTCAGCAAGCCTTTGTTCTTCAGCAGCGGCCATCTCTGCTTGACGCAATTCTTCCTGTTCCTGAGCAAGCCTCGCTTCCTCTTGAAGACGCATTTCAGACATTCTAGCTTCTTCCTCAAGCCTTTGTCGCTCAGAATCTTCTTGCTCTCTCCTTCGCTGTTCTTCAGCCTCACGCCTTTGACGCTCTTCTTCCTCAAGCCTCATTCTCTCTTGCTGCCGCCTTAGCCTTTCTTTTTCTGCTTCCTCTGCTAATTTTCTCGCATTTTCGGCTGCCCGTAGTTCAGCTTCCTGTACTGCAAGCCTTGATTCTATTAATTCTGCTCTCCTTCGGCGTGCCTCAACAATTGCTAATTTGCGATCAATTTCTTGTTTCGTCTTTCCGAAACTTGGCGCTCCAGTATCCTGCCTGAGACCTTCAGCGGACATTCCCGGGCGCATGTTTAGTTTAGCGTCGCTACGAACGAGTACATACCACATTCCAAACAAAAAGCCGCCACTAAGGGCGCCCATTGCGACCATGGTTACGGGTTCCATCATGACACCCATGTGGAACTAGTCTTTTGAAGCATCGGTTGAAAAGTAATTTTTTTGTAACCGCAAAGAGATTGTTTGATAACTATGTGATGATGCAAAGTATTGAGAAATAGGAGATTATCGGCCAGTCATGGGAAAACAGGAAATCATGGCTGAAATACTACCAAACGGCAGAGGTGTTTGGGTGCCTATTGACCATGGAGTCACAGATTTTCCATGTGAAGGTTTAGGAGATATTGAGCAAACAATCAGGTCTCTAATTGCTGGGGAAGTAAACGTAATAGTTGCCCACAAAGGAGTCATTGACAAGTTTAACCATCTATGTCAAGGAACAAAAACAAGGATGATTGCTCATCTTTCTGCCTCAACAAGACATGGCGGGAAAAATAATAGCAACAAGGTGCTTGTTGGGGATGTTGATGAAGCGATAATGAGAGGTGCTGTTGGCGTATCATGCCAAGTTAACATCGGTAGTAAAAAAGAGCCTGCAATGCTTGAAAGGATGGGGCATGTGACAACCGAAGCCTACCTAAATGAGGTCCCAGTTCTAGGTATGATATATGTTCGCGGAGAAAATGTAAATTTGATGAAAAATGATTCGACAAATGGATACGCTCATGCAGCAAGAATCGCCTTCGAATTGGGCTGCGATGCGGTGAAGACAGTATGGACTGGTGACAAAGAAAGTTTCTCCAACATTTGTCGCGCTGCACCGATACCATTACTGGTCGCTGGTGGCCCCTCAACCGGCAATAGTGAAGAGATACTAACAATGGTTAAGAATTCAATTGAAGTTGGTGGTTCAGGAGTCTGCATGGGAAGACAAATTTTTGCCCATCAGGATGTTACTGCCATATGTAAAGCGATTGGAATGATCGTTCATAATAACGTAAGTGTCAAAGAAGCGATTGAAAAATGCTCCCTGTAGGTGATAACATTGCAAATTTGGTGTGATTGTCGCGTAGATTCCATACCAAAGGAATTGAATGAAATCTTCGATTACACTCTAACCAATGACCTAACTGGCGATTTCGATTTGATTGACGAGAAATTAATCCATAATGACTCCGTAGTAGGATATGCATTCATGATTGATGACCATAAGAGTCATGAAAAAGTTAGAAACAAAATTGGATTGGCTGAATGGATAGTACTTGATTTTTCAAACTGGAAGATGATACCGGTTGAAAATATAATTGCGGAATGTGAAGGTACTGGTACCAAAATTGCCGTAATTGTCAACTTAGCGAAGGATGTAAATGGAATTGCATTTGCTCTGGAAAAAGGTGCAGATGCAATCGTAATTGAGAACGAAGTGGATCTAATTCAAGCATGCAGTATCGCAAAGTCCCAACGGTTAGAGAATTCATCATTAGACAGTATTCAAACGACTGAGTCCTTGGAAAAACTGAACTTATCTGAATTGACAATAACAAATATCGAATCTGGCGGTGTTGGTGAAAGGTATTGCATAGACTTAGTTTGCCTGATCTCCGAAGGAGAAGGTATGTTGATTGGTTCCAGTTCATCGTCATTGAGTTTGGTCCACGGAGAGGTAATTGTTTCAGAATTTGTCCCAGCAAGGCCATTTAGAGTCAATGCAGGACCACCGCATTCGTATATCTTGATGGCAGATGGTAAGACAAAATATCTTTCCGAATTAATATCCGGTGACAATGTAATGTTAGTATCTGAAAATGGTAGTACTAGAAGTGCAACTATTGGCCGATTAAAAATTGAAAAACGCCCATTTTTGCGAATTTATTGGGAAAATGACTATCAAATATCAAACTCCATATTCCTCCAACAGGCCGAGACGGTCCGCATCCTATCTCGAGTTGGCGTGGTGAAATCTGTGACTGAACTAAAAATTGGTGATACAATTCTATGTCATGAATCAAACCATTCTAGACACATAGGAAATAAGGTCTCAATCAACTCCAGGGAGGTCTAAAATGGCAGTAATCGGCACAGGACAAGCTCATGGCGCATGTAGTTTGTTGCATGCTGCCGGTACTGGATATGGTGCCGCAATTTCCCTTGATTTGCCAGTGATAGTAAAAGCGCTCGATAGACCAAGTAAAAGAGAATTAAAGGATCCTGACAATCTCCTTACTTCGGTTGTCGACACATGGGTTGAGAATCAATTACCATTACCTGATGGCTTGCAGAAAGACGCCATTCATTGGGCTGTTGCTTCAAAAATACCCGCTAATAGAGGTTTGAAATCTAGTGCTGCTACTTCAGTAGCTGCAATTAAGGCACTATGTGAAGCGACGCAAACAACATTAGGTGATGCTGAAATTGTCAGTTTATCCTCGCAAGCACAAGTAGCTGCTGGAGTTTCGATCACAGGGTCGATTGATGACTCGTGGGCCTGTCTAACTAAAGGTTGGAAACTTATTGACGCTAATTCTGAAGATATTGGCGAAGGAGTTGTCATGGAAGGCCCTGGACTAAATCCTGATGATTGGATAGTTTTGATTGCCGCAAGAGAACCAAGAAAAGTTAGACCTCAACTCGAAGACTTTGGTCCTTTGTTTAACGAATTTGAGAAAGCATTGATTGCTCTACAACAAGGTGAACTGCTAAATTGTTTGACTATCAATGGTCGAGCAATGTGTTCAGTCACTAACGACATCCAAGGAAGAAAAATATCCAATGATGCGTTCATTAACGGTGCACGGTCTTCTGGTATGTCCGGTTCTGGGCCTGCAGTGATTATTGTTGTCCCATCCTTAGTGTCATCCTCTGCTGAAAGAATAAAATCGACCCTGAAAAGATTGATGCCTGAAGACCAAATCATTGAAACAAGGTTTCTTACAATGGATTCTGATGAATTAGAAATGTAACTACATTGCGCAGGTTCTTGAACTAAAGCCTGTAGGATTTACTGATACTGATGCAGATGAGCCTAGGTGGAGTCCTCCGACTTACCTTGTTTGGTACAAGCCATGGCCCCCGGGTTGGTGCATTCCTTGAAGGCGTACCAAAAGGCATTACAATAAATTCTGATGCAATCCAAGAGGCAATGAATCAACGCAAACCAGGAGGCAGGTATGCTAGTAAGCGCAAAGAGCCAGATGTTGTCGAATTGCTCTCTGGCGTGGAAAATTCAACTACAACTGGTGAGGTTATCGAAATCTCCATTCAAAATAGCGACGCTAAGTCAAAAGATTATTCATTCCTACCAAACCAACCAAGGCCCGGACATCAAGATATGGTTATGATGAAAAAGACTGATGGAAAAGCCGATTTGCGTGGTGGCGGCACATCAAGTGCAAGACTTACTGCGCCAATTGTGGCTGCAGCAGCGATAATTACACCAATTATTGAAGAACTCAAAATTAGCGTTAATGCTCATGTTTCGTCTATTGGCGAAATCACTTCACCACAAATATCCGAATGTCCGCCGAAATGGGCAAATAATGCATGTCGAGAGATTAGGTGTAGAGATCCTGTATCGGCTGAAAAGATGATTAAAATTGTCGAAAATAGTAGGATGAATCAAGACTCAATTGGCAGCGAAGTCGAATTACAAATCTCTGGAATGCCTATTGGAATTGGCGAGCCGTGGTTTGATGGCATTGAACCGTATTTGGCAAGAGCCATGATGTCAGTCCCTGCTGCGAGAGGGGTCGAGTTTGGCAAGGGCTTCTCTGTTGTGGGGATGACTGGAAGTGAGCACAATAGCCCATGGGGAGGTAATAAGGAAAATCCTGTACTACTTGGAGAAAAACCGGATGGCGCTTTGGCTGGTTTATCTACAGGCTCGGATTTATTGTGTAAAATTGCTTTTAAGCCCCCATCAAGCATTCCAAAAGAGCAAGTAACACTCAACCTAGAGACTAACCAACAAGAACCATTGAGAGTTAAGGGTAGGCACGATCCAGTGCTTGCTCCAAGAGCCGTGGCTGTTGTTGAAGCAATGGCCAAGTTTGTCATAACTGATTTAGCAATTAGGGGTGGATTTTACAATGAATGATGTTGTTATTCACAAATTTGGCGGCTCCTGCCTAAGAGATTCATCCGATCTTGATAGCATCTCTAGAATAATTAAGTCACAAGCAAGTAAGATCGTTGTTGTTGTCTCTGCGCTTTGGGGCACTACAGACCGATTACTTAGAGCTGCGAATGAACCAAGATACGCAACAAAATTGGTATCAGACCTTCGAAAACAACATCTTAGATTTTCGCCAAAAATTGATCAATCTATATTTGCTGATAAATTCAATAAGGTACTAAACGGCATAGATAAATCGCTATTCAATCTCTCTAAAGATCCTGACAGTTCTGTTGACGTCAATACGCTACTGGCCGCTGGAGAAAGGCTTTCTGCACTCGTAGTAGCTAATGAATTGAGAAAACAAGGTCTTGATGCCAATGCTGTTGGATCCGAGGATGTTGGAATTTGCCTGGATGGAACAGACACAGCAACCAATGTTGATATTGAAAAATCAGTTGAAAGACTTGATCATTCGGCATTTAGAGGTATTCCAGTAATTACGGGTTGGTTCGGTGAAGGGATAGACGGGAATTTAGCTCTACTTAGCAGGGGCGGTAGTGACCATACTGCTGCTGCAATCGCTCGAATTTTGGACGCCAAAAAGCTGATTCTATGGAAAGATGTTGAAGGTGTTTTATCGATAAATCCTAGATGGGGAGTTGATTCAAAACCGATACCTTACCTTGGTTATGATGAGGCGAGAGAATTATCGAGAGTTGATGCACCAGTAATTCATCATACAACCATGATTCCTGTCAAAGATTATGGCATCCCTATAGAAATTAGAAATCTGCATTCTGCATCTGTTGATAATGCGCCAACTGTTATTGGCCCAAATATTATGCAATCAAATCATCTAAAAGCAATCGGATGTATGAGAAGTGTTGCAAAAATTACCGCAGAGATTGGTGACATCGCAAATCAAACTAAAGTATTAGGACAAATATTAATTCAATTAGATCAGGAAAATATTACTTGTTGGTCTGTGAAATCTAGCCCCTCAAAGGTTGATTTCGTGGTCTCCCAGCAAGAATTGTCTTCTACAGAACGAGTAATTGAAAAAAATCTACCAATAGCGAATATCGAGTATTATTCTTGCTTGATTTCCTTCATCGGAACAAATAAGAGAGAAATTATTGATGATAGAATGTCGAAAATGAATTCGATAGACACAGAATTATCATATCTAGATTCGACGGAGTTCTCAATCCAATATGTCTGTAACACTGATGACATAAAACATCTAATGAATTCTTTGTCAAAGGTTGTTTTTGAGAAATCTAAGGCGTAGATTATTCCGCTCGCTTTTCTCTAAATTTCTGAAGATGATTAGGCAGGTTTAGCGCAAATAGCCCTCCAACCACGCAGAAAACAAAGAACGAGCCAAGAGCGACTCCGTAAACTGAAATTAGCTCCACAGATTCTTCCATCCTAGTCGCCGTATCAGATGAGAAAATACCCACGATAAATGGAAGAATTGTATTTGCAGAAAGAACGATTATTGCTAAAATTGCAGCAGTTACTGGATTAATAATAAGTGAGCGATGATATTTTCCAACTATCTTCTTTGGATTCATCACATAAACCTCATTTGTTCTGATACTAGTATCCAGCATTGAGTATCTAATTACCCCGTTAGCTAACTCAAAATACATGACCAACAAAACAGCATAACTAACTACCAGTATATTCAGTAGAGTTGGGCTATCTTGTAATTCGAATGGATCACTTGCTAGAGAAACTTTTGATGCTGCAAATCTCATGATAGCAAGGATAAACATTAGATTACTGATTAGGGTAAATCTGCCATCTCTTTGCATTGTTCCCCAGAATCCTGTTCCTGCAGCGATTACAATTATGGTAATCTGCATTATGAATGAAATTGTCAAACTTCCAGTAATCATGTACCATAGAGTTCCTTCAGGGGGCGATACCATGTATGTTAGCAATGAAAGCGCAACCAATACACCATACACCGCAAGTTGGAGGTTTTGTACCATCCGATCTGGCGGTAGGAATTTTGTCTTAGGAACAAGAGGACCACCAAGTAGGCTTTCAATAAACGTCGGCATTTCGACTGTTGGTATGGCATCCTTTGGAATATCGGAACCCGATCCTGCTTGACCGGCTAGCTTCTTTCGAGATGGTGCAGACGACCTTACTGTTTTGCCTTCATAGAGGACTCTTGTATCTCCTGATGGTTTGTTCATTGTCATTTATTCACCTCAGAATCCTCTTGCACCTGCTAGTGCAGTTGATAGTAGCATATCAGGCTCCCAATCCATAATATTGACACCTAAACCTCTTAATTCTCCAATCAAAACATCCCGTTCTGTCTTTAGAACCTCATAGCCTGTGCGGTCAATTCTCTTAGCATCAAACTCAAACTCTAGAGAAGAAGGTGAAAGGACTGTTACATCGAAATTCCTTGCTCTAAAGTCCCTAAGGGCACTAACTATGGTAGGATCATCTTCTAAATTGGACAAGAATATTATCGGACTGCCTTTGTTAATGTGAGGCATAATACGATTCACTACTACTTGTAATGGAATATTACCTCGGGCAACTGCTCCCGCTAGTTTAGTTAGAATCACATACAATTGCTTTTTACCAGTATCACGGTCTACACTAACAACTTCGTCACCATAAACTATCACTCCAACTGAATCTCTTCTACTCAAGAAATATTTTGCAAGAGACGCTGCTGCTCTAGTTGAATAAACCAATGCATTTCTAGATACGGGTCCTGTTTCAGATACTGCTCTTGAGTCAACAATGATTATGATATCTGATACTGCATCTCTCTCTCTTTCGTTGACCATCAATTTACCAGAACGTGCATATGCAGACCAGTTTATCGCTCTAAAAGAGTCACCCTCGAAGTATTCTCTCAATGAGTAGAACTCTGAACCTGGACCTGGTTGCCTAATATTGACTGCACCGGTGAAAATCTTAGGTACTCGTGATTTGACAAAGGTTTCTTTGAGATCTTCCATCTTTGGAAACACAAGGAAATCGTCGTAGACATGCATTTCTTTTTCCTTGTGAAACAAACCAAATGGATCCTGGATTCTAACTGCAACCGGGCCGATGCTGTAAAAACCTCTCAGTGGACATTCGATTGTGTATTCTATGAAAGTCTCTCTTCTAGGGCCCAATTCCATTAATATGTAATTTGACCCTTCCTTTATTCTCATAACTTCTGGAACCCTGTCTCTAACTTCAAGTATTTTAGGCAGTGGTGAGTTATTTTGCATACGTAATGTAACATTCAATTCACCATCTTCGAATAATCTAGCGCTGGACAGTTTTCGCATGGCTATTACGCTGCCTAATGCGATTCCTTCTTCACCGGACCACTCGTCTGCTCTTCGACCAGAAGAGGCAACATCAGCATGGCCACCAAATAAGGCAGCCCAAGTTAGGAAAACGAAAATAACAACTGCAATAGTTACTAATTGTTCATTTCGTAAGGTCAAGCCTAGCAAATACATTGCTATGGCTAGACTACCTAACATTGCCGATTTGCGACTCCACATGATTAACACCTTTCAGTAGATTCAAACAGTAGGAACTGGTACTTCTCTTAGGATTGTTTGAATTACTTCACCTGCTTCAAGTCCTTTGATTTGATGCTCAGGTTTTAGAATAATTCTGTGAGCAATTGCTAATTCAGAAACAGCCTTGACATCATCTGGAGTGACGAAGTCTCGACCTCTTAGTGCAGCAGCAGCTCTCGAAGTCTTGAGTAAAGCTTGTGAACCACGAGGAGATGAACCAACTAGTACTCTAGGATCTTCTCTTGTTCGAGCCACAATCTCTACCATATACATTCTAAGTGCCGGATCGACGTAGACATCTTCACAGGCTTGCTGCATAGCAATAACTCTTTGAGGATCTGTAATGACATCTACATCTACTGCATCCTTTCCACGAGAGATACGACGAGATAGAATCTCATCTTCATCAGCGCGGTCTGGGTAACCTACAGACATCTTGAACATAAATCGGTCAAGTTGTGCTTCAGGAAGCGGATATGTACCTTCTTGTTCTACTGGGTTTTGTGTAGCCATAACGATAAATGGTGCTGGTAATTTGTGAGTAACAGTACCTATTGTCACTTGCTTTTCTTGCATAGCCTCTAGCAATGCAGCTTGTGTCTTTGGTGGTGCACGGTTAATCTCGTCAGCAAGTAGTAGATTGCAGAATAAAGGTCCTGGCTTGAAAGTAAATTCTCCCTTCTTTGCGTCGTAAATGTTGGTACCTGTAATATCTGCAGGTAGCAAGTCAGGTGTAAATTGTACACGCTTAAAGTCACATCCAAGCGCATCTGCAAAAGTATTGGTCATCAATGTCTTTGCCAAACCTGGATAATCTTCAAACAGAAGGTTTCCATTGGAAAGAATGTTGATGAGTACATTATCAATAATATGTGCTTTACCGATAATTACTTTCTGAACTTCAGCACTTATCGCTTGAGCGATAGCGCCGACTGCAGATAGTCTCTCACGAACTTCTGGGGTACTCTGGTGCTTCGGCTGGGCCGGAGCGGCCGGGGCTGCTGGGGCTGCTGGTGCAGGTGCTGCTGGCATTGGTGCGGGCATTGGAGCCGCTGGCGCTGGTGCTGCTGGCATTGGTGGTGCTGGCATGGGCGCTGCTGGTGCAGGTGCTGCTGGCATCCCTGGCTGCGCTGGCGCAGGCTGGGGTGGGGGGGCTGGTTGCATGTCTTTTTCCTCCTAATTTCATTTACCCCAACGACGTATTTGGGGAATCACTTCCCTTAATTCTTCGTTGGAGTAGGAACGGTTAGAACTTATCAGTTCTACTAAGCGGGGATCTTTTACCATGTACATTATTTCCGCTGGTGATTTGCGAGCAAATTCATCTCTTGTGAGATCATTAAATTGTCTTACCTTAGACAAAAATGCTTCTCTAACTCGCATTTGATATTGAGATGAATCTATTTTTGTTGGTCTTTCTCTAAATCTGGTTAGATCAAAGACATGCCTCCAGTTCTCTTTTTCCGGAACGACCATAATAGCAATGGCCAGTAAGGCAAACAGGTTTAGGATAATTAACCACTTTAGTACATTATCACTGGTGAGCAGAACTACTGCGCCAATTGCTTCCGTGAATGGAGATGATAGAGCACTCGAAACGTGTCTACTTTCATCGAAAACTAAGTTGAATTCCGAAGGATCTCTGGTTACTTTAGTGGTTATCTCTTCGTTATCAAACTCCATCATATCATAGAACAAGGCTTGGAAATATGGACCATTGCCGTTCCAAACTACTTCGCCGCCATCGCTGGAAAACAATGCGCTGTCCCAACATGCATGTGAGTTTCCTAGTGCATTTGAGACATACAATGGTGATTTACATTGTTGCTTTCCAGTCTCTTCTCCGATAGTTTGGTTCCATAGGTGGTTAGCTAAGACAGAGTGGTCTGAGATAAACACAATAGAACCTGTTACATCTACTTCACCAAAGTTATTGTTAGGTTGTTCTTCTAAGACCTCTATTCCTGGGAAGTCCATTCGTATTATCAAACCTGTTTTTCCTTCACCAAGAGTAGGATTATTCAAGTTGTCAATATTGGTATCTTGGCGAGCAATAAACGCTGGGGTTGATGCATGAGCGAGAACCATAACTTCACGGTTGTCATCAACATCATCTTCTAACACTTGAATTGCAGTTGCTCTGTGAAACAGCACAGGCATCCTGCAATTGTCAACTTGGGCGTTGGCAATTGCTGTATCCGAACAAGGAACGTGCTTTTCATCACCCATTTGAGTGACGTCTCTGGTTACACTCGCAGCAGCCCACAATTTTCTTTCATCAGGGTTCAATGCTTCACCTGTTTCATCCGCTACTTCATAGAATTGGAAAGGATCAACAACAGGTGCATCAAAATATTTCACACCAAACTCACTTGCGACCAATTGAGCATTGGTAGAATTTGAGGCGAGTATCACCTTGCCTCCTTTCTTGGTGACAAAATCATATATTGCTGAGGCTTCAGCAGAGTCGAATGGTTTTTCCGGAGCTGCGATTACTAACAGCGTTCGATGAGGGTCCTTCCAATCATTGACCAGCATTGGGGTAGACATGGTGTTTGCAACTGTATAGCCAGTACCATCATCTCCAAGGTTTGCCCGCATTTCTGTAAGCTGGATGTTATAGTAATCTGCATCCTGCTCATATGGCGAGAATACAGTTTCTTTGTCTAAACTAACCAAACTGATTAGAACTACAGAAATTAGAAGAGAGACGGCGAATCCAACCTTGAGCCATGTCTCAAGGCTGATTTTTTTGCGCTCTTCTTCAGCCATATAATTCCCCCTTTTGGGTAATGCGTGACGCACTACTAACCCCTCGAAATTCTTTCCACTCATAATGCTTGCTCATTGATGAGCAAACTAATACAATGATTTAAACGGCATGGATGTAAATGTTCAATTCCATTTCTATAGCAAAAATAACACGCTGTGTGCTATTTTTTAACATTACTTTCTATGGCGAAAAGCCATTGCCATAGTTAGGATAAATAATACCTCATATATCCCCAAGAAATCCAAAGTATTACTCTCAACTAACTCGTTATCTTCTTGTGAAGTTGAATCGTCGTTATTTTCATTACTACTTTCGTCATCGTCTGCTGCGTTAGAAGTTACCATTATATCAAAAACTGTAGTGACAATCTTGCCATTGCCTGCTGACTTTATTGATACAGTAACTTCGCATGATCTCTCTGGTTGTGATTCAGCAGCAGCAACCCTAATGACAAAGTCTGTTGTTGTAGAATTGTCTATTTCCACGTCCTTCAATGCATCTAAACCTTCGACCGATAAACTAGGACAGGATTTTATCGATGCATCTGGCATCTTAATTACATCTTTTGTATTACCATCGTTAGTCACTGTAAGCTGGTATTCTACTGAAGACCCGGAGTATAATGTCTCACCTTTTGACATGGAGTCTAATTTCAAATCGAACACCGATGGAACTGATAGTTCAGCATCGATTTCTTGTGAGGATGTTGGCTGATCGAACATTACCTCTTCAGCGGTTAAGGTAAGAGTCATAGCATCGGTTGGTGAACGTTCGAAAGAGTACCCTGTTATGTCAGAAATTTCTATTGTAAAGGTTTGGTTATCTGACGCTGATACAGTAACTGATTCATCATATTCCAATTCAATCGGAACTGATGAATCAGACCATTCGACTGAGATTTCTAGATTAAGTTCATTCATTCTGTCGTTTGTGACAAAGAATTCTATTGAATCTAGAATATCATCCTCTCCTGATAGTTCGAGTTCATAGACTCCATCCATGTCAGTCTCCCAGCCAATCTCCCATGAAGGCAGTTCAACTTGGTCTTGGGCACTTATTTGTGGAACTGTAGTAAAAAGTAGCGCTAGGGCAAATAATAACGATACTAAGGCTTGGTTCAGTAATTTCAATTACTCACATCCGATGTTTTTTAGTGCTCTCTTGGTCAAAATCCTAACTACTGACTTACGATAGTTTGGTGGAAGAGCAGTATTGTTTACTGGTTTAACCGACTTTCTCACCGCATCGGATAACTCGCTCAAACTTGTCCCTTTTTGCCATGCTGCAGCAAGAGGTGAAACTTGCTCTTCATGGGTTTTAGGAATAGATTCCAAAGCAGTTGAGGCGATCCTCAACGTTGAATAGTCGCCTTTCTTCCATACCGCAGAGACTCCTGCCTCCGGAAAATCCCAAGATTCCCGAACGCGTAACTTTTGATAACTACCTGTGTAATCGAAGGAGTCTTTTGGCAATGTTACTTTCAGCATAAATTCGCCAGGCAGAAGTACATTCTTCTTCATTCCATCGAGTTGGTAAAATTCACTCAAAGCAATAGTTCTCTCCCCTTCTGGCCCAATTAAGGTGACTTGAGCCCCTAGTGCCATGAAATTAGGTGCCAAATCGCCTTGATAGGTCGCTACACACAAGGTGTTTTGATTTGGTATTACGCGGCAATCAGCCCCAGTTCCGCAATCTGCTTTATGACACCAATCTATCGAGCGACGCCAATCTTCACTTTGATTATACCAAAAACACCTGGTGTCTAGGCAGAGGTTGCCACCAACTGTTGCACTTTTTCTAATAAGTGAAGAGGCGATTTTTGATGCTGCCTCTGCAATCAGTGGGTGAATACCATTTTCTTCTTTAAGCGTTGATAATTTGGTCATACAGCCAATCTCGTATGGAGTGACCTGGTTTGCTTCAGGAATCTTAGCTAGTGAGATAACATGGGGTTTAGGATTGATACGCCATTTGTAGTTTGGCAGGACATCAGTCCCACCTGCAACCCAGTCAAATTCTTCTCCTTTAGACATTAAATCGGACGCAATCGATACTGCCTGTTCAATGCTACCTGGATGATGAAGAGTAAATGGTGGCATTAGCATCATGAATCATCTCCCATCTCTCGTTGAGTTTTCTTGAGCCAGGCTCGGCCAGCTAAGCCTAATTCTGCTAATTGTTCTGGGTCTGGCTCAGTAGCCATTCTCCATCCATCTACTTGATCCTCAAGCGGCATGTTTGGGTCAAATCCAAACAGTACGCCATTGACATAATGAGATGTGTCTTCAGTTCTTTGACGCGCCTTGTCACGTAATTTGTGCTCAGCAGCTCTAGCAACTAACTCTGCTTGCATGGGCCCATGTTGTAATTTAGGGCTTGGTAGTTCTAGACAATCATCTAATTTCATAGATTTACGCTTTCGCTCAATCCCTTTGTATACGATGTCTGGGGTAAGTGGTAAATCTCTATATCTAACACCTATTGCATCATAAACGGCATTAACGACTGCAGGAAGAATTGGTAGCAGAGGCCCCTCGCCTGCTTCTTTAGCCCCAAACGGACCTTCAGGGTCACATGATTCAATGATGATTGGCTCAACGTGAGGCATTTCGTGGACTGATGGTATTTTGTATTCCAATAAATTAGCATTTTGTAAATGGCCTGTTCTCCCGTAGACCATTTTTTCTGATAAAACCTGACCAAGCCCCATGTGACATGAACCAATAATCTGGCCCTTTACCGCAAGTGGGTTAAGCGCCTTGCCACAGTCATGTGCAGCCCAAACATTAGTACATTTAACCAAGCCGAGTTCTACATCAACATCAACTTCGGCGACATATGCTGAGAAAGAATAGGCAGGAGCAAGTCCTGCTGCAGCACCTTTGTGAACCCCACCCATTGGGGGTGAACGGTATGCACCACTTGCAATCAATGAGCCCTTGTCTTCCTGTGCTTTATGGAGCGCCTTTAGATATGATACTCCAATTGAAGGGTCATGTTTGTAGTAAATTCTTCTGTCATTCAAAACTAGTGTGTTGGGATGATAGCCAAGAATATCCCAAGCAGCCTTTAGAATCTGCTCTCTTATCTCTAGTGCAGCTCTTATTGCTGCATTTGCGTTCATGAATGTAACTCTACTGGAGTATGAGCCCAAGTCTACTGGAGAAGTATCACTTTCATGGCTTCTCACGTGAATCATTTCTATCGGTAGAGCGAGCACTTCTGCGACTACTTGAGCAACAGCAGTAGTAGAACCTTGTCCAATATCTGCAGCCCCGGTGTGGACAGTAACTCCACCATCCATATCAACTTGGATGTGCACTGTAGCATGCGGGAATCGATTAGGATCCCAATGAATAGGTAGACCAGATCCAGAGATAAAGAATCCACAACCTACTCCGATTCCTTTGCCGAGCGGCATTTGACGGAACTTTTCGTCCCAGTTTGACCCTTCTCTGACCTTTTCAAGTGCATCTCTCATTCCGTTGGAAGTTATCCTAAAACCAGTAATCGTTCGGCTGTGAGGTGGCAATAAATTTGCCAATCTCAAATCAATGGGATCGACATTCATCTGTTCTGCCATTTCATCAAGGCCAACTTCTACTGCGCATCTAGTGTTTACTGCACCATGTCCACGCATTGCACCAGAAGCCGGTTTGTTAGTCCAAACTCTCGCACCAGTATAGTGAAATGATCCTAATTCGTAAGGGGCGGTTGCGAGTACTCCATTGTAGTATGAAGTGACGTGACCGAATGATGCAAATCCGCCGCCATCGATTAGAGCATCAATATCAAATCCTGAAATTCTTCCAACATCATCGGCCGTCATTTTCACTTCGATATCACTTGGATGTCTGCCACGGTTAATCCAGTAAACTTCCTCTCTGTCAAAGGTAATTCTCACTGGCCTACCCGATTTTCTAGCAAGTATTGCTGCACACATTTCATGCGGGAATGGGTCTGATTTGCCCCCAAATCCACCTCCAACGAAGGTTCTTACTACGTTTATTTGATGCATTGGAACATCTAGGACGGTTGATAGAGCTCTGTGAGTGTAATGTGGCACTTGTTGAGGGGTGTACAGTTGGAGTCTGCCATTTGCATCCCAGTGTGCAACTACCGCATGCGGTTCAGTAAAACCATGATGTACTCCTTCCATACTCCACTTACCGTGAGATGAAGCATGTGGATTATCAACCAGAGAACGGTCACCGAATTCTTGGAACACTCTCTTTTGAACATTGGTTTTTGATAGGTGATACTTTCCTCTCCAGTGTATTGGCTCATCGACATCTTCTAGCCCTTTTTTGCGGTCAAATACTGGTTCCAAAAGTTCCCATTCTATCTCAAATAATGACAAAGCCTCAATCGCAATTGCTTCAGTTTCCGCACAAACGCATGCCACTAAATCACCCATGTGCCTAACTTTTTCCACTGCCATTGCATGTTCATCCTTTGTCACTGGAAGAACTCCGAAATGATGAGGTGCATCTTTCCCCGTTGCGACTGATATCACTCCCGGCAGAGCCTCAACTTTTGAGGTGTCAATTGATTTTATTTTTGCATAATGATGGGGTGACCGGAGTATTTTACCAATGGTCTCGTTTGGCAATCTAACATCATCACCATACCAAGCCTGTCCGGTTACTTTTGCATTTGAGTCAACTAATTGTAGAGATTTTCCAACAACTGTTCCTGTTCTAATTCGATCATGAATGTGTGACCCTGCAGGTTGTGGTTCTTTGCCACCAACTGATTCTGGAATGAAATTCAAATCTCTTGGCTCCATAACAGGCCTAGAGCCACCAGAACCAGGCGGCGGAAAGACTTGCTTGCCAGCAACCCTCTTGCCGTCCTTCCTTTTTGAGGAAGAATTACCGGGTTGTTGACGATATCCTGCTGACATAATTCTCACTTCGCATGGCCAGGTGGCATAGATGGCTCGCCCGGACCATCAGGGTGAGGATCCGGGTGAGGTGATGATGCTGGTTGTGGTGCAGCGCTTTCTCCACGATGTATTTTTGCGGCTTCTTGGATAGATTCAATAATTTGTTGATATCCTGTGCATCGACAAAGGTTGCCCTCAATTGCCTCGGCAACCTCATCATCTGTTGGCGACGGATTTGCCTCGAGTAGAGCCTGTGAGGCAATTAAGAAGCCTGGCGTACAGAAACCACACTGTGAGCCACCATATTTGGCAAAGCAGGCTTGTATTGGTGCAAGGTGAGCACCATCTGCTAGTCCTTCAACGGTAATTATGTCAGAGCCAGATACTTGTCCAGCTAAACATAAACAGGACAACCTAGGCTCACCATCAATCATTACTGTACAGCATCCGCATGTACCTAAATCACAACCTCGCTTGACACCTAAAGTACCGACCTGATCTCGCAAGACATCTAATAAGACTGCGTTGGAATTAATTAGCAATTCAAATTCCTTCTTGTTGACCGATGCACTCCAAATGGATTTATCGGCAGCAGGTGTCATTTTGACATATTCCGAACCTACCAACTGCTCACCCATTCGCTCCTACCAATGGATGCATATCAATATAGGGATGAATTGAAGGTTTTCAAACTCGCGATTTGACATTTTGGAAGTCATCATCGCCAGTAAATGGCTCGCTCCAATCATCATCACCCGGCAAGGTCAAACCATCGCCCAATTTAATCAATAGGCCACCTATTTCCCTTTGTCTGGATTGTAATTCTTGCCAATGCAACTCGTTTTTTCTCCAGTTTTTCCAACGTTTCAAATTACGCCAGTTTCTTACTAATCTAGAGTATAATTTCATATGTAATCTTCCCGATGTTGGCCACCATATTAGCAGAATAAAAAACATCAAAATGGGATTAATTTGGGTAAATAATGCCAACAACCAGTGCTTGTTTAACAAAATATAGACCGGGCTCTCAGTCGCTAGAAAAATTACCGTCACCGCAAGAGATACAAAAACCCACCAAATTGGAAAGATTATCATTGCGCTACCAATTTTTAGCGTACTGTGGATAGATTCGGATACTCCCCGTTTCTTCATTTGCCACATTGTTAGATAATTTGCTTGGTAAGGCGGAACATTGCCTAAAATTGCGCTCCATGTCACCAAACCTAACATCCACGCTGCTACCCAAATCCATGAGATTAATGCGCCTAGATAGCCAAAGAAGCTAGGCTTCTCAGGTTTTGCTGCAACATCATAAGGGGTTGCTTCGATAGATTCCAACTCGGAAAAATGGTCTTTCGATTTCTCAACCAAAGGGCTAATTTTTTCAGGGTCTGTTGCATTATAATATTCCCATCCTGCCCTCATTCTACGCGCTCCAATAACCGATTCAGAAAAACTTGGCCGTTGTATTTTTTCTCCGCTTTGTACCGCTCTTTCTGCGTGTACGACACTTCTAGCCAGCCATATCAATCGTCGCTCTTCCCATGATGTCTTTGACAAACTTGCTCGTTTCAACTCAGATTCTATTGATTGTGTTACCGAAATTACCCATTCTTTATCATCAGAAATTTGTTGTTCTTCGTCCTCCGTGATAGGTGGAATTTCTGGCAGTTGCATTGGCCTTTCGAGAATTACCGCACCTCGTTCTCTAAATTTTTGCGAGTTCGAATAATGCAATCCGACAGGTATTAGATTTGGTCTTGGTTTACCATTCAATTCAGCGTTTCGTAATGCCATTAACATAATCCTTGCAGCACCTGTTTTTGCCTTATGAACATTCGATTCCGAGTGGGTTTTTCCTTCCGGGAATAATAGTAATCTGCCGCCATTGGATATCTCGTTACCGACATTCTCCAACATAATTGCATTCTTTTCCTTCGCCTTTTCAACATCTTCTGTATCTACTGCACGATAAATTGGTAATGCACCTGCAGCAGAAAACAATCGACCTAGAATTGGCATTTTGAATAGTGTATGCTTAGCCAATATTGATAATTTGCCTGGCAAAGAAGCATGTAATAATACGGGATCTATTAAACCGCTAGGATGCCAAGCAACGAACATTATACCCCCGTCATGAGGCATGTTTTCATTATCAACAATATCTAATTCCCTAAACCATGTTGACATTAGTGAGCGGTTGAATTTACGTAATAATCTGTACGTTATACCCAATTTTGGATGACCTGGACCCTCGGGGTCTTTGAGCCACGCCATAGTGACTTGTCACAACATACCATTCATTACACCACCGCCTGCAAGTAGCAGAAAATGTTGCTTTTTCAGCATCACTCATCGAGATTTTGTTCTGCATCTGTTTTTCTCTGATTTACAAAAATCGCAATAGCAGAGGCAACTGAGATAGTAAGGAAAGTGAATCCCGGTGTTTCTTCTGCTTCAACAACAAATGCTGACCCACTGTCCATCATCATTATGTCAATTGTGACTAATGGCGAGGAGGAGTGACCTCCAGAGTCGTTGGATTGTAAACCACGGATTGAGATTGTGTGGTTGCCATCTAAGTCTATTCCTGGGAGATGTTCAAGTTGATGTATAATATCAATTCCAGTTATCTGTCCATCAGTATCAGTCCTTTCGTAGGTGTGTAGGTTTGTCCAATCATCAACTATGTGATTACTGCGCCATTGGATTGTTTCTATGCCACCTGTTGTAGTGAATTTAATTGAGTCCTTAGGAGTCATGTGTGCGTGAAAGTTATCATGGGTAGGGTCAGTTTCTATTGTGATAGACATAGAAGTATCAAACAGGTAGTACTTCTCGGCAGCTGCTAAGACCGATTCAGGAGCGCGCACTTCGCCGTGGCCATAGACATTGTTTTGCCGATTCTTGGTTACAATATTTTGGACATCGTTATCATCACATCCATCAATACCTGCAGGATCTCCCATGTATGTGCATGCTCGGTATTCTGCTGTCTCTTGCATGAAGTTTCTAACCTCAAATGGGCTCAACGCTGGATTTGCTTGTAACATCAAAGCTGCAACTCCTGCTGCTCCTGGAGTGGCCATTGAGGTTCCAGAAAAGGCAGTGTAACCGTCACCTGTGTTGTGGGCTACAGACATTACGTCAGAACCAACATAAGCAATATTTGGTTTGACTCTGTTTTCTTCTGTTGGACCTTGACTTGAGTAAGCTGCTATTGACGAATCCTTGTCAAGAGCCCCGACGGTAATTGCATCCTCTGCACTACCCGGAGTTCCTATTGTTCCTCTACCTGCCGAATTTCCTGCTGCAATGAATAGCGTGATGTCGTTGTAGACCATCTCGTTAGCCATTCTATTGACACTATCTTCTTCTGATGATTGCCATTCGATAATTCCAAACGCTCCAAGTGACATTGAGGCTACTCTGATGTTGTACTGATAGCGGTTGTCAATCGTCCACTGCATTCCGGCCATAACAACAGCAAAGGAGCCTGAACCACCTGAATCTAGAACCTTAACTCCAACCAATTTTGCTTGTGGAGCCATTCCTGGATTCTCATATGTTGGAGCACCTGTCCCGGCAGTGGTACCTGCACAGTGGGAGCCATGACCTTGGTCATCATATGGGAATACTTCACTGCCATTGGTTAAACTTGGATTATTCACTGGGTCATAGAATGCTATAACTTTTGGATCGTTTGTCTCTGGATCGTCGTCTTGATCGTCCAAACTTGCATGAGCCCCATCTATTCCTGTATCAATAATTGCCACAGTAGTTCCAGAACCATCGTATCCAGTATTAGCCCATGCAGTGTCTACGCCGTGTAATGCGACTGCATCACCGTTTTGAACTGTCATTATACCATCTAATTCTAACATAACTACTCCGGGAAGTTTGGTAGTTTCTTCCAACAATGAAACAGGTATTCGACCGGCTACCGCATCGATACCTGGGAGGTACCATTCATGCTCATAATCAACAAATTCTGAAAGCATTTGAACATCTTCAAAGTCGGGAGTGTGGTCAAAATCGACGATGATAGGTAGAGTGCCCTCTTTCAGTAGAATCGGATTGTCGATATGACGTTCAATCATATCTCCAATTCCGTTTTTGTTTCGGTCAACTGTCGTATCGACCCACCAACCTTCTTCTTCAACAGTTGAATTTTCAGCATCTGCTGGAACTATAGCACCGAGAGAAGGTAGGAGCAATAGCGTAATCAAAGCAATCGAAATCACGTTACTCATCTTTGTCATACAGATAACCCAATAATCACTGATTAATCAATAATTGGTCTCTTAGTACATGGTTTGCCAATGCACTAATCTCGCCAAGTAACATATTCTTCATCAAGAATCGCTTCATTTGAAGATTCAGCACTAGGGTACGCACCCCAATAAGACTCCCGCATTTCTTGGTTTGCTGACATGCACGCTTCAACATCAGAAGGCCTGTCTCCAAGAGTTGAGCTTTGATTTAGATGCCCGATTATTGGCTCAATATTGGATAAGTTGACTAATCCCCAACCAGTTTGTGTGCATGGTAACACTGGTGAAATTGGCATGGTTCCTGAGGTCGGATCCCAACCAAAATCGGGATACCAAGCAGAGAGATTTATTGCTTCTCTGATTTGAGCGTTAGAGATGGTAAAATTGTCACCTGATACTAGCATTCCTTGTCGTTCTTCAGAGGCACCTGAGCCATTATCGCCAAACTCTGCCCTCAGACTTTGGAGCACGAAGGAAATAATTCCAGCAGTTCTAGGAGTTGCGAAAGAAGTTCCTGACGTCTCATGATAACCGTCTATGTCATCATGATTGGGCAAATATTGTGTCCAATCTGCTGAGATGTCAGGGTAAGATCCCGACATTATCTCTTTTTGGTCGTCGCCTTCTTCTGCATATCCAGCGATGCCGATTGACCAAGGAGGCCCTGCAGTTGCATCTTGTATTGCTGGTGAAGGCGAATTGTCTGCTGCACCTGTGTGTAACTTATTCTTTTCAACGACAGCAACCTTTGTTGCATCCTCTATTCCGGGAACTGGTATTGAACCGATAGCACCGAATGAAGTCGAAATAACATCAACCAATGGTTGATTTGCTGCAGCTAGTACAGCAGTGTCAGAAAAGCCCTCAACAAAGAAAATTACAGCTTCGGGGTTCGCATCGATTACTGATCCGGTAACTGCAGTTCCATGACCATCAGATGGGTCGTCTAAAATTAGAATACCGCCATCACCATCTGGTGAAGTACCGATGATTTTTGTCCCAGGGAAATATACGATGTCAGAAGTAGTTAGATTATCCCAACAATCTGTTCTGTCTGCGTCATATCTCTCCTGCCATGTTCCATTGAATGTTAACTCGCAGACCTTATTGACTCCAAGTTCATCAAGCAGCCATTGAGGATAGGTTTCGTTAGTGCGGAAATGATCATGATAAACATTGATACCAGTATCTATGGGTGCAATGACTGAAAATGCTCTCCAATCTCCTGAATCGGTATTTGAGATGGACTCCGAAACACTAGCTTCATCTGGAGAATAAGCAATAGCCAAGAAAAGAGCGCTGATTAAAATCGAGGCGATGAGAAGACCTGCAAAAACATTGGTAGTTGAATCTCCACTGACTAATTCAGCCTCCAACACCTCCGCCATGTTTGACTGTCGCATCCTTGTTAAATCAATATAACTAAACAATGGACAATACTTTACAGCTCAAATTGGTTATATTCAAGCAATGGAGTATCTTGCATCAGCCATGGAGGGTGATTTTCCTATCGACCATCTTCCTTTCCCCATGCCTTCCAGAAAACATACGCTTTCTCAGGAATGGCGGAATCTTACTTTCATGCATTGGGAGGTTGACATTGTCAAACTTCAAGCCCACCTTCCAGCAGGTCTGGAAGTTGATACCTATGATGGAAAAGCGTACGTTGGCATCGTACCTTTTGTCATGAAAAATGTAAGACCTACTTGGTTTTTCAGCACTCCATTTGTATCTACATTTCCCGAGTTTAACATACGAACATATGTCACAAAAGATGGTATTCCTGGAGTCTATTTTCTAACTCTGGAAGCAAAAAGTATGGTAACCTGTAGTTATGCACCAAAAGCATACGGCCTACCTTACCGGTATGCAAAAGGCAAGGTAAGAAAACACGGAAATAATATCCATTGGAACAGTTCAAGAGACAACGGGAAGTTGAACCTAGTCGGCAGTACTGAAATCACTGGAGAGCAGACTCAAGCAAAATCGGGCACCCTGGAAGAGTTTCTGTTTGAAAGATATAGTTTGTATACTAACAAAAATGGCAAAGTTATGAGAGGTTACACCCATCACAAAAAATGGGATTTTCAAGACGCAAAAGTAACCGTGACTGAAAACTCGCTAACGAAAAGTTTTGATTTAGGAATCAAGAATCTGTTGGAGCCAGATTTCGTTCATTTTTCACCTGGAGTACGAGTAAGAACTTATTCTATAGAAATTGCTGAACGTATTGGTACTGATATAAATCGAGATTTCTTATTCTTGGATGGGGATTGTGGTTTGTGTCACAGACTTGCTACATTCATGGATAAGAGAATGAAAAAAAGTGCCAATATTGGATATCGACCAAATAGTTCTGATGACGCAAAACGAGTTATTGCATCGATGCCATCGAGTTACATCAAATCTGATACAGTGTACTTGATTAGAAATGGAAAACCGTATATGAAATCTAGCGCTGCGATAAGATGTCTACTGTATATGAAATGGCACTATAGAGTACTGTATCCGTTCTGCTGGATTGTACCTCTACCTTTGAGGAATATCGCTTACAATATTGTTGCTAGATTCAGACATAAAATCTTCAAACGTCCACAGGTTTGTTCATTTAGGATTGACTGATTAAGCGCAAGTCTTGCATTGATTACGCCGCCGTTTTGAAATGTGATTCTCTGTAGGGGTATGTATGGACGACAAGAGTCAGCGTATGGTTTGGATAGACTTAGAGATGACTGGACTTGATATTGAAAGAGAATCGATAATTGAAATTGCAACTGTAATAACTGATAGTCAGTTGAATATTATTGCACAAGGCCCAAATTTGGCTGTCACCGTTCCAGAGGAATTACTAGCCGGCATGGATGAATGGAATACTACTCACCATCACCAAAGTGGTCTGGTTGAGAGAATAAGAAATGAGGGAGTATCAATATCCGAAGCACAGCAACAAACTCTTGAATTTCTCAAACAATGGGTTAACCCAAATTCTGCACCGTTATGTGGCAATAGTGTTTGGAACGATCGAAGATTCCTAGACAAAGAAATGCCTCTAGTAGCAGATTATTTACATTACAGGATGGTTGATGTTTCTACGGTTAAGGAACTTGCACGAAGATGGTATCCAGATGTTGAGAAATACCCAAAGAAATTATCTCACCTAGCATTAGATGATATATTAGAATCAATAGAAGAATTACAGTATTTTAGAGAAAAAGTATTTCAAAACTCAATCTGAGTCTCGCCAGTTTTTATCCTCTGGAGATACCCCTTTCGACAGTGAGAGTATCTGAGCAGTTACCGCAATAGCAATCTCCTCCGGCGATTCTGCACCAATATTAATGCCAATTGGACAAATTACTTGATCTAAGAGTTTGCTTTCAATTCCCTCATGCTCTGCTGCTTTAGAAAATGCTTGCCACTTGCTGCGACTACCGATAACTCCAATTCTTGGAAAATTAATACCATCAAGATCCGATTTATTTTCCTGACATAGTCGTAGTAATCCAAGTAATCTTTCTTGGTCTTCTGACCAATCATGACCAAGTAATAAGATATCAGAAAATCGCTTAATTGAGTCGTATGTTTCACCATTGAGAAATCCATTAACTGATGAATGCAGCAACTCAGTGGCTTTAGGGAAGGAAATCTCATCACAATATTCTTGCCTTGAATCAGTCACTGAGTGATTCCAATTAAGCGAAGTTATGGTTTTTGCCAGCGAGTTAGCACAGTGGCCACCGCCCATCATCAGTACATGTGGTGGTGGAACTATCATTTCTATGGACACTGTCACTCTACCCCCGCAAAGTGAATCTAATGGTTGTACTTCATAGCCCTTCGCACCTTTATTTAGCCCGAAGGTTTGAATTTCACCATATGGTTCAACGAAATTTGCGAGTATTTCTCTGCACCTATCTATTACTTTCATCTCCAATCCTGCACCGCCAACTGTTCCGTGAAAATCGTCGATTGATTCAGCGATTGCAAGTCTTGCCCCGACTTTACCAGGTACACTCCCAGAGGTTTGGACTACGCTAGCGATAACGACTTTCCGCCTAAGAGCTAACTTGTCTAACGCCCAAGCCAGCGTCTGCTTCGTCATGTTCGGTGCTAATACTCTTTACACATACTTTTTGTGTTTCAAAGTTCAACAAAGAATTCCGAATATTTGTCGAGTTCCACTAAATCATCTGGCGTATCGACATTCAAAGACAATAAAGCATCAAAAACTTCAGTCTTGTCAAATTTGACTAAATCTCTTAGTGGAGTATCATCTGATGCATTCATTATGCCAAGTAAGTCATCCTTTACTAACTTTACAGGATGCCCATTACGCCCATCTTGATATAAACAGGAGGAACTCTCTGACTCAATTAATTGTGTGACATGAGATGCTTTCCAACCAGGCCTATCGATTGGAGACATTATTACTGAGTGTGGCATTCTTCCTAAATCAGCAAGTATTGAATTCAATGCCACTTTTAGACTACCAGTTCTACCATTCTCTGGATTATTATTTACCACAACGTTGGCTCCTTTAGAATTCAACACTGAGTCGAATTGGAGTTCCTTGTTGACAACGACTACAACTGGATTACAGCCAGCGAATAGCAACTTTTCTACTGCATGAGACAATAGAGTCTTACCACTGACTTGAACCAATGATTTTGGTTCTCCAAGGCGTGTACTGAAGCCACTACTGAGAATGATTGCTGGCGTAGCTTTTGACAAAGACAACACCTCGACTTCAATGCTTTCAGAAATCTTTGGTTATTTCACGTCCAATTATCATTCGTTGAACTTGTGAAGAACCCTCATAAATTTGCATGACCTTAGCAGCTCTCATCAATCTAGCTACTGGATATTCTTCGGAGTAGCCATAGCCACCAAAAACCTGTACCGCATCTGTAGAAACTTCCATTGCAGTATCAGCGGCAAATCGCTTAGCATGTGCGGCTGATTCAGTATTACGAATTCCTTGATCTGATTCAAATGCAGATTTCCAAGTTAACATCCTTGACGCTTCAATTTTAGTTTTCATGTCAGCCAGCATAAATTGAATTGCTTGATGCTTGTGTAGAGGCTTACCAAAAGTCATCCTTTCGTTTGAATATTGCAAGGCATGTTCGTAAGAAGCCCTTGCCAATCCTGTTGCATGTGCAGCAATGTTTGGACGACTCAGATCAAATGCCTTCATTGCATTCATCCAGCCTCCGGATTCGCTTTCCCCAATCAATTGGTTCTTATTGACTCTAACATTATCAAAAACAATTGACCTTGTGTCTGAGCATCTTTGGCCCATATTTGTCTCTTTTTTACCCAATGAAAACCCTTCTGCATCTTTTTCAACTATGAACCCAGACATACCCCGGTACCCTGCATCAGGGTCTGTTTTGGCAAGAACAAAAAAGAAATCAGAATAACCCGCACCTGTAATCCACATTTTCTCGCCATTGATGACATATTCATCGCCGTCTAGAACTGCAGTGGTCTTACATGCTGCAACATCTGATCCTGCACCTGGTTCAGTAACCGCATATGAGGCTAGTTGGCCTTCTTCAGCAACTTTTCTAAGCCAGATTTCTTTCTGTTCTTCTGTGGCACCAGTAATCAGAGGGGCACAAGCAAGTGCGGTGGCATAAGCCGCAGTAGCAAATCCAGGGTCGCCCCACGCAAGTTCTTCATTAACAAGAACTTCCTCAATACATCCTAAACCCATTCCGCCATATTTCTCCGGGATATGCAGATTAAGAATTCCCATATCATGAGCAGCCGAAATAGCTTCCTTTGGATATTGTGAATTTTCATCCCAGTGCTCGGCATTTGGGCGAACCTCATCAAGGGCAAATTCACGAGCTAGGTCTCTAAGTCCCTCTTGCATATCGTCCAGTTTGAAGTTGACCATGACAATCCGATATGGTGGAGGGTTAAGATTTCATGGTTTAGAATCCGACACGTCTGAAGTATTCACAAACGGCAAGGAAAATGAAGTATAACACAATCAAAATTATCCCTTCCCATTTCTTAAATTCGTATGAAGTCCTCATGAGTAATAATGCCACTGCCGTACTGATAATCGATGCTGGGAGTATTATTAGCATAATCATGTCAGCCCCGGCATCGGTAAGGTATAGCGGGTGGACTGTTGATGCAATGCCAATAGATAACAACGGGTCTGTAATATTCGAGCCGATCAATGTCCCAATAGCAACTCCTTGAGAACGCTTGGCAGCCATGAATGCGATTGTTAATTCGGGTAATGACGTACCTAATCCAGAGACTACTGTCCCAATAATTGAATGGGGAATATTCATTTCATAAGCTAAATCACTAGCATTAACTACCAAATGATGTGCAGCAAAAACAGCCAATGCTAGTCCTATTAGCACCATTACGAAATATGCCGCTCCAGACCATGACAAACTACGTAATTCAATTGATTCTGCCTCACCGCTAGATTCCTCGTCCATTATCTCCTTCCTATTGTACAACAGCCAACTAATGTAAGCAACATAGAGGCTTGATAGAATTATACCTTCAATCCTTGTGATCCCCTCATCTGTAATCAGAAATAAGGTCATCAATAGCAAAGACAACATCATAATCAAACCATCTCGATTGAGCCATGATGGCCTAATTTTGAGGCCTTTAGCAAGTGCGACAAACCCAAGAATCAAGGTGATTTGAACTAACACTGAACCAAGTATTCCGCCAATAGCAAAGTCTGCCACCTCCGGGTTATCTTCTACATTCAGCGCAGAGGTAGAAGTGACTAATATTTCAGGAAGCGAGGTCCCAATTGAAACAATAGTCAATCCAATAACTACCTCTGGAATTCCACCTCTTCTAGCCAGACCTTTTGCCCCTTCTATGAAAAAATCAGCAGAAACAACCAGTAACCCGAGCGCTAGCATTAGGATGATAATCGAGTAGAGTATGTTGTTTCCACCTAAATTTGCCGATAGAATTTGACTAGCAACTATTGCCAGAAACAGTGTTGCAAGGATAAGCAGGGTGTTGAATTGAAGCAGTTGGGGGATTCCCATCAACTTACCCTCCTGCGCCATAGCGGTGCGTGTGTGTTTCACTTATTCACAATTATGTTGAATATCTATGTAGGATAAATGGATTAACTTGATTGCTTTGGGAAACTCATGCGAAAGGAATTCTTGTCGGAATTCTTTGGAACTTTTTCGATGGTGTTCATCGGTTGTTTGGCAATTAAGATGGATTATTCAGGACCTGTTGTCTCTTTTGCTTTTGGTTTTGCTGTATTTTTGGTAATTTTGTTATCCCGGCGATTTAGTGGAGCACACATTAATCCTGCAGTTTCCATTGCTTTTACTATAACAGGTCATCTTGAACGCCGGTTACTACCTGTCTATGTTATTGCTCAATTAGGTGGAGGTTTTTGTGCAGCACTAATTATTGGCGAATATGGCGCAACAGAATTCTCAACGAGTTACAGCAATGGCGTAATTATTGAAGTTATAATCACGTTTTTACTTATGTTTGGAATTTATCTTACCATTTGGCAAACTGATAGTGATGCATTTGTAGCAATGTCTGTAGGTTCTATTGTTGGCCTGTTAGCATTCTACTTTGGCCAATATACTGGAGCATCGATGAATCCTGCAAGAACATTTGGTCCAAACGTTGTGTCAAGTGCCATTAATCAGATACCGATATATCTCATTTGTACGGTAATTGGTGCTTTAATTGCGGCAATTTTAGCCAAAAAAGTAAACAATTCGTATCAGTCTTGACAGGGATTTAATTCAAAAAGCCTTACCAATTGGGACAATCATGACCGAGAAGCGCATTATCCGCAAATTGAAGAAACTCGCTTCGAGGATAAATAGTAAAATTGAATCGGTTAGAGACGAGATGGATGACCTTGAGATTGAGTTTGAACTACTTCAACAACACATCGCTAAGTTAGAAGGACAAGCTAGACAAACAACAACTAGCACTGACGAAGTTACAGTAATACTCGAAGATGACGCCGAAGAGGATGATATCGATTTAGAGAACACAAGTGCTGTTGGAGTCCCGAGGAAATTCTAATCAGTTTTCGCTCAGAATATTCGCCAACCGTTGTGATATCAAATCACCAACCATGCTACAGGTTGAGTCCCCACCTAGATCGTACGTCAGATGCTTACCTTCAGCTAAGTGAGCAGATACGCTTGATTCGATTGCCGACGCAACATGTAAAATCTCTTGATTGTTATTTTTCCTTCCCAACCAATCCATCATCATTTGAATGGAATTAATTGACGCAATAGGGTTTACTTTATTCATTCCTGCATACTTTGGAGCAGAACCATGAACCGGTTCGAAAAATGCGTGATGGTCACCGATATTTCCGGAACCAGCCATACCCATCCCACCTTGCAGAACCGAAGCCAAGTCTGTTGCAATATCGCCAAACATGTTAGATGTAACAACTACATCGTAGTGTTCTGGAGTCCTAGTCAACCATTGAGTAAATGCGTCAATGTAGCCATAATCGGTAGAAACATCTGGATATTTTTCTGCTACTTTGTCGAATGTCCTTCTGAATAATTGACAACCTCTTGTTACGTTACTCTTGTCAATACAAGATACTCTACTAACTCCATCCAAAGGAGCACCGTTCCTGGTCTTTGAAATCTCAAATCCCATTCTGACTAAACGCTCAGTGCCATGTGATGAAATCGGTCTAGGGTCGTAAACTACTTCACCATGAAGGTCGGGAAATTCAACCTCTGGAATAACATACTCATCTAGACCTTGAGCACGATTCGAGGCTCGCTTCAATAATGAATGATACAAACCTTCAGTATTCTCTCTTAGAATGGTCATGTCAACCATTTCAGGCTCCCATATTTGTCTAAATTTTCCGTGGACTTTGTGCATTACTCCATCGAATAACTTGACAGGTCGGACATTAGCATACAAGTCTAATCCAGATCTTAACCCCAATATTACCGAACCACCAGCTAAATCACCGTTTGGCAAATAAGCCCCTGGATGTCCAATAGCTCCAAGGAATATTGCATCTGCCTCGTCACGACAAAATTCAAACGAACCCTCGGCCCACTCTTCACCAGTTTCTTGATAGTTCTGTCCACCGCATGCAATCTCAGTCATATCAAAGCCTATGTTGGTATTTTGACTGATTGTTTCGAGAATTTTTTGCGCTTCCAGAGCGACTTCTCGCCCTGTTCCGTCGCCGGGTAGTATCGCAATGCGGAAGTCGCTCATGATTGCTCCACTAGCAACTGGTAAATGAACGAAACTGTCCGTTTTTAAGGGACAAATTCGCTGATTTATAAAGTACCACAAAATCTAGTTGCAGGAGGTTCTCAAAATCTCGACAACGTGCTCAACTGAAGGGATTGTATGATTTTCCAGTGGTGGGGAAAATGGCACTGGTGTGTCGAGTGCTCCTATCACGCAAGGGGCCGATTCTAGGGCGTAGAAGCAAGATTCCAGAATACGACTTTGAATTGTATGACCTAAACCGCCACTCCACTGTCCTTCTTGTAGAACAACTAATCTGCCTGTTCGCATAACTGAATCTATACAGGTTTGAGCATCGAATGGAATAATTGTTCTTAAATCAATAATTTCTACCTCGATGTTTTCATTTGCTAACAACTCAGCAGCCTGCTTTGCGACATGTAACATCGCCCCCCAAGTGACAAGTGTAACATCCCTGCCGCCTCTAACAACTTCTGCCTTACCAATCTTGTAAGATTGGTTTTCTGCAACAGCTTGATTGACGCTTTTAGTGTCAACTTTCTGGTTTATGTTTTGACCCCAACCAGTAAGACCACCTCTCAATCCGTACAACCCAATGTGCTCTAGCATAATTACCGGGTCGTTGATTTCTGCCGCTTCTACAAGTAAGTCGTAAGCATCTTGAGGGGTACCCGGTGCTAACACAATAATTCCTGGGTCATTGGCAAACCATGATTCAATCATATTTGCATGGAATGGCCCAGACCTTGTTTTGGCACCTAGAGGAATTCTAATTGTCATTGGACAATCGGCACCCCAGCGCCATCTAAGCATTGCAGCATTATTGATTAGCGCATTAAATCCAAGAGCAGCAAAACCGCCAAATTGTATCTCAACCATTGGGCGCATTCCAGATAGTGCTGCACCCGTCCCAGTGTGAACAATTATGGCTTCACACAAAGGCATGTCTACCAATTTATCACTGTGTCCAGCGTTTTTCAAGGCGATATTCATGCCGAAAGCACCAGCGACCTCCATGTCCTCGCCGATAAATACGCAATCATCACCATAACGATTGGCGATATCTACCATAGCTTGTTGTATCGCTCTGGCATAAGTCCAACCACCTTTTTCTGCATATTTCAAAGTGGATTCTCCAACCTCTAATCTGGGGGATGGATATTCTGTTGATGCAATTTGCAGCCTAGAGAGATGATCACTGTGTGTATCTGCATCAGTTATGCTTGTCACACCCTTAGTGACTGTCTCGGGCTTTGGCCAATCCATTTCCAAGAGTTTCGATCGATCATTTTCAACCAATATTTTCTCCTCTTCTTCGATTAACTCAATAGATTCTGGCGACACTCCTAAATCCAACATTAACTGTTTATGGGTAGAAATTGGGTCTTTGGCAGACCAATAATCCAAGAGTCCTCTATCAACATATCCCGGAGGAGTCCCTGACTCACTTCCCAAATACAGATCGTCGTGATGGTGAGCATGTCCGCAACCACGCATAGTTTCAACGTGGATTAGGGTTGGCCCTCCGCCCTCGAGTGCGAATTCTCTAGCACATGCTACACTTGCATACCATGAAGCGGGATCTGATCCATCAATTGTCCAACTTGGGAAACCCATTGCTTTTGCTTTGTCCGCCCAAATTTCAACACCTGACTGGTTAATTGTAGCGGTATCTAAAGCAATTTGATTATTTTGAAGAATGTAAGTTATTGGCAGGCCACGAGTTCCTGCCAAATTTAGTGCCTCCCAAAATTCACCGGAGGATGATGCCCCTTCACCAATGCAAGCAACGTGGAACCGTTCGATTTTCTTCTGCCAAGCAGCGAATGCTAATCCTGTCATGGTTGCACTGGCAATTGGTAGAGGAGCAGTAGGCGGTAGAACACCTACATGCCAAGCACCAATGTGCAAATCTCTACCGCCTGCATCATTCCATCCGCCATTTTGATTGGAGCCAACCTTACCTAGATTTGCCGCCATCACTGCTAGTGGAGTGTCTCCCATTGCTAGGGATAAACCCACGTCCCTAATCATTGGAGCAACCAAATCACCATCATAGCCCTGTCCAGGTTTGGAGTCTAAACCAGCATCCTCATTCCTCTTGAGTGCAGTTGCAGCAGCTACCACCGCTTCCTGCCAAGTGGAACGGAAACCCTTACCTCCAAACCTGCTTCCATCTGGAGTGGTAATTCCATCGGTGAAGATCTCTTTTAGTGCCTCGTCCATGAAACGTGTACGAGACATATTGCGCTGCCATTCTAATCTCTGTTCAATAGTAACTGACATGTAGTGGGCAAGTCTCCTCAACATCAATTTCATATCGATAAGAAAATGGGTATTTCTCCTACCGACAAATGTGCCTAGCGTTCTTCGTGGAATTACTTCAGCATCTTTCTCATCGGCCATTTTTGCTTCAACCTGCGCAACAAGAGCAGTTTCTAATGATGCAAGAAATCGTTGGCAGAATTTTGCCCAAGATGGCCCTTCAAATTGTTTGATTTCTGACCCAATAACATGGTCCCAAATATCCGAAACCAACGCAATTCGGCCATCATGTTGCTGAGCAACAAATAGCAGAATCTCTCGCTTTGCTGCATCGACAAGTAATGGTTGAGTAAATTCCAACTTTGCCTTGGGCGACCAATCTGAGCCAAAAATTTCCGGAAGGTCACCCTGCGCCATGTGCCTAGCCACAGGAAACTCCCATACAAATTGAACGATTTAGATTATACCGACTCAACCCTGTTATTTACCGCATTCTTGGTTATTCTAGCAATCACTATGGTTACTAAGATTGATGCAATTACGCCAACTAACAAGAGGATTGTTCCAACGGGAGATTTTGCAAAGCCGTCCATACCTTCTCCACTAAACACTAACTTACCTGCTGCAAGCCCAAAGTAAGCATAAGCGAGTGAATATACGATACTCGAAAGATTGGATAAAAAGAACACACGAATAGAAACTGGACTACTAGACAATACATAATTCAACAGTTCATCGGGTAGTATGGGTGAAAGTCTAACCAATACTGAAATCTGCATGGCCTCCTCATTTATTGCCGATTCTAATTTTACTAATCTCTCATCTTTAGCCACTATCTCAGCGATATAATCTCTGAATAGCCACCTGCCAAGTAAAAACGCGATAAGACCCCCAATTAAAGAAGCAATAAAATTGACCAGTACCGCTAACCAATATGGAAATAATGCACCTGCTCCAACTTTTAGTATAGGTGTTGGAAGAATCAACACTATTGCCAAGGCGACCATCAAACAGTAGACTACAGAAGACAATGGCCCGAGTTCCTCAAACCATTCGATAAACCCGCCAACATCTTGGAAAAAGAAAAATCCAACGACAAGCCAGATTGAAATTACACCCAGAGATAGATATAACCTTAACCGACTAGCCTTTTCCTCTTTTATTTTGATTTTTGAATCGGAGATCAACATTACTCCTCCTCTTCAGTCACACCATCGATTGTACTTATTGTAGGAAATGAGGATAATACATCACCAACCATTTCAGTTACATCCTCAATTTGGGTAATAAGGGTGATGTCTTCAACGGTTCCGGGTCGACCCAAACTCCACATTAACTCATAGACCAATTCATTCGTAAGCCTAGTTAATTTCAATACCTCTGGGTCTACACCAAACAAGTCGTCCTCTGGCCGTAAAGCGACCAAATCAGGCTTCTCATCTAAGACCTCATCCATCACAGATTCTACCTCAGACTGAATAGAGGATGCTTGCTGCTCAAGAATATCTTCCATCGTAGTCATGCCACCTTTTAGTTTGGATGAGCCCGCCTTTCCCGAACCTAATTTTTGTCCTTTGCCAATTTCATTATATGATGGCGCATCTTGTAATTCTTCACCATCCTCACTAGCGTTTTGATTATCTTGAAGCTGTTCAGGGTCGACATCTTGAACCAAATGATTCAACGCAATTCTTAGCATCGCTGCCATCGTTGAAGAATCAAACATCTCATTGACTTCAAGGCCTTCTTCATCCATCTGAACAAGAATCTCATCAATAAATCCTGGATTGATTTTTTCTGGCCCTACCAAACCTTTCAACATTGGCAGAGCCCATGTTGAATCACCCATTAGCATTGATACATCGAAACTTCCACCACCAGAATTAGGGCCTTCAACATCTGCTGGTGGAGGAACAAATTGCTTTCTGGCATGCTTGTTTAGTTGTTCAATCAAGACCTTCATGTCAATTGGTTTTGCAATAACTTCAGAAATCCCTGCCTTAGCTGCAGATACAAGATATTCTTGGCTAGTATTTCTTGAGAGTACTACAATTCGGCACTTGAAAGCAAATTCAGGGTCGCCCATTAACCTTTGAGCGGCATCGATAGCATCGCCATTTTTCCAATCACCCTCAAGCAGGACTATTTCAGGCATTGTGACCAGAGCAGTACCTTCTGCTTGTCTTAAAGTTCCAGCTCTTGTTATGTCAAAGCCCTCTCTTTCGAGTGTATTTGCTAGCAGAGTTCTTCGACCTTCGTTTTCATCTGCAACGATTACCTTTGCCACACGAACCCTCCCCTAAATCGCCAAAACTAACTCCAACATTTGAACCTCATCCCGTAAATCCATGAAAGTAGGTCATATTTCGACACCATATTACCAAGCGAATTACTAGAATTTGACTAGCAATATCTTACCTAATTGATGTTCTTCAAGCCACATCACTTGGAATTTCCTTACTCCAAGCCATTATTCCACCATCAAAATTGTATAGACTCTGACTGTCATATCCGCTTTGAGACAAATACATTGCAGCCATTTGCGAACGCATACCACTTCTGCACAACAGAATAATATCGCGGTCCTTTGGTATCTCATTCACCCTTGACAAGATTTCTTCGTGTGGCACTTGCAAGTCAGTAAATGATATGCGCTTTTGCTGGTATTCTAAATCCGACCTCACATCTATCAAAAAAGGCTGCCAACCATTTGCCTTCTTTTCCTGATATTGTGCGACGGAAAGGTGGTGGAACATACCATTTCCAGTACTCGCCGGTTCTTCAATTTCACCATCGCTATTGGGTATTTTTTCACACCAACCGTTGTCCTCAAACATCTTTCTTACTTGTTCAAGGTTAGGACTTGACTCCTCATTTTTGGAAAAAGTTAATGATTTGAAATCCATTGATTCGGCATCATAAATCAATAATCTACCGGACAGGTTTTGACCTCTATTGAGAATTAACTTGATGGCTTCTGTGGCTTGTATAGATCCAATTACTCCGGGGAGAACTCCGAATACACCGCCCTCTGCACAAGATGGAATCGCATTACTTGGAGGAGGTTCAGGGAACAAATCCCGGTAGCAGGGGCCACCTTGATAATTGAACACACTCGCTTGGCCTTCAAATCTATAGATTGACCCATATATCCATGGAATTCCATTTATTTTACATATATCATCCACAAGATACCTAGTTGGAATATTATCAGTCCCATCGACCACTACATCCCAATCTTTGAGAATCTCTTGAGCATTGTCAGGAGATAATCTTGTATTCCATGTGGTTACTTTTATTGTTGAATTGATCGACAAAAGTTGAGCTTTTGCTGATTCTACTTTTGATGACCCGACATCGGATTCCGCATGAATGATTTGTCTTTGCAAATTAGATAAATCGACTAAATCATCATCGATGACGCCGATTTCTCCGACTCCTGCGGCAGCAAGGTAAAGTAAAACAGGACTGCCCAGTCCCCCTGCGCCAACGACTAGTATTCTCGAATTGTTGATTAATTCTTGTCCTTCACGGCCAACATCCGGCAAAGAGACATGCCTTGCATACCTATTCATGTCGACCATGAACCGGCGAGAGTATGCTAATTGATGAATTAACAGGTTGTCAGTGGAGGTTTTCTTCTAACCATTTTTCAGCATCAATTGCTGCTTGACATCCCATTCCAGCAGCCGTAATAGCTTGTTTGTACCTAGTATCTACCACGTCTCCAGCAGCGAATACTCCTTCAACAGAGGTCATGGTGTGTTGTTTGTGAATAATGTAGCCATTCTCATCTGTTTCAACTTGTCCATTGAGGAACCCTGTAATTGGCTTATGACCTATAGCAATAAATGCACCAGTTGCCGAGATTTCTTCTGTTGAGCCATCTCTAGGATCCTCTAAAATTGCTCCAGTCAAACCATTATCATCAGATAACCATTCTTTCACTTGTCTAAAAGTTCTAATCTCGATTTTGTCATTATTTGCTGCACGCTCATACATTATCGTACTAGCCTTGAAAACATCTCTTCGATGGATTAGGGTGACTTTTGAGGCGAATCTAGTCAAGAAAGTTGCCTCTTCGCAGGCAGAATCACCGCCACCAATAACCAAGACTTCCTCCTCTTTGAAGAAGGCTCCATCACAAGTTGCACAGGTGGAAATACCTCGGCCCTTTTGTTCCGCCTCTCCGGGAGCATTTAGCCAAATTGACTCAGCACCCGTCGAAATGATAATCGCATTTGCGAGGAATTCTTCTCCTTCCACTGTGACTTTGTATGGGCGTTGCGATAGGTCTACCGATTCGACATTTCTGTCCTGCACCTCTAGCCCGAACCTCTCTGCTTGTTCGCGCAGTTGCATCATCATCTCTGGCCCACCGATGCCTTGAGGATAGCCTGGGAAATTCTCTATGTCTGAAGTAAGCATTAGCTGACCGCCGGACATGTATCCTGCAAACATTAGTGGATCCAACATTGCTCTTGCGGTATATAATCCAGCAGTATATCCTGCAGGCCCTGAACCAATAATTACTACGTCTCTAACATCACTCATTCAATCGCCTGCAATTCAAATAGGGAGAACTCGCCTATTGAATCTTTACATTGATTCTTCTAATTATTGCCTAGCAAATCTGTAAGGCAATCAATGATTCTTTGGTTTTCAATCTTGCTTTTCACGGCGAATCGGACATATCTTGAATCTAGAGTCACGCCCATATTTTCTGCATCCCGGACAAATACATCTCTTTCGCGACACAGAGCGATAAACTGATTCGAAGAATGAGCGACTGAATCAGGTAATTTGGTTAGGATATAATTTGCCACACTAGGATATGTTTTGAAACCAAGTTGAACCAGTTGTTTATTTAATTCGGTTCTATTTTCATGTACAATTGAATATTGTTCTGCATAGTATTCCTCATTTGAAAGTGCTGCAATAGCACCTATTTGGGCTGGCAAACTTACCGACCAAGGTGGAATAAATCTACGTAAAAATGCGGCATTAGCAGTAACTGCATAAGCAACTCTTAGACCTGATAGCGCGTAACACTTGCTCATGCTTTTGCAAACAATCAATTCTTCATGTTGAGAGGTTAGAGATTCGAGTGAGACTGCATCTTCGACATATTCAATATATGTCTCATCAACCCAAATCATTTTGCAATTTGTTTTATTCTCTTTTTGTGATAAAATATGTGTTATCATTTCACTAACATTAGAGTCATAGACTCCAGTCGGGCTGTTAGGATTGACTATAATCACTGCATCATGGTCTCTAGCAACCTCAACGAAACTTGCAAAATCAATAACAAAGCCTTCCTCTGGATGGAGTGGAAAATGGGTGACATGACATCCAATTAAATGGGTAAGAATGTGTAAATATTCACCATACATAGGCGATAAAATCAAGACCCTTGAATCATTATTTAGCAGGTTTGGCATTAAGGAAAACATCAATGATGAGGAACCTGATGAAACTAGAATATGACTTTCAGGTATGCCACGAACTTGTGAAATCTTTTCAATTAGTGGTTCACATTGAGTCGGTGGAGATTCATGGCAACTGCTGATTATATTTTCAGTGATTAATTCCATTACTTCAGGACAAGGAGGAAATGGACTATCTAGAACATCTGCCACAACTAATTCTTTTCTGCGAGTGAAATCGAAGCCACTCTCATCCCATGATGCGCCACCATGGTAACAAGCATCGTCATTTTCAACCAAATGCTGCATTTGTAAATTAGTAATGTCATCACCTGCAAGCTTCATCAATTGATCAACAGCAACAATCATCGGAAAGAAAACAACATCACCTGCTGAGACATGATGTTCCTCAAACACATGCATACCAATCGCTCGATACATGGGCAATACCTCAGTATGTCCCATCGCAATAATATTGTCTGCACCATTTTCATGAGAGAACTTTAACGCAGCCATCATCAATAGCCTAGCGTAGCCTTGATTTCTAAAAGCGCGGTTTATGGTCAAACCTCTTACTTCGTGAATTACTGCTTTGTTACTTACTTTTTTCGTTATATCATCTAAAATTTCCCGACCAAAATACTTCTCTAATCGATATTTTCTATCGCTAGGTGAGTTTATACTAACATAACCAATTAGTTCCTCACCGATACTTAGTGTGACAAAATGCTGCCCGGGCTCATCGAGTTTCTTCTCGACGTTTGTTGAGTATTGCTGTAACTCTTCAGCAAATACATCATAACGTAGTTTAGTTACTTGTTGCCATATATTACTCAGTTCTTCCGAAGTGGACAGGTTTTTCTCATTAGGTTTAGAAAAATATGACAACTTGTTCATGACTCTGCGATTGCGTTCGACTAATTGAACAATATCCCTACACTAACTCATTGTATGTACAGCACTTACTGCAGCCCTTGCATGTGGTTCTAATCTGGGTTCTATGTGGTGAGGTTCAGCCCCTGGTCCAATAATGCCTAGGCCAATTGGTTTGTTGTGTGCTAATTGTAAGTCGATAACCGACTTAATGACTGCATTCCCCATTGCCGAGCCATGTAGTGTTTCTCCTTTCTCAATAATTCCAAGACATATTGCTGCATCATAATTTACAATGACACGATTCAATGCTAGAGGAACTTCCATAGATCCTGGAACCCATACTACCTCTGAAATTTCTATAGAGTGCTTCTTTGCTTCATCTATGGCATATTCAAGCATGGCTTCAATCTCTTTCTTGTGAAATGAACCACATACTGCTGCAATCTTCATTTTGTTACACCTCTCTCTTCCAACAATCTCTCAATAGTCTCAACAATTAATTGAGTGTTACTATCAATCTCTATGTTTACTATGTCACCAACTTCTTTAGAATCTAGTATGGTTAAGCGCATTGTCTCAGGAATTATATGCAAATCAAAACAGCCATCTTTGATTTCCCCAACTGTTAGAGAAATACCGTCTATGGCAATGTAACCTTTCTCGGTTAAATATTTCTGGATTGAGGGTGGAGCAAGTATACTTAGAGACATTTGGTCTCCTTTTTTTGCTTTAGAATTAATTATTCCTGTATCAAAGATGTGCCCTGATAAAACATGACCGCCGACTTCGTCGCCAAATTTCAAAGACCTCTCAATATTGACAAAATCACCAACTGATATATCTCCTAAGTTCGTTCTTTTTAGGGTTTCATCAATTATATCAAACTGGACAATATTTGAATCAAGAGACACCACCGTAAGGCAGACTCCGTTAATTGATACGCTAGCACCAATGGCTAAGCTCTTGACATTTGGTAATTTAATTGTCATTGATGTAACCGTATTATGGGAGGTTTTGGTGATAACTTCGCCAACTCCTTGTACGATTCCGGTAAACATTCTTTCACCTCAGTCGTTGTTCCTTGCTAGTTCAAGAATTCTAGCAATTATCTTTCTTGTCCCGTCTAAATCATCTGTTAATCCTTCAACCCGTGTAACGGTTATCTCATCAAAACCTAATTCTGCTAATTTGATGCGTATTGAATCTTCTGCATGTTCCTGATCGTAGCCTAAAGCGATTATATCAGGATTAACCACTGGTAGGATTTCAAAAATTGAAACATTTGGTGAATTGCCGATTATTGCTTCGTCAACAGGTTTTAGCCCCTCTACCATACGCCTCCTAAGGTCATGGTTCGTCACAGGCTCATGCTTCCTTATTCTAACTGTATCATCGTGAGCAACCACAACTGTTAGGTGATTTCCTAGAGATTTTGCTTGTTCAAGGTAGTGCAGATGTCCTGCATGAAGTAAGTCAAAAACCCCTACCGCCATGACCTTCATGAAATCCTCTCCATATTGGTGCTGTAACATAATATTGATGATACTACCGATTTATTTTAGTTGCTTAATGCCTGAACAATATCTACACCTTCAAGGAATGGTATTCCTCGTTCAATGGCCCACTTTCTAGCATCTTCGACTGATAGTGCTAGGTCACCATCGGGCTGAAGCATCTCTGCCCCAATCACGACAGGCGTGACTTTTGATAGTCTAGCCAAACCAACCGCAAGTTCGGTGTGACCTTGTCTTCGTGATAGACCACCTTCTGTCTCTCGACATACTGGTATATGGCCTGGAGTTCTAAATTCTTGGCCAAGTAGTTTTTTTGCCTCTTTTTCGTTAAGATTTTGGTCGAAGACCTCGTTGGTCAATTCAGCAAATCTCTTGGTTGTTAAGCAGCGATCTTTGTCGGTAATTCCCGTATAAGTATCTCGATGATTTAGTGACAAAGTGAATGCAGAGCGTGAGTCGTATCGTAAATCATTAGTTACCAATTCTTGTAAGACATCGAACTGCTTCACAAGTTCTTTGTGTGTATGTAAATCTTGCAGGAACGGAAGGCCAAATCTTTCGCCTACTTCGTGACCAATCGCTAAGAACAGTAATCCACCACAGTCTTGACGTAGTTGCCTCATTGTTGCTGGAGTGGCGTGCTCTGCAGAGAATAGTAAATCGGTCTCTCCTTCCCTTTTCTCAGAATCAAAAAGGCACACTGGTAAACCGTTCGAAAACGCTGCTACAGCCTCTTCAACTGAATTGCTCATGCCTACGGGTTGAACCTCTCATTCATGAAGTGTCGCATATCATCATAACACAAAAAACTCCCTTTTTCCGGGTTTTTTTGTCCTAATAACGGAAAGGTCTTATCATTAGGTGACCATTGGCTTGAACCTGCGGGGGGATGATGTTGCCAGTTAGATTAGGTCCAGCGGGAATTCCATTATCGTGCAAAGGCCGTACCATCGTTGAAGGTATGGATGATATCATTTCGCTTGGATTAGAGACGATGGAAGTTCAAACTGTTAGAATGATTGCTCCTCAGCACTTTGAACAATATTGGCAGGCTGGAGTGTTAGCCAATAAGACTGAGTTTGAGATGAACATTCACGGCCCATACTACTCAGAATTACTTGGCGATAGAGTTGAGAGAGGAAGATCGCTGACAAAGATTGAATCAACTCTTCAAGCAGCCAAAACAATCAATGCTAGACACATCACTCTACACGCAGGTCACTACGGAGATATGGGCAGAGGTAGAGCGGCTAATGAGCAATTAGCTAACGTCTTTGCTGGAATAGTGGACAGGGTTCATGAAATCTGGCATGACGATGAAGATATTTACCCGGTGTTTCCGTGGTTAAAAGACGGAACTCCTTCAAAAATTGGTATTGAAACATCTGGCCGTCAAGAATTGTGGGGTAGCCTAGAAGAAGTCCTAGAAGTTGTAAATCATGTCGAAGGAACCGTCCCTGTGTTGAATATTGCTCACATACACTCTAGAGGGCATGGAAGTATGAGAACCTCCGAAGACTATGGCGAAATGTTCGATCTAGTAAGAGAAACCATTGGAACTAAGGAGTTTTACTGCCACTTCTCCGGAGTAGAGCATAGAACTGGAAATGCCATGCACTACACTCAAATCAAGAAATCAGACCTAAACTTTGAACCACTCGCTGAATTTATCGTTGAAGAAGGCGGTTGGCTTGATATTACTCTAATCTCAGATTCACCATTGTTGGAACACGATGCAATGTATATGTTGCAGAATATCGAGAAAGCTCGACACAAGCAACTCGAACGCAAAGCAAGAGAGGACAGAAGAAGAACTTTAGCGGCGCAAACTGGCAGATCAGCAGAAGAAATCAAGGCTAGAGAACTTGAAATTGCTAGCGCAAGAAACAAAGCAGCAACCGCTGAAATGAAAGAGAAGGCTGCAGCAGAAAAGGCTGCAGAAGCAAAAAAGACTGAGGAAAAATCTCCACCAGAAGAGCCAAAGGCTGAACCAAAGGCTAAGGCTAAGCCTGCTAAAGCAAAGAAGGCTGAAGAGAAAGATAATGACGATGTATTTGATTTCGACGAGGAAGATGAGGATTTATTCTGACCGCATTAGACGAGTAAACTCACAAAATCAATAATTTCGCTTTGATATAGCGGCAATTAACATAAGCACAATACAAATCGCAGATACGGTCAAGATGGCACATATTGCAATTCTAGGTTTGGGAAACTGGGGCACTGCGGTCGCTAGAATGTGGTTATTAGATGGCCACAAGGTCAAAGGATGGACAATCGAACAAGAAGTCTATGAATCCGTTGTTATGGATGGAATCAACAGAAAGTATCTGCCAGACCACTCAATTGAGGGGCTAGAAGCTACTATGCGTATTGATGAAGCATTAGATGGAGTAGAAATTGTCGTACTGGCAATTCCCTCCTCGGTAATTCTAGATGTAGTTGATGACATAATTCCTCACTTGAGGCCGGGTCATGTTCTAATTGATCTAGCAAAAGGCTTAGCTCCAGGCAAACGATTGATATCACAAGCGATTCATGAAAAATTGAAAGCCGCACAAAAAACTAACCCTCTCGCCGTTGTCACAGGTCCAACAATTGCTCCTGAGGCTGCCGGCGGAGTAATTACAACTGCGCTTGTGGCAAGTGAAGACGAATCCGTCGCTAAGCGTTTATCTGATACGTTGACCACTCAGACATTTATTCTACACGCTGCTTCGGACCCTGTTGGCGCCGAGTTATGGGGTGCATTCAAGAACGTAATTGCGCTTACCTGCGGACTAGTTGATGGATTGAAGAAGGTAGGCACACTTGGTGGGGACAATCTAAAAGCGGCAATTTTCATGGCTGGCTTCAAAGAAGGCTGTCTACTTCTTCCACAACTTGGAGCCAAAGCCGAGGTCGCTTTCGGACCTGCTGGATTAGGTGATTTGTACGTAACTGCTACCTCGCCATACGGCCGTAATCGTAGTATGGGCGAGAAATTAGGAACCGGACTATCTGTGGATGAAGCACTTGCTGAAATGACGATGGTAGCAGAAGGTGTTAGAGCCGCTAGGATGTTTATCACCAGAGCAGAAGATGAGGGAATCAATGTTCCATTCACCAAAGCAATCAATGCACTTCTTGATGGAGACATCGATGCAGAGGAATGTTGTAGGCGAATTGTCGGCCTTAATTGATTGAATTAATTCGTCGGTGTTGTTTTGTATGACATTCGTCTAGGGATTCTCATGGCGGAGGATTTGAGTGAACTAGAAGCGAGACTGTTTGAGTGGATTCGACAGTCTGACTTTGAAACCGTTCCATGGTCAACCGCAAATGCTGCAAAAGCCTTCAAAGTCAAGAAGGATGAAATTTACGAGGCTGTTGCTGGTTTAACGAGGAAAGTTCCCGACAGGATCCAAGTATTCTACAAATCTGGCGCAGTACATATTGCAGCAGAGTGATTTTTGCTTACTTGTTCTAAATCAGGACTAATATTGAAAATTTAGGACAGCCTAAACTATAATTAGGGAAAGTTTTAGGGCACCCTAAGGTGGATATTTTGAGGGCGCCCAAAATCGCAATTTTTACAACACTATTAATCATGTTAGCAAGTATACCTGGATGCATATTTGATCCCGTAGAATTCGATAAGTGCGAAGACGAAGATAACTGTCTCACCATTGCATTTGAAACTAAGGAAGAATATCGTAACTCAGATGAGAATCCACAGTTACTTGCGGACAGGTTAGAAGAATTAATGGATATGGAAGTGGAAATTTACACAGTCTCTGGACCCGCTGCAACTATTGCTGCCCTAGAATACGGCAAGGCTGACATAGGATTTCTAGATGG
>CALDPP010000033.1 GCA_937911345.1 uncultured euryarchaeote | reverse complement strand
TTGGTTTTTCAAACAATGATATTGATGAAAGATTATGGTCAATTGTATATGCAATTCAAGACACTATAGTCGTATGATGTGGCGCCGAGAGAGGGATTTGAACCCCCGAGGGAAGATCCCACGCGATTTCCAGTCGCGCGCACTACCAGGCTATGCGATCTCGGCCTAACCCGTGCGGTGGCTATTCTCCGTTTAACATTCACGCCCATAAATCGCCAACCAATTTAGCGAAAATACTCAAAGGTGATTCGACTAGCGTTAGCCATGACCGAGCCATCAGGTGAGTCAACTGAGACTACTGATGGGATGCCATTTAGGCTTCGAGATATGGAATTAAAGGTCAAAGTAGGCGATATTCACCCAATTTTTGAACGAATTGATGAAATCAGAAAACAATGGAAATTCATGTTTTTACTCGCCAAGAATGATTGGAAGAAAGAAAATTACCTCATGCTAGCATTTGGTATAATGGCATTCATCCTTGGTGCAGTGTCTGCAGACATTGTATCAGGTGGTGATTCATTAGTCACTGGAATGGAAGGAATCACGGGAACTGGCTCATTTTCATTCTTCCAAATGTTGCTATCCATTGTCTGTTGGGTGGTGTTTCTTTACTATGTTTGGATTGAATTTCCAGTTATGCGAATCCACTCAATCACCATGATGTTAGTTTGGAATGGTATGCTTTTTGCCAACGTATTTTTCCATCAAAACAATCCAGATTGGCCTTCAGAAATGGCGCTTTCGGATATGATGTATGGAACTCTAATCATGTTGGTGGTAGTCTTCTTCACTTACTTCTTCTGGAAAGCAGTGAGCGATACTCGTGACCTTCACGTTCAGGTACACCATGTCCACGAGGATGTTCGAATTATGGAGCGTGACATGTATGAACACTCACTTGGTGGTTGGGGTTCTATGCTTCTCGTTTGGTTCTCAGCAACCTTCATCTCAGCATGGAGTGGGGTAAACTTTGTTGCGTCGAGGAATAATGAAGCATACTTCACTCTAATCGTTCATGTACTGACAGGTGTAATGCTCATTCCGTTGATATTAATGCTAATTTGGTATCCTCAAAGAATGCTAGGTACTGGAACAAAGATTAGTACCTCTGCAGCCTTAACAGCTGAAATAGAAATGAGTCAAGAGCAGCTAAATATCTCCACTGATGCAAAGTGTCCTGAATGTAGTGCTCCTGTTGAGTTAACAATGGGATTGGATGGCCAAATTTCTGTACCATGTCCAGAAGAAGGCTGTGAAACTAAAACAGGCATCATCGGTTCAGTATGTTCAGGCTGTAACAAAGAATTCCCATCACGATTTAATTGCCAATCATGCAACACCAATATTCCATATGTTGATACAATACCGGATACGGAGGCTTGGTGATGTTTTCCCATTTGCGTGAGGACTTTCCGACCTTAAGGGGGGACAATGCTCCAGCATATTTGGACAATGCTTGTGTGACTTTGAAACCAGATTCCGTTATCAATTCAATTAGTGATTACTACAGCATGTACCCTGGATGTGGTGGTCGTTCAGTACATAGATACGGTACGCAAGTATCTCGCTTAGTTTCTGAAGCAAGAAATTCGATTGCTAAATTTATCAACGCAGGATCAGTTAGTGAAGTTGTTTTCACACGAAACACTACCCACTCCATCAATCAAATTGCCAAAGGTATGACGTGGCAAAAAGGTGACGTAATTATTACTGGAGATAGAGAACATAATTCAAATCTAGTTCCTTGGCTTCAATTAGCAGATGAGCAGGGCATTGAACACAGAATCGTAGAATCTAACCCAGACAATACATTCAATGTTGAAAAGTTTGAACAACTATGTGAAGAAGTTGGTGACCGACTAAAAATGGTCTCGTTAAGCCAAGTTGGCAATTTAGATGGAATTTCAATACCAATAAAGAAAATCGCCAAGATTACCCATCAATATGATGCTTTGATTGCAGTAGATGGTGCCCAATCAACACCCCACATGCGAGTAGACGTACAAGATTTAGACATTGATTTCATTTCATTTTCAATTCACAAAATGTGTGGGCCATCGGGAATGGGTGGATTATGGGGGCGCTATGATCTGCTTGATTCACTTCGCTCGATTCAATCTGGTGGCCAGACTGTAGAGACTTCGCATTATGATTCGATGAAATGGGCAGCACCACCATCAAGATTTGAAGGAGGCCTAGGGAATTTTGCTGGTATGATTGCTAGTGGCAAAGCAATTGATTACTTATCTAAATTAGATATGAATGCAGTTCATGAACATGAAATTAAACTCAATCGAATTATTACCGATAAAATCAAGCATTTAGATGCGATTGAAATCATAGGGCCAGAAGACCCTACACATAGAGGTGGAATTTGTTCAATATTGATGGGTGACTTACCATCTCATGATATCGCAATTTTGCTTGATGAGGCTGCTGGCGTGATGGTTCGGAGTGGACAGCACTGTGTACATTCATGGTTCAATGCACGTGGCCATCAAAACGGCTCCCTAAGAGCGTCAGCATATTTTTACAATACAGAGGAAGATGCAAACCTTTTTGCCGATACCTTCACAGAAGCAGTCGAAGCATTTGGTTGATTTGTATGGATGAATTATTAGATATTGGAGTTCAACCACCAATTCAAGATGCTCATTTGTTGACTTACACACACACTTCTAAGAGATTCGTTGGCTTCATGGTCGGATTAACGGTTTTGTTGGTTTTTTCATCAGGATATTTGATTGA
>CALDPP010000032.1 GCA_937911345.1 uncultured euryarchaeote | reverse complement strand
CCCAACAATCCTTTGTATTTTATTTCGCCATACAAAGGGCTTTCAGTGGGTCGATATAGACGCTACCCATGTATGCAACATTAGGTTGAAGAATAAGCACAGGTGAATTCACTCCATGGGCGGACGATGTTTCCTTGTTAGCAAAAACCCTGATGGCTCATTCAGCAAAACCATCGGCCCAGAATGTACCGATAATTTTCAGATTGTAGAAAATGGATTCGAATTCAATGGAAGCCGATGGCATAGTGTCGAACAGGCGTTTCAGGCCTTGAAATTCCCTAATGAATCTATAGCGAGAGGTGAAATTTTTGCTACGGGTCCAAAAGAGCATGAATCAGATGAAGATTACGGTCTCAGAGTTTGGCAGTTGGGACAATACAGAGAAGACTCGACTATGCGCCAGGATTGGCAAGAAAACAAGGTCAAGGTTATGCTATTGTTGAACATTGCCAAGTATGCTTCAGATAAGGATTTTCAAAATCAATTATTGCAGACTAAAGGGCAAGGCATCGAAGCTTTACCCAGTACTTCAAACTGGACATACTGGAATTCCAAGATTCAATTATCTATTAGAGAACTACTGATTGAAGGTAAGGATCTAGCGGTTGTTCTAGAGGAACTTTCAATCTGCTCTAGCAGGGAGATAAGCGAATTTTTAGAGAATTAAAGTTGGTACTTTTCTCTAAGAACTTGTTCTACCATTCGGTTTTTTTCACTTTGGGGAGTATTTGTTTCTACACTAGATATTGTTTCAAAGAACTGAATGAATTGGTCAACTGCAGTTTCTGTTTTAGTCGAAACTCTCAGTAATTCATCTCGCCTAGAGTAATTTTTCTTCACATGCGCCTTGTATGCCATCAGTATCAAATCAATTGCGTCTTTCATAACTTTCAACTATTGTCGGGATAGTATATGAACTTATTCAAAGGTAGAAATGGTAATTTCACAATCTGTTTTGTTAATATAAATAGGTTATCATAGGCCATAGTAAGCGATAAATACCAAGAAAACAATATCACATATTACGTCGATATTGTCCACCAACTTTGAACAGAGCATCAGTAATCTGACCTAGACTTGCGACCTTGACAGTCTCCATCAATTCCTCAAACACATTGCCACCTGAACGAGCTACTTCTTGCAGTTGTTTTAGTGCCGCAGTAGTTTGTTCCGCTTCACTGGTTTGACGCACTTCAACACGCTCTAAGCACTCTTGCTTTTCTTCAGGAGTTGCTCTTGCTAACTCCATTTCGAAGTCATCAGCAGCGGATTCATCAAAGGCTTGAGCATTTGGATTTTGGAAAGTATTGACGCCAATAATTGGCAAGGTTCCATCGTGTTTCAAGTGCTCATAATACATCGATTCATCTTGGATCTTACCACGTTGATACATGGTCTCCATTGCACCGAGTACACCACCACGTCGACTGATGGCTTCGAATTCTTCCAATACTGCAGCCTCAACTAAATCGGTTAACTCATCAACAATGAATGAACCCTGCATTGGATTCTCTGTCTTAGTCCAACCAGATTCTTTGTTAACAATCAACTGAATTGCAAGTGCTCGCCTAACACTTTCTTCAGTTGGAGTAGTAATCGCTTCATCGTAAGCATTAGTGTGTAGTGAGTTAGCATTATCTTGAATCGCTAGTAGTGCTTGCAAAGTAGTTCTGATATCGTTGAAGTCAATCTCCTGAGCGTGTAGGCTACGGCCGCTGGTTTGAATGTGATACTTAAGTTTCTGAGAGCGCTCATCAGCACCGTATAAATCGCGCATTGCAACTGCCCAGATTCTTCTAGCGACTCTGCCAATAACTGTGTATTCAGGGTCAAGTCCGTTACTGAAGAAGAATGACAAGTTCGGTGCGAACTTGTTGATGTCCATGCCACGGCTGCGGTAATATTCAACGTAGGTGAAACCATTAGCCAAAGTGAAGGCTAACTGGGTAATTGGGTTAGCACCAGCTTCTGCAATATGGTAGCCTGAAATAGAGACTGAGTAGTGATTTCTTACTCCATGGTCAATGTAGTATTGTTGTACGTCACCCATTAGTTTGAGAGCAAATGGAGTTGAGAAAATACAGGTGTTTTGCGCCTGGTCTTCCTTCAAAATGTCTGCTTGAACGGTTCCTCTAACGGTTTGCAAAGTCTTTGCTTTAATTTCTGCATAGGTCTTGGCGTCGACTAACTGATCTCCACGCTTACCAACGGTAGCTAAGCCAAACCCGTTGTGACCTTCTGGTAAATCTCCGCTGTAAGCGGCATCACTCATTTCGATAGTCTTGCCCTGTTCTTTGAGATGCGCCTCAACTTGTTGGT
>CALDPP010000031.1 GCA_937911345.1 uncultured euryarchaeote | reverse complement strand
TTGAGCAGATTGTTGATGAGATTGACAGTATCGTTCGCAATGTTCGATTTGATGGATGGCAAGCAACGAACGCAGGAAAAAGAGATGTTCAGATGGAATTGCGCAAAGCTCTGTTCAAGTTCAAGATGCACACAGACCAAGAATTGTTTGATAGAGCCTACACCTACATTGAGCGATATTACTAATCTGCTTACGAGTTGTTGAAATAGGTCAAAGACACACTGTGCCCAGTGTCAATATTGTTCGAGAACAAGTTCAGTAGTTGTCGAACCAATTTCATTCGGCGCAGCCATCCACATCTTGTCAAGCAGTGCTCTTAGCGCCATAGTATCATCAACGTGAACCAAAGCAACAAGATCCGCATCACCTGAAACTTCGTAGATGATTTCAATGCCGTCCCAGCCGGTAACTTCGGAAGCAAATGAGCCAATTTCCGCACCTGGTAGAACCTTGATTCTAACTAATGCAGTTAATCCAACACCACCTTCTCTAATGGTATAGCCTCTAATGATGCCATTTTCTTCCATTTTTTTCATATGGGTTCGAATGGTTTTCTCTGAAGCTCCTATGTCTTTAGCAAGTTCAACACAGGACATTCTTCCATTTCTTCGCAGGTGGGCAAGGATTGCACGGTCAATTTCAGCGATTCGGGCCATGTTGCGGAGTTCCGGTATTGGTATATTAAACCTCGTCGAAGAGACTTTTTCAGTCTATTTTCGGAAATTAACTTCCTAGATACGGTAAAATATGCGAAATTATCGTGTTTTGCAAGAAATCCGTTTTATTCAAATGACGAGTTCAAGTGGCAGGCATGAGGCAAACCAATGTCTAACGAAATCTCCGGATTAAATGCAAGAATGGTACTTGATAGCCGTGGCAATCCAACCGTCGAAGTTGACTGTTATGTTGACGGCTTACTAATGGGGCGTGCAGCGGTGCCTTCTGGAGCCTCTACTGGTGCCTATGAAGCGTTAGAAATGCGTGATGGCGATGCGTCAAAGTATCTTGGCAAGGGCGTCACTCAAGCAGTAGAGAATGTTACTCAAAGAATTGAGGAAGCCTTGGTTGGCCTGCCGGTTGATGAACAGAAAATCATCGACGAAGTAATGATCGAGCTTGATGGTACACCAAACAAAGCCAACCTAGGTGCTAATGCTATGCTAGGAGCCTCTCTTGCCTGTCTACATGCGGGCGCAGCGGTTCACGAACTACCTCTGTGGAAGTACATTGGTGGTGTATCTGGTGGGCTAATGCCAGTACCAATGCTGAATATTCTCAACGGCGGTGCTCATGCAGCGAGCAATGTTGACGTCCAGGAATTCATGGTTATGCCACACGGTTTTGACACCTTTGAAGAGGGACTTAGAGCTGGTGTTGAAACATATCACTCGCTCAAGAAGGAACTGAAGGCCGATGGTCTGCTTGGCGGAGTTGGTGATGAAGGGGGCTTCGCACCTAATCTTCCAGCCAATGAAGAGGGGCTGAAGTACATGGTAAGAGCCATTGAAGGCGCAGGATATTCAGTTGAAGAAATGGGTATTGCGCTTGATGTTGCAGCAACAGAATTCTACCGTGATGACAAGTATCACATGGATGGTAAAGCAATTTCTAGTGAAGAATTAGCTAGCATTTACTCAGGTTGGTTAGATGATTATCCAATCTTGTCTATCGAAGACGGTTTTGCTGAGGATGATTGGCGCGGCTGGTCTAACTTCACCAAGGCAGAAGGTAGCAGAGTGCAAATTGTCGGCGATGATCTGTTCGTTACTCAGGCTGAAAGATTAGCTCAAGGCATTGAGTTGGGTGCTGCTAATGCTATGTTAGTCAAGGTTAACCAAGTCGGTACGGTAACTGAAACACTAGAATCAATGGATTTAGCATCATCTAATGGCTTCAACAATGTAATCTCACACCGCAGTGGTGAGACAGAAGATGTTACAATTGCTGATTTGGCAGTTGGTACAAGAGCCGGCCAAATCAAGACCGGAGCACCAGCACGTTCTGACCGTGTTGCCAAGTATAACCAACTACTACGTATTGCTGAAGATGTCAAAGAATACCGCTCACCATTCTGATTGGAGTTGATTCAAGTGCGCTGGTGGCGACATATTCTACCGGTTTTCCTGGTCATCTTATTGATGATGTTTGCACGACAAATCTATCCTTACACAACGCCGTTAAACCTAGTACACATTGACGGATTTGAAGTCGAAAAGGTGGCTTCAGGATTGGGCGGTCCGACTTGCCTAGAGTGGGCTAGTGCTGATGAGTTACTGATTTGCGACCGCGACGGCGACCGGATTATGGTCATGAATATCTCTGATGATTTCGATTACGAAACAATTCTTACTGGCCTTGATAGGCCACATGGCGTCCATTTTGATGGTGAGTCACTATTTGTCTCTGAGGCAGGTAAGTTGTCAAGATATTCAGTGGGCGAGAATTGGTCTTTAGGCGAGCAGGTTGTTTTGATTGATGATATTCCAATTGGCAATCATCAGACTAATGCAATCAATGTCTTACCAAATGGTACTTTGATTTGGCATTCAGGCTCAACGTGCAATATTTGTGATGAAGACGATTCTCGCAATGCTGCGTTGCTATGGGTTGACGGAGCGACCGGCGACCACGGCATCATAGCCTCTGGTGTGCGTAACTCATTTGATGGCGTATATGTTGAATCAATGGGCTATTTATTCACCGATAATGGCAGAGATTGGGAGGGCGATCATCCACCTGAAGAAGTCAATTTATTGATTGAAGGTGAGGATTACGGTTGGCCAGATGACGACCCAAGTAATCCTGTGCCAGAAGGAACGATTGGTCCTATTGCTAAATGGACGCCGCACACCTCGATGAACGGCATTGATGTAAGGCCGAGTAATGCTCCCCTTCCTGGGTTGTCAGATAATGGTGGACATACGGTTTACGCCTCCGTTTACGGTTCATGGAACACTCTTTTACCCAAAGGCCATGAAATTGTCCGCATAGATTTCACGCCGCAATACAACGAAACTGGAGCATTTATTGGTTGGGATTCTGACGAAACTAGCATTGCGACGCAACTCGGCACACCCCTTCCTCTGAGGTTCTCACCAGATGGCGATTTGTACTATGCAACATTTGGCAGCGGTGGAACCCTTAACCGAATTATTGAATCTTAACTAAGACGTATTGCCGCCTCAAGCAGATTCTCATCTTCATTTACTAGGCTTCGAATATAGCGAGCGATGGTATGTTCTGACTGTTCTAAGTCTTCTAAATCACCAACCCACTCTAATTCAGTTGAGAAGTCATGTCCCTCGCCAAGCGGCTCAAAGGCTTGCCAAACCGAACAGCCGCTGCCATCTTCATCGCTAATTTGTCTAAACCACGGCTTATCTTCAACTACGGGATCTCTATACATGTCATTTCTAGTGATGTATTCAACTATGCAATCATTCTTGACGTGCTTTAGCCCACTATCTTCGAGCATCTCACTTAGCTCATCACTTTCAGCACCACGCTGCAGCCATATCAACGGCATGTCATTAGAGCCATACTGCATTATCATGGCTAATATTGCCGCCTTGGCACGTTCTGGGGCAAGGAAAAATACCACAATGTCGGGAATAATTCCATCCTCAATTTCTCGACGAATTACTCGGCCTAAGATGCACCTACCAGCATCTCTGGGGTGAATTGGCACAAGCCGCCAACCTCTGCCATCTAAGTCGTGTATCGCTCTGTGAGCAGGCCGCTCAGGGTTCAAGCCCGAACCAAGAATATGGATAGACTGCGCGCCATTGATTGCGTCATCAATCCAGTCTGCACGCTCATCTGGCATGGAATCTAATCAAGGCTTTGCGGTTATCAAAGCATGTTTTTTCAAAGGCTGTTAAGCCAATTACTCAAACGCTTGACACCTTCTTCGATGTTCTCCATCGAAGTTGCATAAGAGATTCGTACGAAACCTTCTCCGCCTTCCATTAGCGAACCAGGGATAAGCTGAACTTGCGCTTCTTCTAGAGCACGGTTAGCGAATTCAATATCACTCATCCCAGTACCGGTTATGTCACACAGGGCGTAAAATGCCCCTTCCGGTTTTGGTACAGTAACGCCAGGCAAAGCATCGAGCAGTTGGTAAATTACTTCGCAACGCTCTTTGAACGAATCAGCCATCATTTGGGTTTCTTCTTCCAATGATAGTGCGGTAATCGCTGCAGGCATCAAGAATGTCGCGACGTGGGTTGCCGCACTGGCATTGATTTTCTTAACGGCATTAGCAACTTCAGTACTTCCGCCAATCCATCCCAAGCGCCAACCGGTCATAGCCCAGCCTTTCGACCAACCGCCGATAGTGAGAGTTCGCTCTTTGCCACCTGGGAAAGTAGATGGTGAAGTATAACCATAATCAGCCCAAACTAGAGTTGCATAAATCATATCGTCAATAATCCATAAATCATGCTTGACTGCTAATTCTACCAGTTTCCCAATTTCTTCTGGACGATATACTGCTCCGGTAGGATTGTTTGGTGAATTTACCATTATTGCCTTGGTATTAGGCGTGATAGCTGCTTCTAGGGCCGCAAAATCAGGGTGGTAATCATCTCGTTTTACCGGTACGTGAACAGGAACTGCGCCGATTAGCTTCAACATTCCATCATAGGATGGCCATGCTGGTGCTAACAGTAAAACCTCGTCACCTGGGTTAAGAGTAGCCATCATAGCATACAGTACCGCTTGCTTGCAACCAGGTGCAACAACAACGTTTTCTGGCTCAATCTCGATACTATGAGACGCCAAGTGTTTCGAAACGGCATCACATAATTCAGGAGAACCTTGAGTTCTAGTGTACGCAGTTTCACCACGATCAAGAGCAGCCTTGGCTGAATCAACCACCTTGGTTGGCGTGGCAAAATCTGGTTGCCCCACGGTAAACCGAATCACTTCTGGTCCCGGAGGTGATAGAAATGCGGCAAATCCTGTGCCAACACTGTCAATATTGCTGTTTAATTCTGGCAGTGTCAAGCCCCCAAGTGATTGCTCGCTGGTCATTCATCGCTTTTGATTATTTGTGCTATAATCAGTTAATGGAGCACGGACTGGGATTTGAACCCAGGTAAGAGGATTTGCAATCCCCGACGTAGCCGCTCCGACATCCGTGCAGTAATTAGGCGGATTAGCAAGTTATATTTCAACGCGTCTTATCACGATAGAGATTTGTTTAAGTCATCTAACGCCTTCACTCAATCTACTCAAGGCTGATTTCATTGCTATCTATTTCTCTACCCGGAAAACCCCCGTCACTGGCCTACTATAATTGCCGGTATGCTGTTTTGCGTGAACCGCTGGGCTTTGAGCGCGGGGCAGAAATTCTCGATGATGACGACCAAGCGATTCATGCTTGGGTGGAACAAGATGACAAAGTGGTTGCAGTGGGAAGAGCCCACTTGATTCCAGAAGGTGTTGACGGTTCAGGCGCCGACCATGCAGGCCCCGGGGCAGCAAAAATACCCGGATTTGGCCCACTAGGCGATTCGACAAACCGTCCTGCAATTCAAATTCGTCAAATGGGGACATTGAACGATTACCGCCGACAAGGATTCGCAGCGATGGTCTTATCGGGACTAGAAGAAGCTGCCAAATCACACTTATCGGCTAAAATTGGTTTGCTTCAAGCCAGAGAACACGCAATACCATTTTATCAATCACAAGGGTGGAAAATAATCGATGAACCCTACGATATCTCTGGTATCGGGCCACACAAATCAATGATGAAATTACTCTAGCGTAAAAACGCAAATTATCGCGCCATTGATATAGTCGAAGACCAGTGTGGATGGTAGAGGGAACGCTGGGTTCCCTAAGACCGACCCGTGAAAAGCGATGAATTTGGAGAATATAAATCAATCAAAAATAAATAGACTAAACAGGCAACAGAAAGCCTATTTTGCACACGAATGTGCGTCAGCAAGAGTCTATTTTAACCTTGATTTCAACAATAATCTCAGCGTAGCATCGCGTCAATCCCATATCTTGGCCCAGAAAATTACTGCACCAGGAATGGAAAGAGAGAACAGCGGGTTCTCTATGTAAAAACTAAGGAAGTAAAAAACATGAACAGAAAATTAATGAGTATGCTTTTGGCATTGTTTCTAGCACTATCTGCTGTTTCAGCAGTAAGCGGTGACGGTTCTGACCCAAACGATCCATCTGATGGTGGAGCTGATTGGGACGGAGACGGTTTAACCAATGCAGAGGAACAAAACCAAGGCACTAATATGAATAATGCTGATAGCGATGGCGATGGATTGCCTGATGGCTGGGAAGTCAACAATGGAATGAACCCCACTAACGGTGGAGATGGAAATGCAGATCCTGATGGAGATGGATTGACCAATTCTCAAGAGTATGCAACGGGTACTAACCCGAACAATGCTGACACCGATGGTGACGGTAAGCCAGACAGTTCTGACGCTTATCCAACAGACCCTAACGACGGTGAGTACTCTGACTCCGACGGAGACGGTATTCCAGATGCTTATGATCCAGACTTCACAGAATCTGGCCAAGGCTCAGGAAATGGCGGAACTAACGGTGGCGGAGAATCTGAAGCCGGCGGCCAAGGTGAACAAGGCGAAGGTCAAGGACAAGGTCAAGGACAAGGTCAGGGACAAGGTCAAGGACAAGGTCA
>CALDPP010000030.1 GCA_937911345.1 uncultured euryarchaeote | reverse complement strand
CCAGCCTTCTGGCGGATTTTCCGACAGAATTTCAATTACTTTCGCCATGCCACCAGGAGTATTACACGGGCCAACATGCAATACCTTGCGCATGATTGTGCCTAACTATGTGGTTTCAATAGGATAGTGGTCAAATGTACCCTAAAACCAGTATAACTGTGGGAGAAGTAATATTGCAAACATAGTTGCGATAATCATGTTGTTAGCAGCAGCCACAACCGAGATAGTTCTCGGTGCATTGGTTGCACTACCTCTGCTATTTTACCGAATGAAAGCCAAGCGATGGAATCGTTTAGCATTAGATTACCCTGAAGAATCTCATGATACTGAGCTAATGATTTTGTTACCAATATGGAATGAGAGTTTAGTCATCGAGAAGAAACTCGATGATCTAAATCGCAACTATCCATTCCAAACCTCCTTACTCGTCATTGATTCAGCATCATCAGATGATAGTGTTGACAAAGTAAAGCAATGGCTCAGCAATAATCCCTCAGTATTCTCTGACAGTCAAGTCATTGAGATGCCAGAAAGATTGGGGAAAACGAGTGCAGTAAAACTAGCTCTTGAGAGTCTAGGCCAGCAATCATTCAGTGGATTGGTATTGATGACAGATGCTGATGCTTTAATCAGTGAAGGCACAATCAAGCGGTTACATGGCTGGTTTAGTGACCCAGCAATCGGAGCAGTAGGTAGCCGAGCCAATCGTCAAACAGAATTACACGGCGAGAAGGATTATCGCTCATTGTATGAAATGTTGAGAATCGCTGAATCTAAGCGTGACAGTACCCCTTTTCTCGAGGGGTCGTGTATGATGTGGCGCCATGGTGCATTTCGGACTGATGATTTGCTTACCGAATCGAATGCAGATGATGCTCAGATTGCTTCTTTGATTCGATTCGGCGGTTTGCGTAGTATCTTTGATGAAGATGCTTCATTCATTGATTTCGCACCCACAACAGTAGAAGGACAGAGCAGGCAAAAAGTAAGACGTGCTCAAGGATTACAAACCATACTCGATAAGTTCTCCAAGCAACATGAGTTACCTAAGCAAGGGCAATTCACAACAATTTTCCGAACTCAGAAGTATTTTCATTCGGTTGTTCCAATAATATTATTTCAAATTGCTATTGTTGCGATAATCAGGTGGATATACGTTAGTGTTACTAGTATGCCAGTAGGCTATGAGGCCGTGTTACATACTATTCTATCGTTCACAGAATTACTCATGCTGGTTTCTTGGTTGACATTTAGAAATGGCATAAAGTTGCCATTAGTGACAACTATCGGTGCCCTTCTCACTAGTTTCGAATATCTATTCATTGCACGGTACAGGAATTCCTCCGGCAAATCATCACACAAGTGGGATCAACACCTTGATGTCAGAAAACTAATGGACA
>CALDPP010000029.1 GCA_937911345.1 uncultured euryarchaeote | reverse complement strand
TTGACGCACTACTTCCAGCCGGACATGGAATCACATTTGTTCTATCAGAATCTGGCGAGGACTATCTCCCACCAGCTTGCACTCCATCATGTTCAATGCATATAATTCCAAGTGTATCGACAGTAGAAATACCGGTGATTTATCGAGACGGCAGCAACGTACTAATCACTCCTCAAGGGGAGGACGCGGCAAACAATCAGTAATCATGCTATACTGTTCAGTCTAAGTGCTCTTACCAAATCCATTCTACTTACCAAGCCAACCAGCAAATCTCCCTCAACTACAAGAAGCGCTTCGACCTCAGTCAATCTTCTCCTTGCTTCTGAAACCGATAAACCAATATCTACAATTGCAGGACTAGTATGCATGACTTGGCCAACTACACCATTTCTATGCGCCCCCTTTTGCAAAATACTATCTTCAGAAACGATACCCAAAATATTCCCTTCGTTAGACAGCACGGGCAACTGACTAATGCCATCTTTTACCATTCTGTCAATGGCGACTTGGATTGTGTCTTCAAATTTCAAAGCCGCAACATCTGTAGTCATTATGTCTTGTACAGTATGCAGCAAATCTGGATTTTCAAATCTAGATAAGGCCTCGACTAACTTACGCAGAGTTGATACTCTTGGATCAACAGCCTCATTCTCTACTTTTGCAATTACGGATTGAGCAACACCACTCATTTCAGAAAGTTTACTTTGGGTTATACCGAGGCTTTTTCGCCATCTTCTAACATGACTTCCTGTTGGGACTTCCATCACTTAAACCTCGATACAATTTCACTGAACGACTCACTCAATTCCTTAATCTCTGCTTTGAAATCCCGACCCATCATTTCAGGCATCTCAATTTGCCGCCCATCATCAAGGATTTCTTTAACTGTGGACAAGACCATACCTCCACTCATCATCCACAGTTGGATAAACTGTCTCATCTGCGGGTTGTTCTCGATACTCATCACACTATCATCCATGCCCATACCAAATTCAGACGCATCATAGATGTTGCCCCGCTGAGTAAAATGACACAGCTCTCTAACAAAATTGAAGTTTACTCAATTGTTCAAATCCCAACAAAATCTCGCGCAAATGCATAAAAAATACATAAAATCAGTAAATAAAATATTTGAATGATTAATTTTTTAGTAATAACATCCAACAAACACACAAAAAAACTACAAAATATTGTGCGTATGGTTAATATACCGTCCACATTTCGACGCGAATGATAACTATGATTGACAAAGCGAAGTTAGAGTATATTTGGCTAGACGGGTATGAACCAACACAAAACATGCGATCCAAGACAATGGTTCGTTCGAACTTTACCGGAACATTGGAAGAATGTCCAATGTGGATGTTCGATGGTTCTTCAACACGACAAGCAGACGGCGGCGCCTCTGATTGTTTATTGAAGCCTGTTGCTATTTTCCCTGACCCACAAAGAGTGAATGGATATCTCGTAATGTGCGAGGTAATGAATCCTGATGGTACACCACACCCATCAAACGGTCGAGCAACTATCGATGATGACGACAATGATTTCTGGTTTGGTTATGAGCAAGAATATTTCATTATGGACGTCGAAACTCAATTGCCACTAGGTTTCCCTGTCGGTGGATATCCAGGCCCTCAAGGTTTGTACTACTGTTCAGTTGGAGGAAAGAACACTCACGGAAGAGCATTGGTTGAAGAGCATGCAGACATCTGTCTTGAGGCAGGAATCAACTTCGAAGGAATTAACCAAGAAGTAGCATGTGGTCAATGGGAATTCCAAATCTTTGCCAAAGGTGCCAAGCGTGCTGGAGATGAATTATGGGTTGCTAGATACCTGTTAGACAGGCTAACAGAAAGCTATGGCTATTACATTGAGTACCATCCAAAACCAATCAAGGGCGATTGGAATGGTTCTGGAATGCACGCTAACTTTTCAAACGGTGAAATGAGAGATGTTGGCGGCAAAGAATTGTTTGACAGAATCTGTGAAGCATTTGGTAGAAACATCGACAAGCACATGGCAGTATACGGTGCACACAATGAAGAGAGACTAACCGGACTTCACGAAACTCAAGCAATCGATCAATTCTCATACGGAGTTTCTGATCGTGGAGCATCAATTAGAGTTCCAGCATCAGTACCAACTGACGGTTGGGTCGGTAGACTGGAAGATCGCCGACCAGCCTCAAATGGCGACCCATACAAGATTGGCGCCGTTATTATTTCAACCACAAAATCTGCTTGAATTTTGTGTTGAATTAATTTGGTAATTCTTGCTAACCCGCCAAATAAGGCTCTCTAGTTGCATATATGTAGCAACGGTTATAGGCAAATAGTGCGATTTTCTCCCATGGGGAGAGATTTAACACCATACATGCTTGCAGGTGGACCAATATTATTGATGGTAGCTTTTTTTAGCTGGCCACAAACAAACGAAGTAGGTGCAGATGCAATAAAAATACTGATGGAAGAAGAAAGGATGACACTGATGATAATGCTAGCAATTGCTACAACTGGCATCGTGATTATGTTTGGCGGATTGTACCTACTAATCCAAAAAATGAAGAAAGGTGCTGGAGAGATGCATCAACAGATGCTAACGGTTGGCGGTATGTGTATTATCGCTGCACTGGCGTTATTCATGGCTGGTTTTGGCGGCAATGTCAATTCTATCAATGCAAATGACATCGAGATTGATGCTGATGATGATTTAGCATGGGACGATGAAAACGATCAAATGACTTCAATTAGGGTTTCCTGGGATGCAGCAAACTCTGGATGGGCAATGATGCCTGTTATGTGGGGAATGGCAATGATTCTTGTTGGTGTGACGGCATTTATGATGCAAAAACCATCGGGAATGGACTACATGTGGTCATTATTAATGCCTGTTGGACTTGGATTTAGTCTTGCACCAATCATGAATAATCCAGCATATTTTGATATGATTTTCCCAGTAACTATGCTGACTCACATCGTTATCGGCGTAATGATGGTTATGGGCAAGTTGGATGCACCAGGGTCTAGTGATTCTGCAGCAGAAGCGTAATCTAAGTCACTGTTACAGGTTAATAACATCCAAATCATGGGCAATCCATGAACGGATTATTCACCCTCACTAGCAGGGCAAAGAGTGTCTACTTAGCATCGCTATTGATGTTAGTGTGCTTAGCGCCAGGCTGTATAGAAAGCGAAGATTCTACCAATAGCAATGCTGATAATCATACCCTTTACGATGGTAATAGCAGTTATGTTACAATGAACATAATACATGCAGAATCTGCTGATAATGAAACACTAACATATACTATTGAAATTGAATTGTACCATGATTTAGCGCCAATTCATACTGACAATATGAGGAGTTTGGCACAAGCTGGTATGTACGATAATGTAACTTTTCACCGAATAATTGACAACTTTATGATTCAAGGTGGAGACTTCGAAAACAATGACGGAACTGGTGGGTATGCCGCTCATTGGTACGGTTATTGTGACGGCCAGTACATGAGTAACTCCGCCGATTGTGACAGCGAAACCCTCTACACTTTGCCAGATGAAGCCGATAATGGACTTAGACACCTGCCGTGCATGGTTTCAATGGCTAAAACCTCTCAACCAAATACCGGTGGTTCACAGTTTTTCATAATGCCAGATGATATCACAGAACATGATTGGTTGAATGGCGTACATACCGTGTTTGGTAAGGTAATTTCAGGTTGCGAACATGTAACTACTTTGTCAGAAGTAGAAACCGGGGCTTATGACCGCCCAGTAATTCCAGTGATAATTACCAGTGCCACAGTTTCTGAGTAATACCAAGAGACAAATTCATCAACCGGCATTCAAACAGTTGCTTGATGAACCTAAAGGA